>JAHEKG010000372.1 GCA_024638475.1 Rhodospirillales bacterium | reverse complement strand
CCCGAGCACACGATCAAGACCCACGGTATCCAGTGGACTCAACCCGGCAACTTGGTCTCCAACGGTGCGTTCAAACTTGACCAGTGGATCCCGCAAGAGAAAATCGTGCTGGTCCGCAATCCGTATTTCCATGCGGCTGATTCCGTCGCGCTCGACGAGGTGCAGCATTTTCCGTTGGATAACCTCAATACCGGGTTCGCCAAGTTTCGTGCTGGTGAATTGGATACCATGGCGAATTTCCCCCCGGAGCGTTTGGATTGGCTCCGCGAAAACATGCCCGGAAGCTTACGTTTATCTCCCTCGTTGGGGCTCTACGTTTACGTTCCCAATCATAGCCGGCCCCCGTTCGACGATGTGCGGGTGCGCCGTGCGCTGAGTATGGTGATCGATCGAGCGACCATCACAGAACGTCTCATTCGTACGGGTGACCAACCCGCCTTCGGCGTTGTGCCACCAAACGTCGACAACTATTTTCCACCGTTGCCCGACGCGTTCAACGCCCAGAGCGCCGCTCAGCGACGGCAAACCGCGCAACAATTATTAGCCCAGGCAGGTTATACGCGTGCCAAGCCACTCCGATTCGAGTTGCTGTACCACACCAGCGAGGAGCACAAAAAAGTCGCCATCGCCGTGGCCAGCATGTGGAAGCAAATCGGCGTCACCGCTAACCTTGTCAATAGCGAACGGGCCGTCGTCGATGTTGCGGCTAAGAACGGTGAATTCGATTTGGTGCGATCGGCTTGGTTCTCTTCCTATGCGGACGCCTATGGGTTCTTGAATCGCTTCGAAACGGGCAGCCCGTCGAATACCTCCCGATATTCCAACGCAGAGTACGACCGCCTAGTCGAGAGGGCCAACAGAATATCGGCCCCTCAGCCGCGTGCCGAGATGTTGCGTCAGGCCGAGCAGGTGCTCATGGCTAATCAGGCGGTCATCCCGATGTTCTACTATGTTAGCCGCCGACTCGTTGCGGCGAGAGTGCGTGGCTGGGACGATTCCAACCTCACTTCCATCCACCCCGCGCGCTACCTGTCGGTCCGCTGATCTAATCCTGAGCCACCAGCAAACGCTTGGCGGCGGCTGACAGGCGCTTAATTGCCGCTTCGCGACGCAACGCCGTACTGCGATCCGCCGCACGCTCAGAGTAAACCAACTCGACCGGAAGCCGCGAGCGGGTGTAGCGAGCACCCTCGCCAGCACTATGGGTTGCTACGCGCGCTGCGACGTCCGTGGTCACCCCCGTATAAAGGGAGCCGTCCCGGCACTTGAGCAGATAGACCCACCATGTTCCCTTGGCCGATGTTTTCGATTCAATTACCAAGCGTGGCTGCCTTTTGCTACCCGCCGTGGATGTTACCAGCCTGTGGTCCGGGGAACGGCTCGCGTGCAGGCACGGGGGCGGATACTGCTACCATGAATACATGCCTACCAATACCTATAAAGGTTACACCGCCGGGCCGTTTGGACAAATTCACTACCAGCAAGCAGGCAAGCAAACGGATCCCGCTGTCGTGTTGTGCCACCAAAGCCCCAGCAGCAGCGAAATGTTTCGCGCCGCCTATCATCCGTTGGCCGCCCATGGCTTGAGGGTGATCGGAATCGACACCCCGGGGTTCGGCATGTCAGACGTACCCGACCACCCGCCTAGCATCGAGGAGTACGCAACGGCGATAGCCGCCTGCATTCGATCCCTTGGCCTGAATGCGGTAACACTGCTTGGGCATCATACCGGCGCTTCGATTGCTGCGGAAGTTGCGGTGGCCGAGCCGGAGTTAGTGGCACGGCTCATCCTCAATGGCGTGCCGGTCATGACTGCCGAGGAACGCGCTCAATATAGTCAGGCGCTCAAAGATTCTCCCGACGTAGAACCAAGGTCGGACGGCAGCCACCTCATGGCCATGTGGGAGCGCCGCATTCGGTTCACGCCCGGCTGGACGAGTATCAGCGCAATGCATCTCGGTGTGCTGCAAATGTTTATCGCCGGCGATACCGCCTGGTACGGTCACCGGGCCGCCTTCGATCACGACGCTGCGGCGGCGATCAAGGCAATCCGGCAGCCAACCTTGATCCTAACCAACACCGGCGACGATATTTACTATGCGGCCGCGCGTGCACGGGAGTTACGACCCGATTTTGCGTATGCGGAGCTTGCGGGCGGCACCCACGATATTGTGGACGAACAACCGCAGGCGTGGAGTGACGTTGTTGCCGCATTCGCCCTACAACAGGGCCCTTGACCGGAAAGCTTCGAGTTTTATCGAAGGGGATGCCGTCGCCCAACCCAACAACGCAATTGCGGACCCCGGCGGTTAGCGTTACTTAAAGCCGTCTAGGACGCGGGCTAGATTGTCGGAGCCCGGGCACAACTCCGCGTAAGGCAGCTCGGACAACGGCGTCGGAACCGTGCGATTGATGGCGTGCAA
>JAHEKG010000123.1 GCA_024638475.1 Rhodospirillales bacterium | reverse complement strand
GCTCGCCTACGCTTACAAGGCAATGACCGACGTGCCCGAATCCGCGCATTGGGAGCGACGCTTCGGGGCGGGACCACCGGCCAGCCTGGACAAACAGTTTCGACTCGTCCCCCGGGGCGTGGGCATCGTGGTGACCTGCGCGACGTTTCCCCAGTGGAACGGCTATCCCGCGATCATGGCGAATCTCGCCACCGGCAACGCCTCCGTGATCAAACCCCACCCGAACTGCATTCTTCCGGTGGCGCTGTTCGTGCGCAGCATGCGCCGCGTGCTTCAGGGTGCGGGCGCCGACCCGAACCTGATCACGTTCGTCGCGGATACCCGCGCCGCGCCCGCTACGCTGCCGCTGCTCGAACATCCCGCAACGGCCTTAGTGGACTTCACGGGGGGGCCAACCTTCGGCCGTTGGATCGAAGACAATTGCCGCAGCGCGTCGGTGTATACGGAAACCGCCGGCTGTAACTCGGTGGTGATCGAGTCGACCGACAATTTGGACGCCATGTGTCAAGCCATTGGCCATTCCCTCTGCCAGGCGTCCGCGCAAATGTGCACAAGTGTGCAGAATATTTTCATCCCCCGCGACGGCATCCGGGCGGGCAGCGAGCGCGTACCAGCGGCCCGCGTCCGCGAGCGTCTCGTTGCCGCCGTCGAGGAACATTTGGCGAATCCGAACCAGGCCGCGAATCTGTGCGGCGCCCTGGTGGACCCGGCGATTTACGATCGCATCGAGCGCCTGCGTTCGAAGGGCAAACAACGTGGCACCGTGGTACGGGATTCGGCCCACTACACCCACCCGGATTTTCCCGAAGCCAATACAGCAACGCCCTTGATGGTAGAAGTCGACGCCGCCGAAAAAGATCTGTACGGCGAGGAGCACTTTGGCCCGATCTCATTCGTGATCCTGGCGGATGACCGTGACCATGCGCTGGCGCGGGCCACCGAAGACGTCAAACAGCACGGCGCCATCACGTCACATGTCTATTCCGTGGACGAGGTTTTCCTGCGCAAGGCCCAAGATGCCTTCTGTAACGCCGGCGCTTCTGTGGCCTGCAATCTCACCGGGATGCCCATCAATTTCGCCGCGGCCTACGGTGACTACCACGTCACGGGCATGAATCCGGCCGGTAATGCGTGCCTGACGGACCTGGCGTTCGTCACCAGCCGCTTTCGGATCGCGCAGATCAAGTTCCCCAGCCGGCCGGCCTAAGGAATATTCTTTGCGGCCCGGTATTGGGCGGCGATCTCCGCCGCCACCACGCCCACGGGTGCTATGGAATCAACGGTTTGCGCGGTCGGGCCAGCGGACCAAATATCCTTCCAGGCTTTGGCGTCGTACCCCCCGAGGTCCATGCCGGCTTTGGCTTCGAGGTTATCCGGGTCCAAACCCGCATTCACGATGCTGTCCCTCAAATAGTAGGCGTTCGCACCGGTAAACGAGTTCGTCAACACCAAGTCCTTCGGCCCAGCCGCAACCAACATCGCCTTGTACTCGGGCGAGGCAAGGCTTTCATCGGTAGCAATGAAGCGGGTGCCCATGTAAGCGAGGTCCGCACCCAATACTTCGGCTGCGCGAACACCTTGCCCGTTACAGATACCACCCGCCGCGATGATGATGCCGTCGAAAAATTTCCTCACCGCCGGGATAAAGGTAAAGCCGGTGATGTCGCCCGTATGCCCCCCGGCGCCGGCGCTGACAAGTGCGAGGCCGTCGACGCCCCACTCGGTCGCCTTGCGTGCGTATTCGATGCTGTTGACGTCGGCAATCACCAACCCGCCATAACCATGGACGGTTTCCACCACCGCCCGGGGACTGCCCAGTGCGGTAATCACGATCGGCGGTTGATATTTTTTTACCAACTCGAGCTCCTGGGGCAGGCGCTCGTAGGTACGGTGCACAACCAAGTTGAGCGCCCAGCTGCCGCGGATGTCTCCCGCAACGGGCTCGCCAACGGCTGCAGTGATTTGCTCGAGCCAGGTTTCCAAAATCGATATGTCGCGTGCGTTGGGTGCGGGAAAGGCGCCGATGAGGCCTGCCCGACAACCGGCAATGACCATCTCGGGCCCGGAAACGAGAAACATCGGCGCCACCACCGCCGGAGCGGCCAAGTGTTGCTTTATCGCCGCTAATTGCTGACGTGGGGTCACGGTTAACCTCTTGTAAGAATCACTGCGCGTTTGTTCAAACGCGTTCGATGACGGTCGCGGTCCCAATCCCCGCGGCACCCGAGATCGCCACGAGGCCCGTGGCCACGTCCCGACGTTCCATCTCGTCCAACAACGTCCCCAATAACGTCGCCCCCGTCGCGCCCATGGCGTGACCGAGGGCGATCGCGCCGCCGTTAACGTTGACGGTTTCCGGGTCGACGTCCAGATCCCTCGGGAACTTGATGCTGGTCGATGCGAAGGCCTCATTGAACTCGAATAGGTCAATATCTTTGGCTTGCACACCGCTGGCGGCTAGGACCTGCTTCGCAGCCTCGATGCCCCCGGTGAGCCCCAGCAGCTCGCTCGCCGAAACGTTTTTCATGCCACGTATCTTCGCTCTTGCCGTTAAACCCAATCGCTCTCCCGCCTCCCTGGTACCCAGCAGCACCAGCGATGCGCCGTCAACCATGCCGGGCGAGTTGCCTTTGTGGTGCACGTATTCGAGTTCCGTCAAGTTGGGGAAGGCCTGTTTGAACGGTTTCTCGTAATGGCGTCCATATTCGGAAAAACTCGGCTCGAAACCGGCCAGTAGCTCAGTCGTTACGTCAGCTCGTATGATCTCGTCCTGCGCAAGCAACACCTCACCCTTGTCGTTAGTCGTCGGCACGATGGACTTGGAAAAATATCCCGCGTCCCGAGCATTTGCAGCCCGCTGTTGCGACTGCACCGCATATTGGTCGCATTCCTCCCTAGAAATACCGTCGAGGCTGGCGATCAAGTCCGCTGCGAGGCCCATGGGCACGAAGCGAGCAGCCTTGATCATGTCCGGGTCCGTATAGAACGTGCCCTTGTCGGACAGCATGGCCACCCGCGACATGCACTCGACCCCGCCTGCGACAACCAAGTCATCCGCGGCGGCAATCAGTTTCATTGCCGCAAAATTGCAAGCATCCAGCCCAGAACTGCAATAGCGATTGATCGTGATGCCCGACACCCGGCTGTCCAATCCCGCATACAACGCCGCCACCTTGGCGATGTTGCCGCCTTGGTCACCGACCTGAGTGACGCAACCCAGCACGACATCGTCGAAGGCATCGCGGCCCAGTTGATTGCGCGCGAGCATGGCATCGAACAGCGTCTTCAGGAGTGCCGCCGGCGTCACGTGGTGCAAGGATCCGGTTTCTCTTCCCTTGCCGCGAGGGCTGCGCAGCGCATCAAATACAAAGGCATCAGCCATGGACGTTATTCTCCTCGCCGAACAACGGCGTTAGTTCATGCCGCAGGACTTTGCCAACGGGATTTCGCGGTAGGCTCTCGACCACCAGTAGTTTTTCGGGAAGCTTGAAGACCGCCACATCCTCGGCCTTCAGAAATTCGATAATATCGGCGAGTTCAACGTGTTGGTCCGCAGCCGGAACCACCGCTGCGGCAACCCGCTCGCCTAAGCGTTCGTCGGGAATGCCCACCACAGCGACATCCGCGATCTTCGGGTGCCCG
The DNA here is from genome assembly GCA_024638475.1 of Rhodospirillales bacterium. GTDB lineage: Bacteria > Pseudomonadota > Gammaproteobacteria > Steroidobacterales > JAHEKG01 > JAHEKG01. Next base: position 5,881 of record JAHEKG010000123.1, on the reverse strand, counting down.
GCCAGCAGATTGTCGAGTTCTGCCGGAGATATCTTCATTCCACCGCGGGAGATAATATCTTTGTGGCGCCCGACAAAGCGATAAAAACGCGGATCGTTGTCGGGATCAGCAATTTCGAACAGATCCCCTGTGTGGAAATAGCCGTCGGCCGAGAACACTGTCTTGTTCAGCTCGGGGGAGTTCCAGTAACCGTCGAAAATTGTCGGACCGCCGAACAAGAGCTCCCCGGGTATACCGGGCTGGGTAATCTCCTCGTGGGTATCGGGATCTACCAGCTTAGTCTTCACCGTAGCCGCGGCCCGGTTACTCCATTGGTAGCCCTCGACGCCGAACCTTGGAAACAGCTCACCGCGCAACGCGGGATCAGGCACGTCCTGCGGGCTGGAGCTTAGCGCCATGCCCTCGTTGGAACCGAAGTTGTTCAAGATGTCGATGCCATACTTAGTCTCATAGCCCTCTACCATCCAGGGCGACAGCGGCGCGCTGCCGCTGCCGATGGCACGCAGCGCACTCAAATCAAGATTCGCTAACAGTTGCTCGTTCTGCAGCAGCATGTTCAGCAAAGCAGGCGGTGCGATTGTGTAATTGATCTGCTCATCCACTAGCTGCTTCAGAAACACCGGCAAATCCATGGGGTGATGCAGCACCAGCTTGCCCTGACACTTCAGCCAGTTGAACAAAAAGCCACCGATGCCCCCCATGTTGACCATCGGGAAGGGATTCAGCAGCGCATCGTCGTCGTGTAGATCGGCCAAATCCCCGCTCGACAAGCTGATCGCCATCCAATGATTGAAACTGCGCGGCACGCCTTTGGGTGTACCTGAAGTACCCGATGTCCAACAAATACTAAAGATATCGTTGCCTGCCGGTTCGAAACCGGCCGCATAGTCCGCATAGTCTTCGCGTTCGGCGCGTGTCAACTCATGGTGGTCAAGGTCGATGGCCCCCGCGCCCTTTACAGACGACAGGGAAAATAGTTTACAGCCGTCGAAAGCAGTCGCGTGTTCCGTGAGTAGGTCCTGACCTTTAAAGTTGCGCACGGCGACAAAAGCGTCGGCATTGAGTTCGGCCTTGATACGGCCAAGCTCATGACGCCCGTACTGGACGGGGACCGGGCTGACAATGGCACCCAACCTCGCCAGGGCCAGATAGGCAATCGCAAGCTCGGCTATGTTCGGCAGTTGGATCACGACCATGTGGTCTACGCCGACCCCATGGGCGCGCAGGCGCGCACTCAGCAGTTCGACCTGCTCATCCAGTTGACGATAGCTGAGCCTTCTCGGCGCTTCACCCACCAAGTCGGGCTTGTTGGGCGGATCCACGAGGGCGATTCGATCGGGATGCCGGCCGACCGCCGCCTGGAACAGACTGGTCAGCGTCTCGTCCGTCCACCAGCCCTTGGCAGTGTATTCATCGATGAGATGCTGAGGCGAAGTGCGCATGATCAGTAATACCGCGCCTGCAACCTATGTGCGCGGCCCCCGCTCACGCGGCCGCAGTTTCGCCGCCGCCTTGCCCTTTGGCGAGCTCTGCATCCAGATAAGCAACAAATTCCTCTACGGTGCACTGCGGCGTCGTCGTCTCGAACATGTGGGCGGGGTGGATCTTGTGGTCGAACCAAACGCCCGCGTCATGATCCTCGCTGGTCGGCGGCCGGGTCGCGGCCAGCCAAAGCGCGGTTTCACCGCCCTGGTAGGGACTCCGAAGAATGAGGTACTGAATCTTCCAAAACACAGGTAGCGCGCTCTTTACCCCGGGTGTCCGCACCCATCCGGGATGGGTGAGGTAAAAGTCGATGCCGCGAGAACCGTAGACTTTGTTCCAGTAACCCGTCAAAACGGCTTGACCGCGTTTGTGCGCGCCATAAGCCACTTTCCCCGCATACTTGGCAGGATCGGTGATGTTGAGATTCGCCGTGCCCACCGGAGCGTTATACATGCCGCCCGATGTCATGTTAACCACCACGGCGTCAGCGTTGAACATGTCTCCCTTGACCAGCCCCTCGGTGAGCAAATAATGGCTGAGCAGATTAATGACGAAAGTTTCCTCCCGGCCTTCGCTCGTCAACGTCAGATCTGTGTACAGCATCCCTACGTTATTGATCAGCGCATCCACTTTGCGTCCGGAGCCAACCAGCCGTTCCACCAACCGTTGTGTATCCGCCTGCAACGACATGTCCGCCACTTCGTAGGTCACACGGCCGGCGATGGCGGGCGGTAGTTCGGCGATCGCAGCCTTGAGCTTGGTTTCGTTTCGACCGATGGCAACAACTTCTGCGCCGTATTGCGCCGCGGCGTGCACGATGCCCTTACCGATCCCGCTGGTTGCACCCGTCACCAGCCAGCGTTGTCCGGAGAAATCCGTGGCATAGCGTTTCCAAAACAGCCCGCGCCCCATGTAGCCAATCTTCGTATAGCTGGGCGTGAAACGGGCGTAGAAACGGAGAATCTTGATCAGGTCTTGGGTAGTCATGGCTCGCCCCTGTCGTTCTAGCTGTTTTGTCGGGTCGTAGTTACTTGCACTACAGAACCGAAGATACTCGCGGTACCAACCTCGGTCAACCAGGCAGCGACCCACGGCGAACTCTCGAGAGCTGCGGTATACTCACGGGTCTTTTAATGCAAGTAATACGGGTGGGGACGGTATGAGCAATCGGCACTTGGTCGACGGATTCTTGAAGTGTTGGGCCGAAGGGGATATCCCCGGCGCGTTGGAGCTTTGTACGGATGACGTGATTTGGGACAACGTGCCCATGAAACCCATCGAAGGCAAAGCCGCGGTACGCACCTTTTTGGAAAAGTTCGCTCGCGGCATGTCGAACCCCCACTACGACATCAAGCATGTCATGGAAGAAGGCGACGTGTTATTGCTCGAAGGGGTCGAGAATTACACGAAAAACGGCCATCAAGTCTCTGTGCCCTACATGGCCTCCTTCGAATTCCAGGGCGGCAAGATCCGCATATGGCGCGACTACTTCGATCTAGCCACGGTGGAACGCCAACTGGCGTAGGCGTATTCGCCGACTGACGGAACCGACCAGCATGGCCGCCTTGTTTAACCCGCTGACGCTCCGCGGTGTCACGCTTCGTAACCGAATCGGTGTATCGCCCATGGTACAAATCAGTTCCGTGGACGGCTTCGCCACCGATTGGCATTTGGTGCACCTCGGGGCGCGCGCTGCCGGCGGCGCGGGGCTCGTGATGACGGAGGCGGCGGCAGTCGAGGCCCGCGGACGTATCAGCATCGGCGATTTGGGGATCTACACAGACGAACATATCCCCAACCTGAAACGGGTCACGGACTTTGTGCGCGGCGAAGGCGCGGTACCTGGCATTCAACTCGGCCACGGGGGCCGCAAGGCCAGCTATGGACGGCCCTTCACCGCGGCGGGCATGAAACCGCTGGAACTGCTCAGCGAGGAGGAAGGCGCCTGGCCCGTCATAGGTGCGAGCCCTGTCCCCTTCGACGAGGCCTCACCCGTACCCTTGGCGATGACGCAGCGGGATATCGACGACGTCATCGATTCGTACGCCACCGCGACCCAGCGCGCGCTGGCGGCGGGTTTCGACTGGATCGAAGTCCATGCCGCCCATGGTTACCTGCCGCATTGTTTTTACTCACCGATTTCGAATACGCGCGACGACGGCTACGGCGGCAGCTTCGAGAATCGCATTCGTTTCAGCCGCGAGCTGGCGCAACGGTTGCGCCGGACCTTACCCGACGACAAGGTGCTGGCCTTTCGCCTCTCCTACACGGATTGGCTCAAGGGGGGATGGACGCTGGAGGAAACCGTGGAATTGGCGCGGTTGCTGAAGACGGATGGCGTGGATCTCATCGACGTGAGTTCCGGCGGCTCGTCGGCCAAGACCGTGGCCTTGATGCGGCAAATGCGTCACGACAAAGTGGGTAAACAAACGGGTACCGAGGACCCCGTCGCAGAAATCCCGTTGGGACCCGGGTACCAGGTCCCTGGCGCGGAAGCCGTCCGCGCCGGCGCCGACATGCCCGTTGCCGCCGTCGGCATGATTACCGAGCCCGAGCAAGCCAACGAAATCATCGAGAATCAGCGCGCCGACATGGTGATGCTGGCGCGGGCCATTCTGCGCGATCCGCATTGGCCCCAGCGGGCCGCCATTGCCCTGGGCGAAACCAAACGCGTCCGAATTCCGGTGCAGTACTATCTAGCCTGGAAAGATTTCGGCGAATTCGAGTATCGCCCCGTATCGGCGCCGACAAATTAGTGGGTTTGCCGTAACTGTTCGACAATGACGCTCGCGTCGCTCACTGCATAGCCGCCGGGTTCCTCGACGTTCAAGTGCGTGACGATGCCGTCATCCACGATCATGGAAAATCGTTGGTTGCGGAAACCCAAGGTAAATCGGGTGCAGTCCATCTCGAGCCCCATGCTGGTGTGAAACTCGCAATGCCCGTCGGCCAACATTCGGATCTTGTCGCCTACACCACAGGCCTTACCCCAGGCATCCATGACGAAAGCATCGTTGACGGAAATACACACGATCGCATCCACGCCCAGCGAGATGACTTCATCGGCGTTGTTAAGATAAGAGGGCACCTGTTGCTCGGTACTTTTCGGTGTAAACGCGCCAGGGCACGAAAACAGCACCACCCGAGACCCCGCGAATATCTCCGCGCTGGACACCACCGTGGGTGCCCCCGCGGGGCCCAGTTCCTTCAGTACCCCGGTGGGAATCCTGTCCCCGACTTTGATGGTCACTTGGCGTCGCCTCGCCTTTTTAAACAGTTGTTTTCAATATCTTTTATACAGTTGCGTAATAAGACTGACTTAGTCTAGGCTAGACATTGGCCGCGAGCAACCCGCCTACGCCGGTTCGCGGCGCCCATGACCGAAACCCTGGCACAATTAACTATGGCCCAACCGCGCGCAGACGTTCAAACCAATCTGGACCCCGTCACCCTCGAGGTCTTGCGCGGTAGATTCGATGCCATTGCCAACGAAATACAACACACGTTGCTGAAGGCCTCGTATTCAAGCATCGTCAACGAAGCTCAGGACGCTACCGCCGCGGTGTTCGATGCTCAAGGCAGAACCGTCGCCCAAGCCTGCGCCATACCGATCCACTTGGGTGCCCTCAGTGAATTAGGGCGCCGGTTTTCCCAACGTTTTCCCGCCGGTACCGCCAGGCCGGGCGACTTGTATCTCGTCAACGACCCGTACAACGGTGGGACTCACTTACCTGATTTCGCTGTCGCGGCACCGGTTTTTCTTGACCAACAGCTTGTGGGCTACGTGGCCACCATGACACACCACCAGGACATCGGCGGCGCCGCACCGGGAAGTGCTTCAACGGATGTTTATGACCATCATTCCGAGGGTTTGAGAATCCCCATGGTACAACTCGGCCACAACGGCGACGTCGATGCGGATTTGGTGGATCTGCTCACGGCGAATAGCCGCAGTCCGGACAATATGCGCGGCGATTTGTATGCTCAAATCGCCGGGTGCCGCACGGGTGAACAGCGCTTGAGAGCGGTGTTCGCCGATATGGGCAGCGAAGTTTGCAACCGGGGCATAGCGGCGCTGATGGACTACTCGGAACGGCTCACGCGCATGGCCATAGAGCAAATTCCCGACGGGGAATATCAGTTTTCCGATTGGCTCGACAACGAGGGGCTCGCCGACGACAGCCCCCCGGTCGAGATCCGTGTCACCCTCCGGGTCAAGGGCTCGGATGTCGAGTTCGATTTCACCGGCACCGGCGCTCAAGTCCGGGCCGCGATTAATAACGTGCCGTCCTCGTCCTTGTCTTGCGTCTATTACGCCATTCGGACCCTGACGGGTGATGCGGCGCCGAATAACGACGGTTGCTACCGCCCCATCAGCGTTATCTTGCCGCCCGGC
>JAHEKG010000122.1:4045-9525 GCA_024638475.1 Rhodospirillales bacterium | reverse complement strand
TTCGACGCAAGTCACCATCTCGCCAAACAAGAAAGATATTTTCATCACCATCAACGTCGAGGAGGGGGATCGATACACTGTCTCCGACGTCAAGATTGCCGGGGAGATGGTTGTTCCGGAAGAAGAGCTGCGGGGATTGATACAGATCATGCCCGGTCAGACTTTCTCCCAGCGCTTGCTGACCAACACCGAAGAGTTGTTCTCCTTCCGGCTCGGACAAGACGGCTACGCTTTCGCAGACATTCAGGCCGTTCCCGAACTAGATCGCGATAGCCGCGAAGTGGCGGTGACCTTTTATGTGGACCCACAGAATCGAGTATACGTTCGACGCATTAATTTCAACGGCGCGGATAATGTCAACGACGAAGTTTTTCGTCGCGAGATGCGACAGTTAGAGGGCTCCTATCTGTCGAACTTGTTGGTAGAACGCTCCAAGATCCTCCTCCAAAGATTGCCCTATGTGGAGTCGGTCGAGTTCGAGACGACTCCCGTGCCCGGCAGCCCGGATCTCGTTGATGTGGATTTCGAAGTCGAGGAAGGGCTACCCGGCCAATTCGGTGGCGGGGTCGGTTTTTCGGAATCCCAGGGCGTAATCCTCAACGGTAACTTCGTGCACAGTAACTTCATGGGTACGGGCAATCGAGTCGCGGCAGAGATCAATTCCGGGCGCTTTAGTAAGGTCTATAGTCTAGGGTTTACGGATCCCTACCGAACCATCGATGGAGTCAGCCGGCAGCTGTCCCTTGGCTATCGTGATATTACGCAATTTACCTCGGCAAGCTCGGACTTTTCGACGGAGACTATATCGGGGGGTGTGACGTGGAGTTATCCCATCACGGAGTATCAGCGCCTAACCTTTGGGCTTTCGTGGCAGCGCGCAGAGTTGTTCGCAAACGATTTCAGTTCCGAGCAGGCGCGGCAATGGGTCCTCAATAACGGCGCTACTTTTCGCGAACGGGTCAATCCGACCTTGGAGCTCTTCGGTACGGAATTCGATACCTACGAATTAGTCGCGGGCTGGAGCCGGGATACGTTCAATCGGGCCTTCTTCGCGAATCGGGGATCCAGGTTACGTGCCACGATGAACGTGGCCATGCCGGGTAGCGACGTGGAGTACTACGTCGCATCTCTCGACTATCGCAAGTACATACCGCTGTGGGGCCGTTGGACCCTGTCGTTCAACGCCGAAGCGGCATTCGGCGATGATGTCGGCAAGACGACGGCTTTGCCGCCGTACCGTAATTTCTTCGGCGGCGGGCCAGGATCGGTGCGCGGCTATCGCGAAAGCCGGCTTGGGCCGAAAGATCAGTTTGGGAACCCCTACGGGGGCAACGCCAAGTTCGTCAGTCAGATCGAGTTGATTATTCCGCTGCCGGAAAAATGGAGCCGCTCGGCTCGCTTCTCGGCCTTCTACGATATCGGCAACATTTTCTCCACGGGCGATGTTCAGTTTTTCGATCGTCTGGGTGATCCGCTGGGTTACGATGTCGACTATGATAACTTGAAGCGTTCCGTGGGTATTGCCGCCGAGTGGCTGGCTCCGCTGGGGTTGTTCAGGTTCAGTTATGCTTTTCCGCTCAACGACGACGCGTCTTCAGACCGCTTGTTCGGGGATGAGGTGGAACGGTTCCAATTCACCATTGGCAATGCTTTTTAATTCACATCTTTTAAGGTACTTCGTATGAAAAACTCTCTATTTCGCTCCAAGCCGGTCACCTCATGCTTACTGCTTGTCGGTGCGTTAATCGCCACCGGAGGCGCTGTGGCCCAAGATCTCAAAATCGGGGTGGTGAATGTACCGCGAATGATCGAGGAATCGCCTCAGGCAAAAGCGGTTATGGGAGCGCTGCAGGATGAGTTTGCGCCGCGCCAGCGCAGCCTTGTGGGCCTTCAAAAGGACCTTCGCGAGAAAGAAGAGCGTCTGCAGCGCGATGGCCAAGTGCTTGGCGAGGCCGAGCGCAGTAACCTCGAGCGCAACATTCGCGACGAACGCCGCGACCTTGCGCGCAAGCAGAACGAATACTTGGAGGACCTGAATCTGCGCCGCAATGAAGTCCTCGGCGGTTTGCAACGGGAGCTTCTGCAGGAAGTGCAGGCCTATGCGCGTGCTGCGGCGTATGATCTGGTCGTTGCGGACGTGTTGTTCGCCAGCTCGGCGGTGGATATTACCCCTGAGGTCTTGAAGGCGCTTGCCGAGCGATACGCTAAGGAAAATCCGTAGCAGCCGGGTATGCGGATCACCCTGGGTGAGCTAGCGGTTCAGTTTGGCCTCGACCTTCACGGCGATCCCGATACGCTTGTTGCCCACGCGGCGACTTTGGCCGGCGCCGGTGACGGCGCGATTACTTTTCTGGCCAATCCCCAGTATCGTAAGCAGCTTCGTGTTACCAAGGCCGCGGCGGTGGTGCTGGATGCCGGCGACGTGGACGAATGTCCAACAGCCTGTTTGGTGTCCACCAATCCCTACGCGAGCTACGCCAGGATTGCGCAAATCCTGCACCCGCCCGCGCCGCCCACTGTCGGTATCCATCCCACCGCGGTGATTGGCGAATCTGCCGCTATCGATGCGAGTTCCGAGGTGGGCGCCCAATGTGTCGTCGGCAACAACGTCAAGATCGGACCGGGCGTCATACTGGGGCCGGGTTGTATCATCGGCGAAGATGTTCGCATCGGTGGATACACTCGATTGGCTGCCCAAGTAACCCTGCAATCGGGCGTTGTCATTGGTGAGCGCTCGATCCTGCATCCGGGGGTGGTGGTTGGGGCTGATGGTTTTGGGTTTGCGGCCGATGAAGGCGTTTGGCTAAAAGTTCCGCAGCTCGGATCCGTGGTGATTGGCGATGATGTGGAGATTGGTGCGCATACCACCATCGATCGGGGTGCGATTGACGATACGATCATCGAAAATGGCGTGAAACTCGACAATCACATTATGATCGGCCATAACGTCCGGATTGGTGAGCACACGATCATGGCTGCAAAAGTCGGCGTATCCGGCAGTACTCGGATCGGCAAACGCTGTATGGTTGCTGCCGAGGCGGCCTTTGTCGGTCATATCGACGTGGCCGACGACTGTGTCATCACGGCGCGAGCCGTGTTGAATCACTCCGTAACGGAGCCTGGAGTGTTCGCCGGATTGTTGGTGGCTGATGAGGTTGGTAAATGGCGCAAGAATGCGGCCCGTTTTCGTAATCTCGATGGCTTTGTCCGCAGGTTAAAGGCCTTAGAGAAAAAGATCGCGGCGTTGGTAAGGGAAAAAGATAAATGAAGCAGCCAACCACGTTGGACGTGCATGAAATAATGGAGCAGATTCCGCACCGTTATCCTTTCCTGCTTGTCGATAGGGTGGTTGAATGTACGCCCGGCGAATCGATTGTCGTTGTGAAAAACGTATCGGCCAACGAGCCCTACTTTACCGGCCATTTCCCCGATCACATGATCATGCCTGGGGTGCTGATTATTGAAGCCATGGCGCAGGCGGCGGGCCTGTTGGCGATCGCTACCGTAAAGGACCGGCCGAAAGACGGCACTATCTATTATTTCGTGGGTATCGATAAGGCGCGTTTCAAACGCCCTGTGGTGCCGGGAGATCAGCTCACTATCAGGGCAACGATTACCTCGATACGGTCGAGCCTGCAGAAGTTTGATGCCCGGGCCGAGGTGGACGGGCAACTGGTTGCGAAAGGCGAGCTGCTTACCGCGCCTAATAAGGTGGGCCGTGATTAACAGTTTGGCAGCGGTGTCTGCCAAAGCGGTGATTCATGATGAAGTCACGATAGGGCCTTTTGCGGTGATCGGCGATGATGTCGAGATTGGCCGCGGTACGCGCGTTGAATCTCATGCAGTCATCCAAGGCCCGACGGTTATAGGCGAGGACAACCACATCTTCCCGTATGCCTGCCTCGGCGCCGACCCGCAGGATATGAAATACGCCGGCGAGGTCACCCGTCTGGAGATTGGCCATCGCAATACGATCCGCGAAGGTTGTACGCTCAATCGCGGTACGGCCCAAGATCGGGGCGTCACGACGATCGGCAGCGACAACTGGATCATGGCCAATGTGCATGTGGCCCACGATTGCGTTGTCGGTGACCACGTGATTATCGCCAACAACACCGCACTGGGTGGGCACGTGACGCTCGCCGATTGGGTCATCGTGGGCGGTAACTCTGGGATTCATCAATTCTCCCGCGTGGGCACGCATGCGTTTATTGGTATGCATGTGGCTTTGGGTAAAGACCTGCCAGCCTATGTGATGGCCTTTGGTGCCCCGCCGGTGCCCCGCGGTATCAATTCCGAGGGGCTCAAGCGCCGAGGCTTTACCGCTGAGCAAATTAGGAACATCCGCGAGGCTTATCGCCTCGTATATCGCCAGGGCCTGAAGTTGGCCGATGCCGTGGATGAACTCGAACGACGGGTTCAATCGCAGCCGGAACTTGCGCCTTTCTTAGCGTCCATTAGCGATAGTCAACGCAGTATCCTCCGCTAGCTCGGTTGAGCGTGCAAAAGCCAGTCTCTTCCGCTGCGTCCGCCCCACGGATCGTGTTGATCGCCGGCGAAGCCTCGGGCGACCAGTTAGGCGCAGCGCTTATCCAGGCGATTCGCCAGCGCCTACCCGAGGCCCAATTCGAAGGCGTGGCCGGCCCGGCCATGGTGCAGGCCGGCTGTCGGGCTTGGCACGACGCCGACGCGCTGGCGGTTATGGGCGTCGCCGAGGTGGTCAAACACCTGCCAAGGCTGCTGAGTTTTCGCCGCCAGTTGGCAGCGAAGATCATTGCCGACGCACCCGCCGTCGTTATCGGTATCGATGCGCCGGATTTTAATTTGGGGTTGGAAGCCAAGGTCAGGGCCCACGGAGTGCCCACCGTGCACTACGTCAGTCCTTCCGTATGGGCCTGGCGCTCCCGGCGGGTGAAAGCAGTGCGAGCGGCGGCCGACCTTGTGTTGTGCTTGTTGCCGTTCGAGCCCGCGTTCTATCAGTCACACGGTGTTCGCGCCGAGTTCGTCGGCCATCCCTTGGCGGACGAGATTCCGAGAGTTTGGGACCGAGAACAATCGCGCCGACGGTTAGGTTTACCGGCGGGGCCGCTGTTGGCGGTACTACCCGGCAGCCGCAGTACCGAGACGAGTCGCTTGGCCCCCGTGTTTGCCGCAACCCTGGAGTGGCTGCGGGCGCAGCGGCCTGACTTGGGTATCGTGATCCCATTGGCACCGGGGCGGGGCGGTGAGGTAGCCCGAGGCGTATTGAGCGCGGCGGCGTTGAACCCCGCACCGGTGTTCATAGAGGGTCAAAGCCGGGAGGTGATGGGCGCCGCAGACGCGGTGCTGGCCGCCTCTGGTACGGCGGTCCTCGAAGCGGCGCTCATCAAACGGCCCACTGTCGTAGCCTACCGGTTAGCGCCGGCGACCGCTTTGTTGTTTAGGGTTTTCAATATGGTCGACTTGCCATACTATTCCTTGCCCAACCTGCTCGCGGGTAA
>JAHEKG010000122.1:0-4035 GCA_024638475.1 Rhodospirillales bacterium | reverse complement strand
CAACAACTGCAAGCCGCCACGGGAGATGGGGACTGGTATGATACGTGTGCCCAGCTGCACGGTGAGCTGGCGCAGGATGCCAGCGCGCGTGCCGCGGAATTGGTGCTAGCTCTGGCGCATCGAAAGCAACCATCAGCTAGATCCTAAAATTCATGGCCGTTCAACCGCGACTCGAAATGATTCCCCATAGCGGTTTACTCGCCGGTGTGGATGAGGCGGGGCGCGGACCGTTAGCGGGTCCAGTTGTCGCTGCCGCCGTTATTCTCGATGACCGCATGAGCATCCAGGGGATCAAGGATTCGAAGCAGCTCACGGCCCGGCAGCGCGGGCGTCTGGCCATCCAAATTCGCCGCCATGCCGCAGCCTTCGCCGTAGCGCTGGCGGACGTGGATGAAATCGATAGCGTAAATATCCTCAAGGCCAGCCTGCTCGCGATGGAGCGCGCGGTTTATAGGCTTAGGGTGACTCCAGACATCATTCAGGTCGACGGTAGGGAGCTGCCGCGTTTCGGCAAACTGGCTAAGCGCGTGCACGCGGAGCCCATTATCCAAGGTGACCAGCATGTGGCGGCCATCGGTGCCGCGTCGATATTGGCTAAAGTTTATCGCGATCGCCTGATGGGTTTTTGGCACGTGCGCTACCCGCAATACGACTTTCGCAACAACAAGGGCTATGGCACGCGGGCCCATTTCATGGCGCTGGAGCGGTTTGGGCCCTGTCCCATCCATCGCCGCAGCTTTGCGCCCGTCCGGGAGTCGGCGTGAACCCCAGCTTTGTTCATTTGCGGGTGCATACAGAATATTCTTTGGTCGATAGCGTAGTGCGGATCGGTGCTCTCATGGACAAAGCGGTGGAGCAGGGCACCCCGGCGCTTGGGTTGACCGACGAATCGAATCTGTTCGCGCTGGTAAAGTTCTATCGCGCCGCACTGCGCCGGGGCATCAAACCCATCGTTGGCGCGGATATTTGGGTGGCGCCGGAAGCCGACGATCGCGAGCCTGGTTTGATGACTCTGCTGTGCCAAGATCGTCAGGGCTACCTGAATCTGAGCGGCCTGATCACCGACAGTTATGCCCGCGGCCAAGACAGTGGACGGCCTATCGTTAGTCCCGAGTGGCTTACCCGGGAGCGTTGCCAAGGCTTGATTGCGTTACTCGGCCCCGGCCGCAGCCACTTTGCCCAGGCCCTGGATAGTGGTTCACCCCAACGGGCGGAAAGCGTTCTGCAGCGCTGGGCGCAAGTTTTTCCGGACCGGTTGTATCTGGAAGTCCAGCGGATCGGCGCGCCGGGTGAAACGAACTACCTCCAGGCTGTGGTGGATCTCGGCGCGCGCCTGGGGTTGCCGTTGGTGGCCACCAACGACGTGCGTTTCCTTCAGGATGACGATTTCGAGGCCCACGAAGCGCGGGTCTGCATCCATCAGGGTCGCGCTTTGAACGACACGACGCGTCCCAAAGACTATTCCGGCGAGCAGCATCTCAAGTCACCCGAGCAGATGCAGGGGCTGTTTGCTGACATCCCCGAGGCATTACAAAACAGCGTAGAGATCGCCAAGCGCTGCAATTTGGAAATCGAACTCGGGCAAAGTTACCTGCCGGCTTTCCCGACCCCCGGGGAGTTATCCACCGCCGATCATCTCCGTGCCGAAGCCCAACGCGGCTTGAACGATCGGCTAAAACGCCACAACGGCAGTGGCGCAGATCGACTTGCCTACCAGGAACGTTTGGAGCGCGAACTGGACGTCATTTGCGGCATGGGTTTCGAGGGCTATTTTCTAATCGTTGCCGATTTCATCGGTTGGGCACGCTCACAACAAATTCCCGTGGGCCCGGGTCGCGGTTCCGGTGCGGGCTCGCTGGTCGCTTATTCGCTAGGGATTACCGACCTGGATCCGCTGGAATTCGACTTGCTGTTCGAGCGATTCCTGAATCCAGAGCGCGTATCGATGCCGGATTTCGATATCGATTTTTGTATCGATGGCCGTGACCGGGTTATCGAATACGTCACGCAACGGTATGGGAAAGATCGCGTCTCGCAGATTATTACCTATGGTTCGATGGCGGCGCGCGCTGTCGTGCGGGATGTTGGCCGAGTCTTGGGGCACCCGTTCGGCTTTGTCGACCGGATTGCCAAGTTGATCCCGTTCGAGATTGGTATGACGCTGGACAGAGCGCTGGACCAGGACGAGGAGCTGCGTAAAGCGCATGAAAACGAAGATGACGTGCGCGCCTTGATCGATTTGGCCAAGCCCCTCGAGGGTCTTGCCCGTAACGCCGGCAAGCACGCCGGCGGTGTCGTGATCTCACCGAAGCCGCTCACGGACTTTACCCCGCTGTATTGCGAAGCAGACGCTGCGGGGTTTGTGACCCAGCTGGACAAGGATGATGTCGAAGCAATCGGTTTGGTGAAATTCGATTTCCTCGGTTTAAAGACCCTCACCGTGATCGACAAGGCCCTGCAGCGGGTGAATGCCGATCGCCAAAGCCAGTCTCTTCCACCACTGGAAGTCGCTGATATCCCCAAGGGCGACGACAAGACCTACGAGCTGTTGCGCAACTGCAATACGACTGCGGTATTCCAGCTCGAATCCCGGGGTATGCGCGATCTCATCAAGCGCCTCCAGCCGGATCAATTCGACGACATCGTGGCCTTGGTTGCGCTGTTTAGACCAGGGCCGTTGCAATCCGGGATGGTTGACGACTTCATGGATCGCAAACACGGTCGCAATCAAGTTGCCATCGATTATTTGCACCCGTTGCTAGAGCCCGTGCTAAAGCCGACCTATGGCGTGATTCTCTACCAAGAGCAAGTGATGCAGATTGCGCAGATACTGGCCGGGTACTCGTTGGGTGAAGCCGATCTGCTACGGCGAGCGATGGGCAAGAAAAAACCCGAGGAAATGGCCAAGCAAAGGTCGGTGTTTCTCGCCGGGGCGATCAAACAATCCGTCGACGAACGCCAAGCGAACCATATCTTCGATCTGATGGAGAAATTCGCGGGCTATGGATTCAACAAATCCCATTCGGCCGCGTATGCGCTGATTGCTTATCAAACCGCGTATCTCAAGGCCCATTACCCGGAGGCTTTCATGGCCGCGGTCATGTCGGCCGACATGGACCACACCGACAAACTCGTGGTGTTACAAAAAGACTGCCGCGAAAACCACATCGAACTCATCCCTCCCGATGTGAATCGCTCGGAATTCGAATTCAGTGTCGATGGGCCCGGGCGTGTCGTCTACGGCCTGGGTGCGATCAAGGGTGTCGGCGGCACCTTGGTAGAGGCCATCGTGGCGGAACGGCGGGCGGGGCCTTACAAGGACCTGGTCGATTTTTGCTCCCGTCTTGGCGGGAGCAAGATGAATCGGCGCGCCCTGGAGGCAATGATCAAGGCGGGGGCCTTGGATGCTCTTGGGGCCAACCGGGCGAGCTTGTTGGCCGGAGCCAAGGATGCCCTAAAGGTTGCCGACTATATGGCCCATGCCGCGGCCACGGGCCAAACCGATTTGTTCGGCAATTCCAGCGCCCAGCCGCCGCCGAATCTGACGCCCCAAGTGCGCGACTTGACCGACCGTGAGCGGCTCGCCGGTGAGCGTGAAAGCTTGGGCCTATATCTCACCGGCCATCCCTTCGACGAGTACCGCGAGCACTGCCGGCATTTTACCAACGGCGGTTTGGCGGGGTTGGTGAACGCGCCGAAGCCGGCCGGAAATCGGTTCTCGACGCCTCGCCGCAGCGTTGTTGTCGCGGGGCTGGTTGCGGACATCCGCCGTCGGGGCAATCGGCTGACGGTGCTGCTGGACGACGATTCTGCGCAGATGGAAGTCATGTTTTTCGAGGATAGCTCGGCTCGTTTTCGGCATCTGCTCACCAAGGATAGTGTCTTGGTGGTGAAAGGTACCTTGCGCTATGACGATTACATCGAGGCGTGGCGTCTCACCGCGCAAGAAGTCTGCCCCGTGGACGAAGCCATCGAAACCCATGCCAAACGCCTCATTATCCATTGCCGCGGCGGCCTGGTGGGCGAAGACTTCGT
>JAHEKG010000121.1 GCA_024638475.1 Rhodospirillales bacterium | reverse complement strand
AGGCCGCTACGGGACGACCACCGCAGTCCTCAAACAGATCAACGGTTTGCACGGCAACATGATCCGGGCCGGTCGACACTTGATGGTGCCCCACGCCCTCAAATCCATGCAGAGCTACACCCTTAGCGCCGAGGCCCGCGCGGCTAGGACCCGCAACCGGAATCGCAGCGGCACCAAAGTAGAACACGTGGTGCAAGCGGGTGATTCGTTTTGGAGCATCGCCCAACGGTACGGTGTCAATACGCGCCAACTGGCGGCCTGGAATGCCATGGCCCCCCGCGATACGCTCGCCGTGGGTCGCCGCCTCGTTGTCTGGCACAACCAACCCACCATCGCTATCGCGGCCATCGACCCGGGCGCTCGCACCCGTAAGCTCGTGTATACGGTTCGCAGCGGTGATTCGTTAGCACGAATCTCTTCGCGCTTCAGAATATCAGTCGGTCAATTACTGAAATGGAATAAGATATCGGCCAACAAATACATTCAGCCCGGGCAACGCTTAATCATGTACGTCGATGTCACACGGCAGAGCGGCTGAGTCGGCCAACGTCCAGTAGCGGGGGATAGCATGGGATTTCTAGCCGGTAAACGTGCCTTGATTGTGGGCCTGGCCAGCAATCGCTCAATTGCCTACGGCATCGCAAAGGCGATGCGCGAGCAAGGCGCTGACCTCGCCTTTAATTATCAGAACGAAAAACTGGAAGGCCGCGCCAAGAAAATGGCGGCGGAATTAGGCAGCGAGATCGTCATGCCTATGGACGTTAGTGAAGATCGGGCGATCGAAACGTTCTTCAACGACCTGTCCAAGACCTGGGATGGCTTTGACATTTTAGTTCACTCGATCGCTTACGCCCCCGCGGACCAACTCGATGGTCAGTTCATCGACTGCGTCAACCGTGAGGGCTTTCGCGTGGCGCATGATATTTCCAGCTATAGCCTGGCGGCACTGGCGCAGGCCGCGCGGCCAATGATGGCGAAACGCAACGGCTCTATCGTCACCCTCAGTTATCTTGGCGCCGTGCGTGCGCTCCCCAGTTACAACGTCATGGGCCTGGCCAAAGCCAGCCTGGAAGCGAATGTGCGCTTTCTCGCTTTTGATCTGGGCCCGGAGGGCACCCGAGTCAATGCCATCTCCGCGGGCCCGATCAAGACCCTGGCCGCAGCGGGTGTCAAGGGCATGCGCCAGATGCTGCATAAGGTCGCCGAGGCTTCGCCCCTAAGGCGCAACGTCAGTACAGCAGACGTCGGCAACACCGCCGCCTTCCTCTGCTCGGATCTCGCCGCGGGCATTACCGGCCAGGTTGTTTATGTCGACTCCGGCTACAACATCGTCGGCATGTCTTTCGAATAGGAGTCAGCGCAGAGTGCAAGGTGGGTGTGTGAGGGGTCGTCCCCCGCGGTCTGCCCTTCGGGTTCCCTCAGTGATGTGGTTTGGCCGGGGCTTGGGTGACTCGCCATCCATGGCTCGACACCCAAGTGCGGGCCTCCCTGCCCGCACCCCGCTAACGCGGAGCGGGAACCCGGCCAAACCACATCACTGAGGCAAGACCGCTAACGCGGGACGACCCCTCACACACCCACCTTGGGCCAATCAACGGCAGCGCGACTTCCGAACGACGCCAGTTCGCGACCTCAACGGAGGGTTCGTGCATGGGGTTTAGTTCGCTCGCAGTCAGGGCGATCGCCGGAGCGGTACCCTTGCCGGGTTCCCGGCCCGCGAAGCGGGTGCGGCCAAGGATGTCCGCACTGTCCTGTGGAGGCAGGATGCCGACTTCAGGGCAGCCCCGGCGAGGGTGAAGCGCGGAGGGAAACCCGGAGGGCGTTCGACCGCGAGCGAGCTAAACTCCTTGTACGAACCCAACCCGCGCTAAATCAACGAGCGGGCTCTGCCAACCCCGTATTGAGCACTTCTTCGCCCTCAAGCCGCGCCACCAACACGGCGCAACACGAATCGCCGAACACATTGACGGTTGTGCGCGCCATATCGAGCACCCGATCGAAGACGAGCAACACGCCGATTGCCTCCATTGGCAAGCCTACGGCTTTGAGAATGATTGCGATGGCGACCAGGGACGCCGATGGAATACCGGCGACACCGATGCTCGTCACCAACGCGGTAACCACGATCACGAACTGCGTTGCGAAGGTGAGTTCCAATCCGTAGGCCTGTGCGATGAATATGGCGGCGACGCATTCGTACAAGGCGGTGCCGTCCATATTGCCTGTCGCGCCCAGCGGCAACACAAAGCTCGAAGTGCGGTTGGAGACCCCAGCTCGACGCTCCACGCAATCCATCGTAATCGGCAAAGTGGCGGAAGACGAAGCGGTCGAGAAAGCTGTCATCATTGCCGGCGCCATAGCCTGAAACATCGGCCACGGATTCATCCGTCCGACCAACGCAAGCAGGGCCGGCAACGTCACCACTGTGTGTATGGTTAACGCCAACAACACCGTCCCGGCGAACACGAGCAGCGGGCCCGCCGCCTGGAAGCCCGTAGTCGCCACCACCCGGGCAACCAGCGCAAACACGCCGATAGGAGCAAAGGACATCACCCACTCGGTGATCTGCATCATGACTTGGAACACGGCTTGCCAGAACCCGAACAGGGTCTCCGCCAGATCGTGAGTCAGGCGGGTCATAAAGAAACCGAACAAGAGGCTAAAGAATATGATGCCGAGCATTTGGCCATCGGCCGCCGCCTGAACGACATTGGGTGGCACCATTCGCAGGAAGATCTCGACAATATCGCCGGCGCCTTTGTCGCCGATCCGCGCGGCCACATCCTCAGCACCAGCGGTTAACGCAAGCAATTCTCCTGCGGGCGCCCCGTTGACGATGCCGGGCTGAAACAAGTTAACGAGAATCAAGCCGACCAGGATCGCCAGCGTCGTCGTGACGGCATAGAACAGTAGCGTCTTGCCCCCCAACCGGCCCAGATTACCGGAGCTGCCGATACCAGCGATGCCGACGATGATAGAGGACATGATCAACGGCACGATGATCATCTTGAGGGCGTTGAGGAATAATGTGCCGACGAAGTCGAAAACCGCGTAGAACCGCAGTCCCAGTAGTGCCCCATCCTCGCCGGCCCACCAGCCCGCGACTAATCCGAGCAGCAGGGCGATGAGTATTTGCCAGTGCAGCTTGAGTTTCATTTCACGGGACTAGAAGTCCCCCTCGGCCACCTGCTCCGGAATCTGGACTTTGGCGTCCTCGGTGACCTGAGCGACGTAGGCCGTGAGCTCCAAAATCGCCGCCTGCGTCGCCAGTTGCTCCTTGCGCGCATCCCGTTCCTCGCGACTAATGGTCTGCGGCTGCCCAGGTTCGCGCCGGGACACCTGCACGACCGCGTAGTCACCGGTGCCGAGCGACACGCCCTTGGTTTGAACGCCACCGGCCGGGAGCCAATTCAAGCCGAAAGCCGTCGCCACCACTTCCACCGGTACGTCTTCGCCGCCACCACCGCGTGCGACCCAACGCGGTTCCTTCCAAATGCCGGCATGCTCGGCGACCAAGGCGGCCGGATCGCTGCTATCGGTTAGGCTCGCCAAGAACCTCGCGCCATGGGCGGCGGCTTCAGCCTCTGCCTGCGCTTGAATCAAGCGGGCCGTGATGACCTCGCGCACCTCCTCGAGATCGCGGGGTTTCGCAAGCTGATGTTCGGCCACGCGTAACACCACGACTTCGTCGCCGAGTTCGAGCAGCGGGCTATTCTTACGATCCTCCAGCACCTCGGGGGAGAAAGCGGCTTCGACGACGGGGTCCCCAATAGGAAATTCCGGGACGCCGCCTCGACGCGTAAGCCCATTGACCCGCGACAACGGCAACCCAACCGCTTCGGCGACAGGTGCCAGTTCGGTCAAGGCGTCAAAGGCCGCATCCGCCAGCTCGTTCGCCTTTGCGTGGTAGGTGTCTTCAATTTGGGTCTCGAGGAAGTCGTCGCGGAGCTGCGACTGAATCGTCTCGAACGGAGGAACATCGGGCGCCTGGATGCCTTCCAGGCGAATAATGTGGAAACCGAACTCCGTCTCGATCGGCCCCACTATTTCCCCCTCCGACATGCTGAACAGGGCGTCCTCGAACGGGCCGACCAAGGTGCCCCGTCCTACCCAACCCAAGTCGCCCCCGGCCGCCTTGGTACCACCGTCATCAGAAACCTCGGTCGCGACCGCGGCGAAATCCTCCCCACCACGCACCCGCTCGAGGGCTGCCATCGCCTTTTGTTCCGCGTTGTCGCCGGTCAATAGGATATGCCTCGCCTGGCGTTGCTCATCGCCGGCATAGGCCTCCGCCTGCTGCTCGTAATATTCGCGCAACTGATCGTCGCTAACGACGAGCGAATCGGCGATCGAAGCCCGCGTCAGGCGCACATATTCAAGATCGACCGCCTCTTCCGTCATGAAGTCGGCCTGATTCGCCGCGTAGAACGCTTCAACCGCGCCGGGTTCCAACTCTACACCATCAGCGAATTGATCCGCGGCAAACACGGCATAGGCGATCTCGCGTCGCTCGTTCACTAATTCGATATACTGACGGAACTCCGCTGGGGTAAAAAACGTTGAGTCGGCAACACCCTGCTGCAGTTCTCTAATCGCGAGATCCCGGCGTTGTGCCCGCTCAAAACTCTGCGGCGTATAGCCCTGGTTACGCAGCATGGATCGGTAGACGTCAATCGAGAATTGCCCGTCAATCTGGAATTCGGGAAATCCCCGGATCGCCTCTGTGAGGCGCTCGTCCGATACCCGATAACCAGCATCCTCCACTTTTTGTTGCAGAGCCTCACGGCGGACCAGGGTCTGCAACACGTCGGCGCGTATTTGCCGGCGAATTTCCTCGGTGAACTCAGTACGATAAAGGCTTGCGAACTGCGATTCGGCACTCTGGAGGCGCTGCTGGAATTCCAGCAGCGGCACCTCTTCCCCATTCACTTTGGCGGCGAATGTGGGCACACCGATGTTGAAGTCGATCCCGAAGAACACAAACGATAGGGCAATCAGCGCCAATATCGCGCCAAATACCCACTTACCGCCTTCACGTATTTTTTGCAGCATATGAAAAGGCTTCCCGCAATCTTAAGACATAAAAAAAGGCAAACTCGAATTCTCGCTACTTTAGTCGCCGCTGCAACGGATTGCACCAGTGAAATAGCGAAAACTCGAGCCTGCCCCTGCTAATCCAGCCCAGCGCTGGGCAAAAAATGGCGGAGTGGACGGGATTCGAACCCGCGACCCCCGGCGTGACAGGCCGGTATTCTAACCAGCTGAACTACCACTCCGGAAAAACCTTGGTGGGTGCTGAGGGGATCGAACCCCCGACCTTCGCCGTGTAAAGGCGACGCTCTCCCAGCTGAGCTAAGCACCCCCGATTGGGGGGGCGCTAGTTTACGGCATCCTTTAGGGCTTTGCCAGCCTTGAACCCCGGGACGTTGGTGGCCTTGATTTGGATGGTCTCACCCGTCTTAGGATTACGACCGGCCCGTGCAGCGCGGTGTTTCACACTGAATGTTCCAAACCCAACTAAGGAGACTTGATCACCCCGGCGTAGTGCCCCAGTGATGTTGTCCATAACAGCTTCAACGGATCGTCCCGCATCGGCTTTGGATAGACCTGCGGCATCGGCGACAGCATCAATTAGCTCAGCTTTGTTCATTACGGTACCTTCAGTTTGATTCCCCGAGCACGACCTGTATGACCAGGCTGCACTCGCAGAAGACTATTGGATAAAAAAGTGATTGTGAGTTAGTCGCGACTCAAGCGGCAAGCCTCCCGACCGAACCCCCCCGAGGACAACAACAGCCACAACTTTATACCAAGGCGCAATTTCGGCTGTCAACCAACCAAATCGAGTCGCTTGTTAGCGACAATCTAGTGGGCGCGTATGTCTTTCGCCTTGTCCGTGTCGTCGCCCGATTTGGCAGGGTCGTTGGACTTACCCTTTTTCCGGGAGGGCGATGGGGAATGCTGCAGCGCAACTTCCAACACTTGATCTATCCACTTGACCGGAAGAATAGTTAGCTTGTCTTTGATGTTCTTCGGTATTTCGGCGAGATCTTTCTCGTTGTCATCGGGAATTAGGACCGTATC
The DNA here is from genome assembly GCA_024638475.1 of Rhodospirillales bacterium. Lineage (GTDB taxonomy): Bacteria > Pseudomonadota > Gammaproteobacteria > Steroidobacterales > JAHEKG01 > JAHEKG01. The sequence goes on along the minus strand of JAHEKG010000121.1, from coordinate 3,533 downwards.
AATTCCGCCACGATGAGCCGCAAGAAGCTTCTCCTTGAGCCCGCCGATGGGCAGAACTTCGCCGCGCAGGGTGATTTCCCCGGTCATGGCCACGTTCGATCGCACGGGAATATTCGTCAGCGCCGACACCAAAGCCGTGCACATTCCTATCCCTGCGCTCGGTCCATCTTTCGGAGTTGCGCCCTCAGGCACGTGAATATGGATGTCGTTTTCCTGGTGAAAGCCGTCGTTGATACCCAGTACGCTGGCCCGGCTTCGGACCACTGTCATGGCCGCTTGGATGGACTCACGCATGACGTCGCCCAGCTGGCCCGTAGTCGTTGACTTACCCTTGCCGGGCACGACGGCAGCCTCGATGGTCAACAATTCTCCACCCACTTCAGTCCACGCCAGACCGGTAACCTGGCCGACCTGATTGCTTTCCTCGGCAAGCCCGTAGCGGAACCGGCGTACCCCCAAGTATTTGGCGATATTGCGATGAGTCACCGCGACGATGCTCTTGCGGGGCCTTGAAACCAGTTGCTTGACCACCTTGCGGCAAATCTTCGAAATCTCGCGCTCTAGGTTACGCACCCCAGACTCGCGCGTGTAATAACGGACAATGTCGAGCACCGCGGAATCGGAAATGCGTAGCTCGCCCGGCTCCAATCCGTTTTGTTTCGTTTGCTTCGGCAACAAATAGCGCTTGGCGATATTAAGCTTTTCATCCTCCGTGTATCCCGGCAGGCGAATGACTTCCATCCTGTCCAATAATGGCGCAGGAATATTCAGGCTATTGGCCGTACAGACAAACATCACCTCGGAAAGATCGAAGTCGACTTCCAGGTAGTGATCGTTAAATGTGGAATTCTGCTCAGGATCCAAAACCTCCAGCAGTGCCGAGGACGGATCACCGCGGAAATCCATCGCCATCTTGTCAATTTCGTCGAGCAGAAACAGGGGATTACGGACTTTAACTTTGGCCATGTTCTGAACGATCTTGCCGGGCATAGAACCAATATACGTCCGGCGATGGCCGCGAATCTCGGCCTCATCTCTGACCCCGCCCAAAGACATCCGGACAAACTTGCGATTAGTCGCGCGGGCAATACTCTTGCCCAAGGACGTCTTACCGACACCCGGCGGGCCGACTAGGCACAAAATAGGACCTTTTAATTTCTTGACCCGCTGCTGCACTGCCAGGTATTCGACGATGCGTTCCTTGACTTTGTCGAGGCCGTAGTGATCTTCCTCGAGAATTTGTTCCGCCTTGCTCAGCTCGCGAAGGACTTTGGTGCGCTTCTTCCAAGGCGCGCGCACTAGCCAGTCGATGTAATTGCGGACTACAGTGGCCTCGGCGGACATCGGCGACATCAGCTTGAGTTTGTTTAACTCGGAGGTCGCCTTTTCCTTGGCGTCTTTGGACATGCCGACGGTTTCAATTTTTTGTTCGAGTTCCGCCAGCTCATTCGGAGCATCTTCCATCTCGCCGAGTTCTTTCTGAATGGCCTTCATTTGTTCATTCAGGTAGTACTCGCGCTGACTTTTCTCCATTTGCTGCTTGACGCGGCCGCGAATGCGTTTTTCGATCTGCAAGACATCGATCTCACCGTCGATTAGGCCCAGCACATGCTCCAGCCGCTGGCGTACCTCGCTGATCTCGAGCACCCCTTGTTTTTCTGAGAGCTTCAGCGCCATATGCGCGGCGACGGTATCGGCCAGCCGGCCTGGCTGGTCTATACCGGATAGCGACGTGAGAATCTCGGGCGGGATCTTCTTGTTGAGCTTCACGTATTGCTCGAACCGGCTAACGACCGATCGCACCAACACGTCCATTTCCCGCTCGTCGTACTGGTTATCCTCGGCCAAGTATTCGGGTATTGCCGTAAAGCACTCATCGACCTCAAGGTCGATGATGCCCGCCCGCTGATTGCCTTCGACCAAGACTTTGACGGTGCCGTCCGGCAGCTTTAGAAGCTGGAGGATGGTTGCGATGGTGCCAACGTCATAGAGATCCTCTGGACCGGGATCGTCCACATCGGCCTGCTGTTGTGCAACCAACAATATTTCCTTGCCCGACGCCATGGCGCGATCCAGGGCGACAACCGAGCGCTCCCGACCAACGAACAGGGGTATCACCATGTGCGGGTAGACCACCACGTCCCGCAACGGCAAGATGGCCAGCCGCCCGGTCGGTTCTGTCGAGATAACTTCTGATTCCGTGCCCACTTACGACCTCCTCAGCCTCGAGCTATCACTAGATAGGCTCTAGTCGGTATGGATGGATATGGGGGCGCTCTGCCGCGATCTCAAGAGAACCGTGACTAGCGCTCGTCCCCGACCGCTGCTGGTTCTTCAGACTCGTAGATCACGTAGGGTTTCGTCTCCCCCGTTACCACCGCGTCGTCGACTACAACCTTTGTGGCATTCTTCATGGAAGGGAGGTCGTACATCGTGTCGAGCAGCACATTTTCGAGAATTGTTCGCAAACCTCGCGCCCCGGTCTTGCGCTTCATAGCGCGAGTCGCGACCGCCCGCAGGGCATCGTCCCGAAACTCGAGCTCAACTCCTTCCATTTCGAACAATTTGCGATACTGCTTGGTCAAGGCATTCTTGGGTTCTTGAAGAATCTGCACGAGTGCATCTTCGTCGAGTTCCTCCAAAGTGGCCACGACCGGGAGCCGGCCCACGAATTCCGGTATCAGTCCGTATTTGATGAGATCTTCCGGTTCTACCTCATGTAGCAACTCGCCAATGCGTGCATCCGCCTCCTGGCTCTTGACCTCGGCAACGAAACCAATGCCGCTCTTCTGAGAACGATTGAGAATTACTTTTTCAAGGCCAGCAAAGGCGCCCCCGCAAACAAACAAGATGTTCGAGGTATCCACCTGCAGAAACTCCTGCTGGGGGTGCTTGCGTCCGCCCTGCGGGGGAACCGACGCAACCGTCCCCTCAATCAGTTTGAGCAGAGCCTGCTGGACGCCCTCGCCCGATACGTCCCGGGTAATGGACGGGTTATCGGACTTACGCGAGATCTTGTCGATCTCGTCAATGTAGACGATGCCGGTTTGGGCTTTTTCGACGTCGTAGTCGCATTTTTGCAGCAGCTTCTGGATGATGTTCTCGACGTCCTCGCCGACATATCCCGCTTCGGTTAGCGTTGTGGCATCAGCGATGGTAAAGGGCACGTTGAGCAGCCGGGCTAAGGTCTCGGCCAGCAGAGTCTTGCCGCAGCCAGTGGGGCCAATCAGCAAGATATTGCTTTTCGCCAGCTCGATGTCGTCCTTACCCTTTTCCTTGCTCCGACTCTCGAGGCGCTTGTAATGGTTGTAGACCGCGTAGATCTTCGCCTCTTCCCTCAAATGGAGTTTCAGATAACCGGAGTTGTCCGGAGTTCCCCCGGATCCGATCGTCTGGATGTTCTCGTTTACTTCGCCGGTCTTGTCGAAAACGGTTGTCGCCGCGGTGAAACCCGCTGCTTGCTGGTAGTAGGCGAGATCCGTTCCCGGAGCGTCCATGTTTCCAAGGGAGATAATGCAAGCGTTCTCCCGTCC
>JAHEKG010000371.1 GCA_024638475.1 Rhodospirillales bacterium | reverse complement strand
TATCTGTGCGACAAATCAGGATCTTGGGGTTGCTATTAAGGAGGGTCGGTTTAGGGAGGATTTGTATTATCGCATTAGTGAATTGACCGTACCGATCCCGCCGCTACGTGACCGGCAAGGATGCGGCATCATCCTAGCGCGCCATTTGTTGGCCCGTTGCGCTCGTCAGCACGGGGCACAGCTACGCGGTTTTTCAGAGGATGCGCAGGATGCCATCAATGCTTACGAGTGGCCCGGCAACGTGCGGGAAATGGAGAACAAGATCAAGGGCGCCGTGATCATGGCCGAAGGCAATTTGGTCACCGCGAGCGACCTGGGATTGAGCGCGGATATCGAGCCTCCCGTTCTCAATCTGCGAGCCGTCCGCCAAGTCGCCGAGACCCAGGCGATCAAGGACGCGTTATCGCGCACGACGGGCAACGTCAGCAAAACCGCAGAACTGCTTGGCATAACCCGGCCGACGCTCTACGACCTGATGGAGAAGTACGAGATCCGCTCAGGCGCTGACGAATAAGCACAACATTAAGTCTTGTTCTGCTTGAACTGTTCCGGGTTGAGCTGGTGCCTACCGAGTAGCTTGTAGAAGTCCGTACGGTTGCGCTTGGCGAGGCGCGCTGCTTGGCTGACATTACCCCCGGTAACCTGCAGCAATTGTGACAAATAATTGCGCGTAAATTCTTCCCGAGCTTCGGAGAAGGAAGGCAGTTCCTTGGCATGATCGCCTAACGAGTTTCTGACCGACTCCGCGCTGATGATCCGTGTGGGGGCGAGGGCAACGTTTTGGCGCACCGTATTGAAGAGTTGCCTTATGTTGCCAGGCCAATCGCACGAGACCAGGAACTCTACCGCTTCCGGTGCGTACACCTTGCGTTCCCTAGACGCGTCGGTGGCGACTTGCCCCAAGAAATGGTCTAACAACAGCGGAATGTCTTCGCGCCTATCCCGCAGTGGTGGCAACTGAATCGTCACTACGTTGAGGCGGTAGAACAAATCTTCGCGAAACGCGCCGCCGATCAACAAGTCATTCAGGTCACGGTGGGTCGCCGAAATGACGCGTGTGTCGATATCAACGGCTTTTGTGCTGCCGACTGGCCTGACCGTATTTTCTTGAAGGACACGTAACAACTTGACCTGCAGCCGCATTGGCATGTCGCCAATCTCGTCGAGCAACAGCGTGCCGCCGTGTGCGGCCTTGAATAGGCCTGGATGGTCGCGATGTGCGCCGGTGAAAGCACCCTTTTCATGGCCAAACAACTCCGATTCGAGCAGATTTTCCGCCATCGCGCTGCAATTGATGGCAACGAATGGCTGATCGTGACGGCTGCTGGCACGGTGAATCGCTCGGGCAAGTAACTCCTTGCCCGTGCCTGATTCTCCTTGAATCAGGACTCGGGCATCGGTTTCCGCGACCATGCGGGCCTGTTGCAGGCATTCCTCCATGGCGGGGCTGCGAGTAATGATTTCTGAGTTCCACTCCTCATCGGTGTGCGGTAGGCCGGATACCTTCATGGCCTGCTCGACGATCGTGAGCAGTTGCGCTTTGTCGATGGGTTTAGTGAGGAAACCGAAAGCACCGCTTTGGGTTGCTTCTACCGCGTCCGGGATAGTGCCATGGGCGGTAATCAACACGACACACAACCCAGGACGTTGACGTTGTAGCTCCTTGAGCAGCCCAATGCCGTCCATCTTTTCCATCCGCAGATCGGTAATGACCAAGTCGGGCCGAAATCGCGGCAAGGCCGCCAACGCTTCAGCGGCACTTTCCACCGCCTCGACCTCATACTGTTCTGCGCGCAAGCGAATACTCAATAGCCTGAGCAGTCCCGGATCATCGTCGACGAGTAGGATACGTCCGCCGTTATGGGGCGTGGCCGCTTCGCCAATACTTCTAGGGTGAGTCCCCATTTCCTTCTCGTTCCTGTAGTGAGCGTTCGATGGCGGTAATCGCCTCGAGCTTATCCTGAGCTTCTCTTAGCTGCCGCTGGAGTTTTTGATTTTCCGCTACGGCGGTGCGTAGGCGTTGATTCGTTTCCGCCGCCTGTCGCTGTAGCGACGTATCCGCTTCTTGCTTCAGGCGTCGGGCTTCGCTGTCCAACACCAGCCGTTGATCGACTTCATTGAGGTGAATAGTGGCGAGAATTCGCTCCTCTGGCAACAGGGTATCCGTGGATGCCAACAATTCGTTGAGTAGGCTCTGCGCCGCCACCGGATCGGCTGATGGATGCCCTGGAGTTGCGAGCGCTAACGCGTAGCGGAGCCGGTTGGTGGTCGTGGGTGCCCATTCGACCGCCTGGCTGGCGTCTTGAAAGACCTCTGCCTGCGTGACCTGGTCGCCCTCAACCAGGTTGCTCATCAATTCCAGGTATCCGGCCATGCCCGCGGCGGTCGGTTCGACGTTAATGCTGGCGGCAGGCCGGTCACTCTCGGAGCCGAACAGACCCCCATTCGTGCCGCAGCCCGAGACGGCCA
>JAHEKG010000120.1 GCA_024638475.1 Rhodospirillales bacterium | reverse complement strand
CTTCCGTATTGTCGCGATGGATTTACGGGGCCATGGCGCTTCGGCGAAACCCTGGCGGACGGAGGACGTCCAGCCCAGTTCGATCTGGGCCGATGACGTGGCCGCGGTGATCGCCGCAAAACAGTTGCAGAAACCGGTTATCGTCGCCTGGTCCTTTGGTGGCTTCGTGACCGCGGACTATTTGCGAAAATACGGGCACGCCGGCATCGCCGGCATCAATTTCGTCGGCACCCTGGCCGGTCTGGTCAAGCAGGCACCACCGGTGGGCCGGATGACCCCCGAGCAACTGAAGCGCCGGGTGGCCATGCAAACCTCTGGCAACATGCTCGATAAACTGGAGATCGTTGAAGAGACGACCCAGTTGTTCGAGTTTTCGGGAATGACGCCCGAATACCGCGAGCTGATGTTTAACATGGGCGTGATGGTGCCGGCCTATTTCCGCAAGGCTTTCGCCGGCAGTAACCTGGACCATCAGGATGTAACCCCCACCCTGAAGGGGTTGCCGATCCTCGTGACCATGGGCGAGTTCGATATCGCCCAATCGAGCGAGGCTTATGCCAGATTGAAAAAAGCCCTGTCCTGGGCGAGATTTTCCGAATACGCCGACACCGGCCACTTGCCCTTCGCCCAGAAGCCTGAGCGGTTCAATAGGGAATTGGCCGAATTCGTACGCGAGCATGCGCCACGCCCGTGAGGGCCCGGTTAACTGCCTTTGAATTCGACTTTTTCTTTAGCGATGAACGCGGCGATGCCGTTGGCGGCATCCTCCGTGCCATTCGCAAGTTCGGCAATGGCGCGGGTTTCCCGTTCCATCTGTGTGTCCAGCGAGCTGTTGAAACTGTCGGCAACGAGTCGCTTTACCTCGCCGTAAGCCCTGGTGGGGCCGGCGGCGAGTTTTTCGGCGAGCTCAGTCGCGATGGTCATCAGCTCGTCGTTGGGTACGACGCGACTCACGAGTCCGAGCGACAAAGCGTCGTCGGCGCTAAGGACATCGTTGTTGATCATGAGCTCTTTCGCCTTGCGAGGGCCGACGAGACGCGGCAGAAAAAAAGTACTACTGCCGTCCGGTGAAAGGCCGATGCCGGTATAGGCCATGGTGAATTTCGCGGAGGCCGCGGCGATGACGAAATCCCCCGTTAAGGCGATGCTCATCCCGGCGCCCGCGGCGACCCCATTGACCGCCACGATCAGCGGCGCGTCCATGCGCTGGAAACGAGCAATGGCGCTGTGTAGCCGGGTCGTGATGGCCCTTAGCAGTTCGCCGGTATTGTCCGCCGCGGCGAAGCCGCCGACGTCGCCGCCGGCGCAAAACATGCGCCCCGCCGCGGTAAGAATGACGGCGCGGATGGAGGAGTCGGAGGCGCACGTGTTCGCAACCGCCAATAGGTCGCGGCCCATTGCCAGATTGAATGCGTTTGCCGCATCCGGCCGACTAAGGGTAACCGTTGCGACTGCGCCGGTTTTGTTAAACGTTAGCGTCTCGAAATTCATTTTTGCCCCCGCTTGATTGGATGCCCTGTTCCGGCGCATCGACTGGAATCTTTGCTCACATATTGCGGCGGTACTCGCCGCCCACCCCATACAGGGCATGGGACATTTGGCCCAGTGAACAAACTTTGACCGCTTCCATGAGCGCATCGAAGCTGTTGGTTCCGGATCGCGCTCGTTCTTGGAGTGTCTTTAATGCCGCCGGTGATTCTGCGGCGTGGCGTGCCCGAAACGCCTCAACGGCATCGATTTGCTGCTGTTTTTCGGCCGCCGACGAGCGCATCAATTCTATACCCGTGGCCGTTTCCCCCGCACCCTCTTTGGGCAAGAAAGTATTCACGCCGATGATTGGCAGCGTGCCGTCGTGTTTTTGGCCTTCGTAGTAGAGGCTTTCTTCTTGGATCTTGCCGCGCTGATACATCGTGTCCATGGCGCCCAACACCCCGCCGCGTTCGCTGACGCGGTCGAATTCCTCGTAAACCGCCGCCTCGACCAAATCGGTGAGTGAGTCAATAAGGTAAGACCCTTGCCAGACGTTTTCGCAAAAATTGAGTCCCAGTTCGCGATTGATGATCAACTGAATCGCCACGGCGCGGCGTACCGAATCCTCCGTGGGCGTGGTGATCGCTTCGTCGAAGGCATTGGTGTGGAGGCTGTTACAGTTGTCCAGTAGCGCGTACAAGGCTTGCAGTGTCGTGCGGATATCATTAAAGCTCATCTCTTGCGCGTGCAAGCTGCGGCCCGATGTCTGGATGTGATACTTGAGCAGTTGGCTCCGCGCTGAAGCACCATAACGGTCGCGCATGGCCCGCGCCCAGATTCTGCGGGCTACCCGGCCGATTACCGAGTACTCGGGATCCATGCCATTGGAGAAGAAGAAACTCAAGTTGGGGGCGAAATCATCGATAGCCATCCCGCGCGCCAGGTAATACTCGACGATGGTGAATCCGTTCGAGAGCGTAAACGCCAGCTGGCTGATCGGGTTAGCACCGGCCTCGGCAATATGGTAGCCACTCACCGATACCGAGTAGTAATTTCGAACATCGTGATCGATAAAGTACTGCTGGACGTCGCCCATCAGGGTCATGGCGAATTCGGTCGAGAAAATACACGTATTCTGCGCCTGGTCTTCCTTGAGGATGTCTGCCTGGACGGTGCCTCTCACTTTAGACAACGTGTCTTGCTTGATGCGCACGTAGGTTTCCGCATCGACGACGAGATCGCCGGCGACGCCCAGCAGGCCAAGGCCGAGACCATCGTGCCCGGCCGGTAATTCTCCCGCATAGGTCGGGCGGGGATGATCGCCGAAGTACGCGTCGATCTTCGCTTGAGCTTGCGGCCAGCCACCGCTGGCATGCAAATGTTTCTCTATCTGTTGATCGATGGCCGCGTTCATGAAGAACGCCAGAATCATGGGCGCCGGCCCGTTAATGGTCATGGACACGGAGGTGGTCGGGTCGCACAAGTCGAAACCCGAATACAGCTTCTTCATGTCATCAACGGTAGCGATGGAGACACCGGAATTACCCACTTTGCCGTAAATATCCGGGCGTTCATGAGGGTCTTCGCCATACAAAGTGACGGAGTCGAAGGCAGTTGACAAACGGGTCGCCTCATGGCCCTCGGCCAGGTAGTGGAAGCGTCTGTTGGTGCGCTCCGGCGGGCCTTCGCCGGCGAACATGCGCACGGCATCTTCGTTCAGGCGTCGATAGGGATAGACCCCCGCCGTGAAGGGATAGCTGCCGGGTAAGTTTTCTTTCAACAGGAAACGCACCAACTCACCCCAGGCCTCGGTTTTCGGGGGTGCGATCTTCGGTATTTTCTGATGACTCAGGCTAATCCGGTAGTTGTCGCCCTTGACCGTCTTGCCACGGACTGCGTAGCTGTATTGGTCCGCTTCTACGCCGGCGCGACGTTCCGGCCAAGCCTCGAGTAACTCGATTGTCTCGGGATCGATCTCCTCCAATGCGCTCTGATAGCGTTGCCGCAGCGTCTGCAGAGTGATGTCCTGCGTATCGGTTAAGGCCTCGGCTGGATAAGTCTGTAGTGCGGCCGGCAACGCGGAGTCCTTGAGGGCCTTCAGCGCTTCGTAGTAGTGCTGTGCCCGGCCGGCGGCCTCCGCCTGGGCATCGACGCTTGAGTTGATACTGCGGCCTCGTTCGCTGATTTCCGCCAAGTAACGATGGCGTTCGACGGGAATCAACAGGGTCGCGTTGGGGGTGCGTTTCTCAATGTGTAACGCGGGCGTCCAGGGGCTCGGGTCCAGGCCCAGCTTTTGCGGTAACAGTCGGCATAGCTCAGCAAACATCCAAGTCATACCGGGATCGTTGAATTGACTTGCAATGGTGGGGTAGACGGGCACGTCCTCGATGGCTTGGTCAAAGGCCAGATGGTTGCGCTGCCATTGTTTGCGGGTATCTCGAAGTGCATCTTGACTCCCCCGCTTGTCGAACTTGTTCAGGACGACGAGGTCGGCGAAGTCCAACATGTCGATTTTTTCAAGCTGACTGGCGGCGCCGTAGTCGCTGGTCATCACGTAAATTGGAAAATCCACGCAATCGACGATCTCGCTGTCACTCTGTCCGATTCCGGCAGTCTCGACGAAGATGAGATCGAAACCCACGGATTTCAAAAATGTCACGCAATCGGCGAGGGTTTCGCCGGTGGCCCGATGTTGCCGCCGGGTCGCCATCGAACGCATGAAGATGCGGTCGGACCGCAAGCTGTTCATGCGGATACGATCGCCGAGGAGGGCGCCACCGGTACGCCGGCGCGTCGGATCCACAGCAAGTACGGCAATGCGCATGGCCGGGAAATAATGCAAGAATCGATTGAGCAACTCGTCGGTCACGCTGCTCTTGCCGGCGCCCCCCGTACCGGTGATGCCGATGACGGGCGCGCTCGCACTTTGCAGTGTCCACTGGCGGCGTAGGTTTTCCAATTCTCCTGTCGTGAAAAGCGTCTCTTCAATGGCGCTGATCATGCGGGCCAACGACAGGACATCGTCGAGGGCCACGCCGCTGGGGATTTGGGTAGTCAGGCGTCTCGAACGGGTGCGTGCCACCACGTCTTCGATCATGGCGGTCAAGCCGAGACGCATGCCGTCGTTGGGATGGTAGATGCGCTCGATACCATAGTCCTGCAGGTCTTGAATTTCCTGCAGCGTAATGGTGCCGCCCCCGCCACCGAAGATACGGATGTGTTCGCCGCCAGACGCTTTCAGCATGTCGAACATGTAGCGAAAATACTCGGTGTGGCCGCCTTGGTAAGAACTCACGGCAACAGCGTCGGCATCTTCTTGAAGTGCCGCGCGCACCACGTCGGCCACACTCCGATTGTGGCCCAGGTGCACCACCTCCACACCTTGCGCCTGAATGAGGCGCCGCATGATATTGATCGCCGCGTCATGGCCGTCGAACAAAGAAGCCGCCGTCACGAAACGCAACGGGGCAGGTTCGGTTGCGGGCAGGTCGACGTCTTTAGCGGCGGTGCTCATCGGGATTAAACTTCTGGAAGAAAATTTTAATCATTGTTAAGATACTCTAATTGAGAGTAGAATTCAATTTGATGAACAGGGGCGCCCCATGGCAGAAGTAGCGGCGGAGGTCGGCAGGCATTTCGATCGCGAGGAGCAGCACCGGCTCAAGCGCGACTTGCTGCTGAAGGTTGCCGCGGCCTGTTTCAATGAGAAGGGTTACAGCGGCACCTCCTTAAAGGATGTGGCCGAGCGCCTCAACCTGACCAATGCGGCGCTTTATTATTATGTCAAAAACAAAGCGGAGCTGGTTTACGCCTGTTATTGCCGGGCTGCGGATGTGGGGTGGCGGGCCCTCAGCGAAGCCCAGGCGGAGGGCGGGTCTGCCTTGGCGCAGGTCGAACGCTATCTGGGCTATCACATCGACGCCATGACCGGCGATGCGGGCCCCGTTGCCATCATGAGTGAAATCCCGAGCCTTGGTGACGCCCACAAGGCCGATGTTCTAGATCGGTCCCGCCGGCATAGCCGAGCTTTCGAGGCGCTGCTGGAGCAGGGTATTGGCGACGGAAGTATCGATGCGACCGACCTACGCATGACGACCAACGCCATCATGAGCACCATCAACTGGATTCCCAAGTGGTTCCACGCGCCTAACCCGGAGTTGGCCGCCGCGATCAAGGCAACCTACGTGCCGTTTCTGATCAAGGGTTTGACGCCCGCCGCGGATGCTTAAGCGCGGCCGTTCAAGCCTCGGTAAGTCCTTAGGCCCTCTTTAAGCAAGCCGCTACATCGCTCGAGCGGCCGTTTTCACTGGCGCGGTTTTCGCGTGCGCATGTAGCGCGCGAGGCTGGACTCCGGCGGTGATACCTCAGTCGGAGCCACGAGAAAATCCGGGAAGCGTGCTTGCGCGAGCGCCACAATTTGCGCGGGCATGTCGTCGAGGCTCGCCGCGGAGCCCGTAAAGCAGGTGTACTGGATAAACCCCGGCTGCTGGCCCATGAGCATCCACGGCTGCCAAGGGCGCTGATGCGTCCAATTACCGAAGCTCGGAACTTTTTTCAGTTCAGGGTCTTGGAGGTCGGCGATCGCGACGTTGAAGGTATTGCTGTCGCTGATACGGATGTTGGCCCCGGCGCTTTCACGTCGCCAGACCTTGGGATCCATGGGATTTTTTACCCAGAGGTTGGCGTGCTGCTCCACCATCGCGCGACCGCCGATCAGCTGCCACGGAAGGACGAACGGGGTTCCCTTGCCGCCATCAATCTCCTCGTACAATCCCTGGCGCTGCCGATAGGGTTGTATTTTGGCGTTGATTGCGGGGTTCGCCAAATGAACGACTTCCACTGCTTCGTCGAGGTAGGGGTTTCTCCATTCCTCGAGGACCTGTCCCGAGTCGCGGTCGATGAAAAAACCGAGCTCCTTGCGCAGCATGTGGAAGCCCTCACCCCCATCGAGGGGTAGCATACGTACGGCGCCCATCCCGATGATATTCATTAGATCCCGCGCCGCCTCGCCGGGCCTCACACCGGTCACGCGGCCCGTGTACCAGCTGTAGCTCGTGGCCGACGGGTCGATATTGCCCTGGATTCTTGCATAGGCCAGGACGTTGCCCTCGGGCGTGGTCAGGTCCACGTAGGGGCCGGTAAGGCTCGCATCGGGGGTCGCCGCCCGCGCCGTCTGTATGCTCACCGCGAGTGGCAATGTGGCCCCGAGTTGCAGCATTCGTCTTCTATTCATCTGTTCTGTCCTGTCTCGAGCGGGTGAGTATCCCCGCCGGCCGCAATTGCAGGGCCTATTTAGCCAACGGATCGGGTCTTACCTGGAAGTGCACGACAATGGGTTTTTGCCCCTTGCCGCCTTCTTTCAGCCACGGTGTTCGGCCGCCTTCCGGCACCCAGATGCCGCGCCCTTTCCAGCCGGCATCGGGATCGTCGATGCGGCCTTCGAAACCCTTGGTGTAAAAACCCAGCGGGTAGGGGATGCGTAGCGTCAAGAATTTGCCATCCACCAATGCGTGAACGCCGTCGAACTGGTTGCCGGTGGCGACGGGCACGTCCTCACCAAGCCCCAATGTATTGTGTTGATCGACCCAGGTGTAGTAGCTCGACTCGACGCTGAACTGCGGCAGGTCAGTAAAGCCCGGGCCCGGCAGATCATGCAGGGTCCAGCCTTCGGGGCAGTGACCGCCCGTCGCGTTAGGGCCGTTTAACGGACCCTTACACTTGCGACGGTCAAACTCGCCCAAATGGCCGCTGCCGAGCGAAGTCCACACGACACCATTCTTGTCGATATCGGCGCCGCGGATGCCGAATCCCGGCAGCGGCGGGTCATAGACCTCCACCAGGGCTGTCCCTGGTGGGTAATCGCCGGGTACGAGGCGCGTGATGGAGCCGGGATAACGAAAGGCGTTGGAACCCCAAACGGCGTCGCCGCGCGGCTCCGGCATCACCGCGTAAAAGCCGTTGGGCACCCGCGTGTCCAGTGCCGGGTGCGGTTCTTCGCCCGGTTCCGTCCAGGCGTCCTGTTTGCCGTTAGCGTTCGTATCGAGGATGAGTGGCGCCCAACCTTGAGAGGCGGCGGCGTCCCCCGTTTCCAGAAACTGGTTCGTATCCAGCCAGCCGACCACGTCGCCGCCGCCGCTGGTCCATAATGTATTGTTGTCGTCATAGGCGAATTGCAGATGATGGGTGCCGAAGCAGGTATCGATAAAAGAATAAACGCCGGTTTGCGGATCCAGCACCGCCAGGTGTCTGTTGGCGCTTGTCTTGGGAAACAACACCGCTGAAGGATGTGCGGATCCCTGTTTGCAAAAGTCCGGGTTGTCGGGGCCACGGATTCTCGCCGTCAACCACACGCGACCGTCCTGGTCGAGCATCGGGTTATGAATATTCGCCCGGCTATCCCAGATTGGCTCATCGCCCCAATACGGCGAGGGCGCAACCACCGGCGCGTCTTTCGTCGTGGGCGTGTCTTCGTCACGGACCGGAACCTTGTAGACACTCGCCGTGTTGCCCACCGGGTCGAGGATGGGCATTTCATCCGTGCTGAGTTCGGGCGCGCCGTACAACGGTCCGTAACCGTTGACCGTGGGGTCACGGCGGTCGGTGCCGGAGAGGTCGTGCATGTAGAACTTCGGGCTCGACCAGTCGCGCACCGTCGCCACCACGTTTCTCTCGATACCCGTCGGCCGTGCCGGCACCTGCGCGGGCACCGCCCCGGCGGCGATGCTGTCGCTCCAGCGAGCAAGATACTTGATCGGCAGGCCCTTTAGGAGGCCACCGGCAATGCCAACCATGTTGTTTCCCGCTTGGCCCGAGGCCATTCGGCGCGCCCAAGCTTGCTCCGACGATTCGATCTCGGCAAAGACCGCGGGAATGGTTCGGGTCAGTTCGTTACCCATTTGATGACAACCGACACAACCCATGTTCTTCATCCACATCAGATAAAGATTCATGCCGCCATCGAGCCCGGCGACCTCTTCGTCAGTGGGCAAACTCATCATCGCGAACCAATAGGCGGCGGGGTAAACCTTCGCAGCCGTCGCCGCATCCGGCGCAACGGTTGCCTCCAGGTCAAGCAGTTGGCCCGGGATGGCGGCGAGTTTTTCGGAGTCCTGCAGTCCGTAGCCGCGCACCCACACTTCGTAACGGGCCGGCGGCAGATCCGGGATGAGATAGCGGCCCTCGTCATCGGTCACGACGCTGCGAGCGAAGCGCGTCTCGAGGTCGCTGGTTTCGGCGATGACCCACACTCCCGCCTCCGGGCCGGCGGCGCTCGTCACAACGCCGGCAATATCGTCACCGTCGATGGGGATGACGGGTGGTGCGGGTTGCTGTGCGCAGGCGGTGAGGGCGAAGCCGGCGATGACGGCAGGTGCGAGCCTGATAGCCGCGCGCGGCGCGAGGACGACGTTGGCCGGATTACCAAGCCAAAGCATCAGGGGCCTCTACTAAATTAATCGCGACGCCATCCGGGTCACGGACGATGGCCTCGGTCGCGCGTACATTCGGGAGCCGGAATTCTTCCGGGCCTGTCAGTATCCGGCCCCCAAGGGCTGCCACCAATCCTAGACAATGGCCGATATCCTCCACATAAAAGACCAGCACCGCCTCCCCGAAAGCGATGCCGTCCGGTCTATGCGGTAACTCGGTCAAGGCGGGATCGTTTAACTCGAAAAGGCCGACCATCCCAAAGTCGGGCGCCGGTTTGCCCCCGATCTCGGGCGGTTTCAGGATCACGCAGCGTACCCGGCTGTCCTCGGCAACCCCGAGCAACTTCCAGGAGATCGTTGCGCTCAGGTCGGCATCGAGATAGACGGCCGTAAGCCCTATGACCCGTTCATAGAACCGGCGACTGGTATCCAAGTCGCGAACCATCAGCGCGCTGCGAATAAGTGGACTAGACAATGAGTTGTTTCGTAGCAAGTTGCCTTGTTGTTGTAACCACTACTATCGCGCTCGGATCGCCTGTTAGTCAACCACGACGCTAGAGAGCCACCTTGACAACGCCCTAGGCGCTCTTCGATAACGTCAAATGCCTAGCATCCGCATGACCTCCTGAACATCGGCCTCCGCCTCCTTCAAGAACGCGAGACTGGTGTCCGGGTTCATGTCTCCAAGGGGCAGTTTGAGGAAAGCCGGCGTTTCATTAATGAGAGGAAGGTGGTGCATTTGTTCCGTCCCGACGCAATTGTGCAA
>JAHEKG010000370.1 GCA_024638475.1 Rhodospirillales bacterium | reverse complement strand
GATCGGTCTGGTTCGCCCCTGGCAACTGGTGTTCTTTTTCGTCGGCCTGGCGGGCATTCCCGTGGCGCTGTTGCTGAAGACCGTGAAAGAGCCGGTTCGCAAAGATGCGCGTTACACGGCGCGCATCCAAAAGGACTTGGGCACGGGCTATCCGCTGCGTGAGGTCATCCGCTTCTTCCGCACAAATTGGCAGACCTACACCACGATTTTTGCCGGTTATACCCTGTTGGTTGCCGCCGCCACCGGCTGCCTTGCTTGGACACCCACATTGTTGATTCGTACCCTGGGTTTATCGGCTGCCGAGGCCGGGTATCTAATGGGCACGGTCAATCTGGTCGGCGGAACCCTAGGTGCGGTGTTCGGGGGCGCATTGGCAGACTGGTTGCAGCGGTGCGGCGACCCCATTGCGAAAGTGCGGGTGCTGTTGTTGGGCGGGTTGCTGCTGCCCATCCCTCACATCTTGGGTCCGTTAATGCCGACCGCCACCGGCGTCATGGTTTTCTTTTTCTTTTTCGTGTTTCTCGGCGCGATGACGGCGGCGCCTACCCTGTCCGCCATTCAAGACATGACGCCCAATCAAATGCGCGGGCAGGCATCGGCGTTGCTATATTTTTTCGTGAACCTGATTGGTGTCGGTGCCGGTCCGTTCGCCGTGGCCGTGGTGACCGATTACGTTTTCGCCGACGAGATGGCCGTGGGATATTCTATCGTCGTCGTTGCCGCCGTCGCGGATGTTCTCGCTATCACGATGATCTTGCTTTGTTTGCGTCCCTATCGTAGGCGCATGGCGGCGCTCGCTCCGAAGTGATGCGCGAGATCGTCGCCCGCTCCGTCGGCCTCGATCCGCGCAAGCGGAGCGAACCGCAGAGCGCCAATCTAAAGGTCGCGGGCTAGGCAAATAGCGAACCCGTCACGGGACGTTATGTCGGATTTCTTTACAACTGGCCCAGCACGAAAACTATAGTTCCTTGTTTTTAAGAGGAATTCATGATTGGCATACATATTGCATCATATTGCTCAGCTAAATGTCTTAAACGGTAATCAAGGCCAACATAATGAAAAAGATAATTCTGCTTGCCGTAATTACGTTATTGCCTTTCTCGGCACACGCCGTTCCGGTGAGGTACGACTTTACCGACTCGGGCGCCACCACATGGGCACTAAACGCTTTTGTCGTGCTGGATAGCTCAAGTCTCGTGGCCGGGCCCAATCTCGTGAGCAGCATCACGAGCTGGGGCATGAGCTGGACCGATGGATCGACGAGTTTCTCGACGAACAGCTCGCTCGAGGGGTTGTGGAGTAATTCCAACTTCTCTATCGATTCGGCACTCGCGGTGGCATCCTCTAACATTTGCTCCGGGATCTGTAGCACGGGTAGCCATCCCGAGGCGCAAATCTTCAATACTACTAGTTGGGCTGCTACAATAAGCGGTGGCAGCACGGTCGTACTGGGCCGTGGTTCATGGTCTGGTCCCATCAGGGTCAGCGTCAGCGAGCCGACCACCCTTGCGCTGCTCGGTATCAGCCTACTTGGGTTAGGTGTGATGAGGCGTCGACGCGCGGCCTAGATCGCTAACTTAAGCACAACAGAAACCCGCCCATGTGGCGGGTTTTTTGTATTGGGTCCATCGGTCACGGCGTTAGCTTTTTTTGGCCGCGGTACCCAGTCGGTAAGCATCGATGATGCCGGCCAGCCAACAAATCAACAGCACGATCGGCGCGGTGTTTTCCGCGGGACTATGGGTGCCTGTCGTGGTGGCCGTGGCCATTTCAACGATCTGGGCAAAGTCTGCGGGGATGTCACCGGCATTGATGCGCTCGACGACCCCCTGTGCGCGTTGAAGGAGGCTGCTAATCAGTACCGCCAGGGCCGCGAGCGCCAGAACGATCAACGCCGCGCCACGCCCGTAGTGGCGCAGGGCCAGATGCCCGGCGCCGGGGAAGATAAGCCCGGATAGCAGCGCTGCTTTTGAAGCTCGCGTCATTCGGCCGCTGCCAGCCGTGCCCGGCTAGCCGCGCGAGGCGTAGTAGGCCACGACCCGTGGGTCGGCCTCGACGCGCGCCTGGTGTTCGATCAGCGCGGGTGCCAACCGCTGCACCAGGTCCGTGGGAATGTGGTCGAGATTGCCCTTGCGCAGCGAGCGGGTCTGCATGCAGGCCTTGAGGTCGGCGATGGTCAACGCGTTGTCGGCAAAATACTCGCCGCCGCCGCGGGCCAGGAGTTCATTCAGCCCACGCAGGTATGTGGTCAGCCAGCCTTCCGCGAGCTTTTCCCGCGCCTCCCTAAGTGCTTCTCCCTCTAGCCCGAAGGTACGGACGATGTAGTGGCTGACGTCTTCCAGGGCGTCCAGCACCTCGTCGCAATACAGCGCCTGTAAAGCGTCGCTGGGATACAAGCCCGCCATCTTGCCGATGTAGCGGCTGAGGGCGTTGGATTGGGTCACCTGGTCCCCGTCGATTTCGAGTACCGGGACGGAATTG
>JAHEKG010000369.1:1789-2481 GCA_024638475.1 Rhodospirillales bacterium | reverse complement strand
CGCGCAGCCAAACAAGACAGTGGTCTTCCAACGCCGATCTAGTAAAAGGGTGAGCGCCAGTGCGCCGAGCAAAGTAACGCCTACGGTGCGGGTCAGTGCCGCTGCGATGGCCGCAAAAGCTGCAGCCGCCAGCCAAACCTTAGCCGACTTTTCAATCCCCGGGCTAATGCGTAGCTGGGCCCTCCCGCCGTAACCACCTTCTATCCGCATCAGACAATAAAAGCATGCCGCGACCAAAAACGTGTACGGGATCTCCGTAGCTATTTCGCTGCCGTAGGCAATCATCGCCGGGTTAACAGCGAGGATGGCGACACTCGCAAAAGCGATTCGAGTATCGAAACAACGCCGAAGGACAAAAAACATGATGGCCAGCGTTAAACCAGAAAGGAGGAGCGTTAACGCTACGAGCTTGGCATAGGAATCGCCCACCAGCCCACTCCACGCCGCCAGCATCGCGGGATATCCGGGCGGGTATTGCGAGTGTACGGGTTCGTCGACCCGCCACAGTTCCTGATACGTGCCCGCGCTAAGCGCCCGGGCAAGCAGTATGTACTCGGTGTCATCTTGACCTGTTAGAACGCCAGGCGGACGTACTAACCATCCCATCACTATGTGCACGGCTAGAACTAGAATAAGGCCGATGAGCACCAGCCGACTTTGCTGGGTCGTCACCATGAACTGGGTATTTGCAT
>JAHEKG010000369.1:0-1779 GCA_024638475.1 Rhodospirillales bacterium | reverse complement strand
ATGCTTGTAAATGGCATTCCATGCTCTGTCTTATGATCGTCCGACTCAATGCCGTAGTAGCCGAACTCATTTGTTTTCAGCTTGACGAAAACCCATGCGAAGCGGCGTGACAATGATCACATCTCATCGAGGTTGTCACCAACACCCTCAATCACACCGGGCAAGCTGACCTCGCCGTCATTCGAGAGCGCGATCCCAGCGCAGTCAAGCACAAGATGTTGCTATAAAACAACAAAAGACGTCCCCCACAGAGATAACCCGACCGGCCCCAAGTGAGCTTCGGGAGTCTCGCTTCGCTCACCTGGTGAACCAAGAACCGTTGGTTTTGCTTTTGTACGGCGCTCGCCTTTAAGCTCCGCGAGTAGATTAAAAGCCACAGTCCGCAACATGTTCCTGCTCGGCTAATTTAATGATATGTTTCGCCCGGCCAACAAATTATGCCGGGAACCTAAATCTAGGGGGTATTCACCAGTAATGAACAGCATCAAGGTTTGCCGCTACGCCAGCGCGCTTCTCACCCTGGCAGTCTTTGCCCTGCCGTCCAACCCAGCCTACGCACAGCTCGAAGAAATTGTGGTCACGGCTCGTAAACGGGACGAGACGCAACTGGAGATCCCCGTTTCCGTGACCGCGTTGTCCCAGGAAGCCCTCAACGACCGTGGCATCACGACCACGGAAAGCCTGTCCGACTACACGCCGGGCTTCACGCTGCAAAACCTGGGTGTGGGCGGTACGTCCGGGCGCGAAAATCCGATCTACCGGTTTCGTGGCGTCGCCGTGCAACAGACCAGCCCGGCCGCTCGAGCCGGCGCCGTGTTTTGGGATGGCGCCTACATCTCCGATGGCGTTGGCATATTGCCGCTGATCGATTTGCAACGCGCCGAGGTGATTAAAGGCCCGCAAACGGCGTTCTTCGGCAGGAATACCTTTGCCGGCGCCGTGAACTATCTACCCGCGCAACCGGGAGATGAGGTCAATGGTCGCGGCTCCTTGTCCTTTTCCCCCAGCGAAGAAAACGGCTACACGGTCGCCGGTGCGATCGGTGGACCGATTGGCGAGCGTTTCGGCGTGCGCCTCGCGGCCACCTCCGAAACCAAGGGCGCCGATTACGTCTACCGTGACGGCTCGCCCCTCGGCCGCGAAGAAACCATCGCAGCGATGGGTTCACTGACCTTTGACGTCACCGATAGTTTCCGGGTCAAGTACTCCGGTTTCTTCGTGGATTCCGAAGATACCCGGGGACTTGTGTCGCAAGTCGCGACGGTCACGCCGGGTAACTGCAACCGCACTTACTCCGGTAATTTCCGTAGCGTCGCCACAGGGCAGAACGTCGGCAGTTTCACCACCGATCTGTCGATGGCGGCGGGCAACATCTTCTGCGGAAATATTCCGGACTTCGATAGCGTATCGCCCAACGTGAGTTTCGAGGGCATTCCCACCGCCAGCACCTCCAGCGTGTTCTTTGGTGGCGGTCTAGGCTTCGTAAAAACCCTGCCGATGGAGTTCGCGGGCAAGGACATGGTCAGCGCCCCCGATGGCATCGGCAACACCTACAGCCTCTGGCGTAATCATTTATCCGCCGAATACGACCTAGCCAGCGGCCACACCCTCTCAGGCTTCGTCTCATCGGGGGAATCCCAACACTGGGGCATCAACGATTCCAACTACGGCACCCCAATTATCTTTGGAGACATGTGGTTTACCGGCTTCATCAAGCACGTCGAAGATCTATCTCTCGAGATGCGCCTGAACTCCCCCACCGACGGCCGCGTCCGTTAC
>JAHEKG010000368.1 GCA_024638475.1 Rhodospirillales bacterium | reverse complement strand
GCGAGTGCACCGCTGTCCATGAGCTGGCTGGCAAAACATTGGCTGGTGCTGACGCTGTTTCTGATCTACTCGTCGATACTATTTTACAACGGGGTCGTTGGTCGGCGGCGGGCGAGCGGCCTGCGCGATTACTATGTGGGCGGCCGAAAAATGGGCGGCATCGTCATTGGCATTTCTTTCTATGCCACCTACGCCAGCACCAACAGCTACATTGGTAATGCGGGCCAGGGCTATTCGTTTGGCTTACCGTGGCTGCTGATGACGGCCTTCATGGTGATGTTTGCCGTCATTTCCTGGACGTTGGTTGCTCCCCGGCTGCGCCAGTTTACCCACGATTGGGATAGCGTAACCCTGCCCGACTTCTTTGCGGTTCGCTTCGACAGCGACGCGGCTCGTGTACTCGCCGCATTAGTGATCGTTTTTGCGAGCACGCTGTACATGACGGCGGTGTTCAAAGGTGTCGGCAATCTATTCGAGGTATTTTTCGAAATACCTTATGAGGCCGCCATCTTGATTGTGCTGTTTATTGTCGTGTTCTATACGGCGTCGGGAGGATTCATTTCGGTGGTACGGACCGACATCGTGCAGGGGATGATCATGGTTGTCGGGGCGCTGACCCTGTTCGGGGTCGTCGCGTATAGCGCTGGCGGTATTGGTGCCATCATGAAAGTGCGGGACATTAGCGAAGCCGGGGCACGGATGTTTACGTGGGATGCTGCGATGCCATTCCCCGTGTTGCTGGGGGTACTCGTAGCCGGGTCGATGAAGTTAGTGGTCGAGCCCCGGCAAATCTCCCGGTTCTTCGCTTTGAAGGATCGGCAAAGCGTTCGCCAAGGCATCTGGGTGGCCGTCATCGGCATCGCCGTCATTCAGTTTTGTATCTTGCCGATCGGTATCTACGCGCACTTGTTTCTAACGGATGTCGCGGATACCGACCTCATCGTCCCCATGCTGGTGGCTAGCTCGATGTTTCCGGATGTGCTGGCCGCCTTTCTGGTGTTGGCGATGGTCGCGGCCGCGATGTCGTCGCTAGATAGCGTCTTACTGGTGGCCGCTTCTACCCTCGAGCGAGATGTCATCGCTTTCCGCTTTCCAAAGCTTTCTGAACGAAACAACCTCAATCTGACTCGTATGCTCGTGGTCGCGATATCCCTCGTAACTGCCGTGATTGCGTTGCGCCCGCCGGGCGGCGTGGTCAAGATGACGATCTTCTCCGGCAGCATGTACGCGGCTTGTTTCTTCCCGGCTTTGGTGATTGGTTTGCACTGGCGGCGTGGCAATAGCACCTCTGTCGTAGCCTCGATGGTAACGGGCCTGGTCGTGTTGGGGATTTGGACGGCCACGGAACTAAACGAAAGCGTGCACGAAGTTTTTCCGGCCCTGCTGATGTCGACGCTCGTTTACGTCGGCCTCGGCTGGAATACTGCCAACAACGCGGAACGCGTGCAGCAGGGTTTCAACTGAAACCGTGCCTAGGGACTCGGCAACGCAAACGCGAGCAAGGTGTCGCTCAGCTTCGTTCCTGCTAGTGCGTTGCCTCCGGCCGCGATTACGATGAACTGGCGCTTGTCAGGGCCGGCCTCGTAGGTCATCGGTACGGCCATACCCGGCGCAGGTAGTTGGGCGCGCCACAACTCCGTGCCCGTCTCCACGTCGAACGCGCGAAACCGGCTATCCATGGTCGCGGCGATAAACACCAGCCCACCCGCGGTGATCATGGGGCCGCCGATGTTGGGCGACCCCCAAGCCTTGGGTGTCTTGAATAACCCGAAAGGCCCTACGGCTACCTGGCCGAGCGGGATGCGCCACGCGGTCTCGCCCGTCGCTAGATTCATGGCCGTTAGCTCGCCCCAGGGCGGCCGACTACAGGGCGCGCCAAACGGTGACAACCAGCGGTACCCCTCGACGCGATAGGGAGTACCAATCATTTCCCGAGACATCGTCGTACTCGCTGTTTTTCCAGTCCCCTGGTCAAGCGGGACTAGTTTGAACACGAAGCCATAACTTTGCGATTTCGTGACGAGTAAATTACGCGCTGGATCGTAGGCAACGCCGCCCCAGTTCCCACCCCCGCCTGTTGAAGGCAATATAAGCGAACCTTGCAAGCTCGGTGGCGTAAACGGCCCGTCGTAACGCAGGCTGCGAAAGCTATCCAGGCATTTGCCCCGATCCCAAAACGTAAAACCCCAAACGTCGTCTTCGGTAATGCTTTGCAGCGAAAACGGCGCGGGCAAGACCGGTCGGGGTTGTGTACGCGAGCTTTTCTCCCCGTCGATATCGGATTGCGGTACCGCCACTTCCTCGATGGGGAATAGTGGCTCGCCGGTATCGCGCCGGAACACGAACACCGTCCCACGGCCTCAATCGTCTCACCGTCCCGGTTAATCTCGATCAGGGTTGGTTGGGCGGGTAGGTCATAGTCGAACAAATCGTGATGTACCAGTTGGCGATGCCATAGCAACTCACCATCGGCGCCGTTGAGTACGAGTAGGGCATTGGCATAG
>JAHEKG010000367.1 GCA_024638475.1 Rhodospirillales bacterium | reverse complement strand
CGAGTGCCATGGCCTTACTGGGTTCGCCATTCAAGCGCCACTCCCGCCGGCCCTGGGTCAGGCTCGTCGCCACCTGCTGTTGCTCAGCGCCCTCGCCCACGGTCCCCCGCAAAATTAGCTGCTGGGCACCCCAACGAACCAACGTCTTCGCGTCACGGGTACGAAATGACCGTCCCCGGCCGAGAAAGTAGGCGGCTTCCAGCAAACTGGTCTTGCCGGCCGCGTTAGGGCCGAAAACGTAGCTCCGGGCGGGGTGCAGCTCCAGGGAGGCCTGGCTCAGGCAGCGAAAGCCCTCGATCGCCAGGTGCCGCAGCGTCAACGATCTATAGGCGCATGGGCATGACCACGAAGCGCGCGGAATCATCGCCTGCGGGGCCGTGGATCAAACAACTGGAATTCGGGTCGCTCAAGCCCACCTCCACCTGGTCATGATCGACAGCGGCCAATGCGTCCAGCAAATAGTTGACGTTGAAACCGACTTCTATGGTATCGCCCTGGTATTCGATCTCGAGGGTTTCCTCTGCTTCTTCTTGTTCCGGATTGTTGGCTTGTATGGTCACCGCGTTTTCGGCCAACTCCATCCGGATTCCCCGGTATTTTTCGTTGGAGAGAATGGCCGCGCGCTGCAGGGCGTGGCGCAACAGCTCCCGGTCCGCCTTGATTACATTGCCCGGGTTATTAGGCACGACACGACCGTATTCCGGGAAGCGCCCGTCAATAAGCTTGGAGGTAAATCGGATGCCATCGAGTTCGGCGCGAATATGGTTACTGCCCAAGGTCACCTCCACCTCGCCCTCGTCATCGAGCAGACGCTGGAGCTCCAGCACCCCTTTGCGAGGCACGATGACTTGTTCGTTGCGTTCCGCCGCCGTGTCCAAACCCACCGTGCAAAGCGCTAACCGGTGTCCATCGGTTGCCACGGCCCGTAACACTTTGCCTTCCGTTTCCAGTAACAAACCATTGAGGTAATAACGCACATCCTGTTGAGCCATTGCGAAATGCGTCTTGTCCAGCAGACGCCCTAGATCGGCGCGCTTCAGCTTGAGTTTTTGCTGCTCGGCGATTTCATCTACGGTGGGAAAATCGTTGGCGGGCAAACTGGATAACGTGAAACGGCTGCGGCCAGCACGGAGGGTCGCTTTTTCTCCATCCACCGACAGGGTGATCTTGACGTTATCGTTCAAGGCGCGACAGATATCGAATAACTTTCGCCCGGGTAAGGTGATTTCCCCAGGTGTTTCGATATCCACCTCGGTTTGCGCAACCAGTTCAACTTCTAAGTCCGTGGCGGTAATGAACAGCGTTCCATCTTTTGCAACCAGCAACACATTCGCCAAAATAGGCATCGTCTGCCGCCGTTCAACCACCCCAATGACTGCCTGTAGTGGTTTAAGAATCGTTTCCCGCTGTGCACTCAACTTCATTGGAATCAACCCCAGGTTAAATTAATAAATAGATTTGGATTTAAGGATATATAAAATAGTAGTTATTATTAGGCCGAAGCTTATTTGTGCGTAACTTAAATTTCTCAATATAAATCAATTAGCTATAAGCAAAATATTATTGTGTAAGGGGGTGTTTTCCCTTGGTGTTAACTGTGCCAAACCTGTGGAGTAAATTCGCTACTTTTTTCGCGCACAGGTTACCCACCTACCCCGTTAAGGTTCTTAACAGATTGTTGTAATCCTCTTCGACACGGGTCTCCGTTCCTCGCAGCGCTTTGACTCGGCGGCAGCCGTGCAACACCGTTGTGTGGTCCCTACCGCCGAAGGCGTCGCCGATCTCCGGTAGACTGTGCGTCGTCAGCTCCTTCGCTAAAGCCATGGCAATCTGCCGAGGTCGCGCGACGGAACGGTTACGGCGTTTTGACAGCAAATCACCGACCCGGATCTTGAAGTACTCCGCGACCGTCTTTTGAATGTTGTCGATCGTAACCAGCTTGTCCTGTAAAGCCAGCAGGTCTTTCAGCGCTTCCTTCGCGAACTCTAGAGTAATCGGCCGGCCGGTGAAATCCGAGTTGGCAATGATACGCCGCAAGGCGCCTTCCAGCTCACGGATATTCGAGCGAATTCTTTTGGCTACGAAAAACGCGACTTCTTCCGGAAGCTCATGGCCTTCCTGCTCCGCCTTGCTCATGAGAATGGCGACACTGGTCTCCAATTCGGGGGGTTCCACCGCAACGGTCAGGCCCCAGCCCATCCTTGACTTGAGCCGCTCCTCCAAGCCCACCACTTCTTTGGGATACCGGTCACAGGTCAGGACGATTTGCCGCTGGCCCTCGAGTAACGTATTGAAGGTATGGAAAAACTCTTCCTGGGAACGGTCCTTGCCGGCGAAGAATTGAATATCGTCGATGAGCAGCGCATCCAAGGTTCGGTAGGCGCGTTTAAACTCGCTGATCGTGTTGTGCTGTAAGCCGCGCACCATGTCGCTGACGAAGCGTTCCGAATGCACGTACGCGACGTTGGCCGCCGGGTTGACTTCGCGCATGTGGTTGCCGATGGC
>JAHEKG010000119.1 GCA_024638475.1 Rhodospirillales bacterium | reverse complement strand
CGGACGGGTTCGACCGGGCCGTGGCCATGGTGAAGAGCTGGATCACGAGCGGCAACGTGCCCGTAAAAGTCGGCATCATCATTTCTTTTCTCGGCGTTTCCTTTCTCCTCAAGTACGCGATGGACCGCGAACTGTTGGTGTTACCCATCGAGCTCAGGCTGTTGGGTGTCGCTCTGGCGGCCATCGGTCTGATTGTGTTTGGCTGGCGTCTGCGCACGCGCAAACGCGTCTATGCTCTCAGCCTACAGGGCGGCGGCATCGGCATGTTGTACCTCGTGATCTTCGCCGCCTTCCGCCTCTACAAACTCATCCCCGCCGAACCCGCCTTCCTGTTGCTGGTCGTGTTGACGGGCCTCGCCGGGCTCATCGCGGTATTGCAGGACGCCCGAATCCTCGCCGTGTTCGGCATCGTGGGCGGTTTTCTAGCGCCGGTGTTGATCTCGACGGGCAGCGGTAATCACGTCGCGCTGTTCAGCTATTACTTGTTACTCAATCTGGCAATCTTCGGGATTGCCCAGTTTCGCGCCTGGCGCGAGCTCAACCTATTGGGTTTTCTGTTCACCTTCATTATCGGGAGCATGTGGGGCTACAACTACTACAAGCCCGCGCTGTTCGCCTCCACTGAACCATTCCTGATCGCCCACTTCCTGCTCTATCAGGCGATTGCGGTGATGTTCGCCCTGCGCCAGGCGCCCAAACTGAAGCAGTTGGTGGACGGCGCGTTAGTGTTCGGCACGCCGGTGGTCAGTTTTGCGTTGCAAGCCGCCCTGGTCCGCGATACCGAATACGGGCTTGCGATCAGCGCCGCCGTCGTGGGTGTTTTTTATTCCGTTCTCGCCGCCTGGCTATGGAGAAAACACCGCCGGCAGCTACAGTTGCTGGCGGAATCTTACATCGCCCTCGGCATCGCCTTCGCCACGATCGCGATCCCGCTGGCGTTAGACGCCCGTTGGACCGCCGCGGCCTGGGCCTTGGAGGGCGCGGCCTTAGTGTGGCTCGGAGTTCGCCAGGACAATACGTTGTCGAAACTGGCCGGTGCGGTGTTGGTATTCGCCTCCGGGGTCGCATTCATCGAGCACGGCTGGCGGCACGATACTGGCCTGCCCATCCTCAACGGTAATCTCCTCGGCGCCTGGCTCATCGCCTGGTCCTCATTCACGGCAGCGCGTTTCTTGCACAAGCATTCGGCGGCCGGCTGGCAGGGTATTGTCGGCGTATTGTTGTTCGTTTGGGGTTGTTTATTCTGGCTCGGTGCGGGCGGGCTCGAAATCGAGGATCGCGCCGCGAGTTCATCGGAATCACAATGGCTGACGCTGTTTGTGGCGGCCAGTGGGCTGTTGTCGACCCTTGCGGCCACTTGGCGGCAGTGGTCGTTGCCGCGCACGGCAACGCTGGCACACTTGCCACTGCTTGGCGCAACATTAGTAACTTACGCCTTCCACGATGTGGGCCATCCTTTCGCCGGCTGGGGCGCATTAGCGTGGCTAATCGCCGCTGCCGTGCAGCTGAAGATTCTGTGGGACTACGAGGGCGAGTCGGTTAGTTTGGCAGGCCTGGGGCACGGCCTGTTGCTCGCCCTGGTCACCGTGATTTTCATGTGGGAAATCGCCTGGCAAGTGGAGACCCAGAAACTCAGCGATGTTTGGGTAGGCTCCGCGGTCGCGACCGTGCCCTTCGCCGTCGTTGCGGCGACCTTATTTGCGCTGGGGCGCGTCGCTTGGCCGGTCAACCGCCACCGCAATGCTTTCGTTGGAGCAAGCGGCGTGCTGTTGGGCCTCGCCTACCTGTTGGTGATCGTCGTCGTTGCCGAGAACCCCGGCGATCCCGCGCCGTTGGACTATATCCCGCTGTTCAATCCCCATGATGTCGTGACGGTGGTCGCCCTCGTCGCCGGCCTCCGCTGGTTATTGGCTGTCCGCGGCGAACCTGCGTGGCGCACGGGCGATCGATTCAAACTGGTCGCCGGTCTGCTCGCCGGCGGAGCGTTCGTCCTGACGACCATCGCCGTCGTTCGCGGCGTTCACCATGTCGTTGGCAGTGGCTGGAGCGCCGATGCTTTGGCAAGTTCCGTGGCCGTCCAAGCCGCGCTGTCGATTTATTGGGGCGTGCTGGGCGTCGCGGGTATGGTGTGGGGCGCCCGCAAGACCAACCGGCCGGTCTGGCTGCTCGGGGCTGGGCTCATGGCATTGGTCGTGGTTAAACTGTTCTTGGTTGACTTGGGCAATACGGAAACGGTCGCGAGGATCGTGTCGTTCATCGGCGTCGGTGCCTTGTTCCTCGTGGTCGGTTACTTCGCGCCGGCTCCACCGCGGTCTCGCGAAAACACAGAGGAGTTGAGCACATGACCCTTCGGCTAGCAATCATGATCGCGGGATTGCTGGGAATGCAATGCCTCGCCGCCGAGGTACCAGCGCTCAGCGAATATGCGTATGGGTTTCCGGTACTGACAGAGCCAACCCAGGCGGAAGACTTCCATTCCATCGAGGTACCCTTGGTCCTCTACCAGTCCGTGACGGATCCCGGGCTGCGGGATATCGGTGTCTACGACGCCGCCGGCCGGCCCGTTCCCCGCGTCCTTCGGCCGCGCAAACAACAACCCCCGAACCCGGACACCGCCACGCCGCTACCGGTATTCGCTCTGCCGAACGACACGATGGCGAGCGCGGAAGACATCCGCTTGCTCTTGCGGCGGCAGGCGGGAACGACGAATCTGGAACTCAATACGGTCAACGGCGGCCCGGAACAAGGGCTTCGCTATCTCGTCGATACGCAGAAACTTACCGAACCGCTTACCGCACTTGCGTTTAGCTGGGGGAGCGTCAATAAAACCTTTGTCGCCACCGTCAATGTGGAGGGCAGTCAGGACTTGGACAATTGGGTCGCCGTCGGCAGCGGTGCAATCGCCCACCTGCGGGGTGACGTCAGCGACATCCAACGGCGACGAGTAGCCATCAGCGGTCGCTACGATTACCTCCGCGTCAGCGTCAGCGGCGTACCCGAGGGTTGGACACTCAAGGGCGCGGAAGGCATTCGGGCGGCCGCAGCGGCTCCGCTACCACGGCGCTGGGTGACGCTGGACGCAACTGGGCAGGACGAGGATGGTGGGCAACTGTTCGATTTGGGGGGGCACGTCCCAGTCGACCGCGTTCAAGTGATTATCTCCGGCGACAACAGTGTGGTCCGCGGCAGGCTCTTCTACCGCTCCGGTGAGCGCTGGGCAAATTCAAAAGACGGCGTGTTTTACAACTTGCGGCGCGACGGCGCTGGCGTGAGTAATGAAGCCATCACGGTTCCCGAGCGCCGCAGCCGGCATTGGAAACTCAAGGTCATCACGGGTCGAAGCGATGGTCCCATCCAGCTCAAATTGGGCTGGCGTCCTGAAAACCTCGTTTTCTTAGCGCAGGGTCAGGGCCCCTATACGCTTGCGGCGGGCCGGGCGGCGGATCTGCCCGATAACTTCCCCCAGGCTCGTCTGTTTGGCGATCAGACCATTTTCGACCTTACGCTCGGCGTCGACAAAGGCAACCTCGCCACCGCCCGTCTTGGGCCGCGGCAGCTGTTGGGGGGCACCAAGCAATTGGCGATCCCCGTCAAGCGCAATTGGCAGCAAGGTTTGCTTTGGGCGGCATTGATCCTAGCGGTCGTGGTCGTCGGTGTGATCGCGGTAAACCTGTTAAGGCAACTCGACAGCGCAGAATCTTAACGCGGGTGGTAACCCCAACGACGATTCATCACGGTAGTTGCCATTGCGGGGCGGTGCGTTTCGAGGTCGAGGCGCCGGCGGAGCTCGAAGTTTACGATTGTAATTGCTCCATGTGCCGGAGGGTCGGCTACCTGCACATCACGGTGCCGAAACGTAGCCTGACTATTAGCGGCGGCGCGGACAAGCTGACCAGCTACCGCTTCAACACGGGTGTCGCGGAACACCTGTTTTGTTCCGTCTGCGGGGTGAAGGCGTTCTACGTACCACGCTCGCACCCGGACGGGTACAGCGTCAATGCGAGGACGTTGGACCCGCAAACCATCAAGAGCATGACGGTCATCCCGTTCGACGGCGGCGATTGGGAAGCGCACATCGAGGAATTACCGCCCTTGGGGTAATGGCCGTCAATGTGTACGCAACCGAATACCGCGCACGGCGGCGAAGAAAAACCCGCCGCTCGTCACCAACACGATTAACCCGAGTAGCCATTGCCAGGCGGCGCCGACGGTGACGGCGTCGGGCGCCAGCAGATGGGCATCCGTTGATTGAGCCAACAGCGCCTGTTCGCAGAAAAACAGCAGCACTGCAGATGCTGCCGCCGCGATACGCAGCCGACGGCCGCGTGAGGGTACGTGTCCGGATGCCATGATGTTTGCCTCGATCTAGTCCACATGGGGTAATGACACCAAGCCGTCGCCGCAGCCTAGGGCGAAAATGCTGGCTAAGGCATGGCCAATAATGATGGATTGTGGCAACCGCCCAGTCTGCGCAGCGGTGGGGGCAAAGGGCGGCTAGAATTGGAGGCGAGTCTTAGCTACCGGTGAGGCTGTATGGCCAATACCATTGCCATTGTTGAGGATGAAGCGGCGATCCGCGAAAACTACGCCGCCGCATTGAGCCGCCACGGTTTCAAGGTGCTGACTTTCGAAGATCGCCGTCAAGCCAGCGAGGCATTTCAAGTGCGTCTTCCCGATCTGGTGATCATCGACATCACCCTGGGGGACGAGCTCGATGGTGGCTTCGAACTCTGCCGCGAATTGCGCGCGAAGGCGGCACAGCTGCCGATCGTGTTTCTGACGGCGCGGGATTCGGAGCTGGACGCGGTGTCCGGGTTGCGCTTAGGTGCCGACGATTACCTCACGAAGAATATCGGACTCGCCCATCTAGCGGCCCGCGTCACGGCGTTGCTGCAACGGGTGGAAGCGTTGACCCAAGGGCCCGGAGAGGAAGAGCGCTTGCAGCGCGGTGACTTGTGTATCGACGTGGCACGCATGACCGTGGCCTGGCAGGACACACCGGTGGACTTGAGCCTGACCGAATTCTGGCTCGTCCACGCTTTGGCCCGCTATCCCGGCCATGTGAAGAATCGTCAGCAACTCATGGAAGCCGCCCACGTCGTACTCGATGACAATACGATTACCTCGCACGTCAAACGCATTCGCCGCAAGTTTTTAAAGCTGGATGAGGATTTCGCGGCCATAGAGACCGTCTACGGTATGGGCTATCGTTGGAATATGGATCGAAGCCACTAAGCGCGGGCGGTGTCTCTCCGACTCAAGTTGTTTGGCGTTAGCCTGCTAACCCTGGTGCTGCCATGGGCGGGTTGCACCTATGTCCGAGAAATGGAAGCCGCCCTCAAACAGGGTTTTGAACAGTCGCTGCAAGGCAGTGCGCAGACGATCGCCGCGGCGTTGAACGACCGGCCCGAGTTGCTCTACGGCGACGCGCAATCGTTTCGGCGCGAGACACAGGGCGCCCCGATCCTGGCGCATCGCTTGCCCGGTGAACCTGTGCTGGACGGCTATCGTGACGATTGGGGCCTGGCGACGGCAGCGGCGATTCCGCTGGCCCCCGACCCGCGTGGCGAAGCCGGCCCGGCCCGCTACTGGGCGGGCGTCCGAGACCGGTATTTGTACCTCTATATCGAGGTGGAAGACGCCTTCGTTCAGTATTCGACCCCGACGGAGCCGGGCGATCGGGTTGTACTCGCGGATGACCGCGGCCGCCGGCTAGTCTTCGCTACGGCGGCCCCTGGTCCGTTGGGCGCAAGTGTGATGGTTGGCGACACGCTGACGAACAATCTCGAGCAACGCGTTGCCGGGTTCTGGCGGCAAACCGCGAATGGCTACGCCTTGGAGATTCAGGCGCCGCTGACGTTGGTAGGCACCGCGCTGAGTTTGCATGTCGTGAATGCGGGCGAGGCAGGCGACCGACGAGTTGGCAGCGCTACCGCCTTTGCGGAGACTGGAACGTTAGTCTACCCGCGAGACGCGCTCGCAGATACGATCAAAGCCTTCACGCAACCGGGCTTGCGAATTCGCGTCGTTGATACCCACGGTTGGTTGCTGGCCAGTCAAGGCGAGTTGGCGCGGACAGACACGGGCGAACCCGCCGGGGGATTTCTCAGCACACTGTATGGCTGGCTGTTGAAACCTGCAGAGCAACCCTACGAGAGTATCGTTACGGGTTGGTTAACCAGCCCACCGGTGCAGACTGCGTTGACAGGTCGCGCCAATGCCGCCTGGTTTGCGGATCCGTTGCTTCCGGACTCCATTGTCCAGGCCAGCCGGCCTCTGCTGGCGGGCGAGCGCATCATGGGCGCTATCGCCTTGGAACAGGGCAGCGGCAGCATGCTGACGCTAACGAATCGAGCCTTGACGCGGCTGATGAACTTCACCTTGCTAGCGACACTGATTGCTGCCCTCGGCAGCGTCGGCTATGCCACGTTGCTGTCGATCAGGGTAGGCCGCTTGGCGCGCGCCGCAGAGGGTGCCTTGGGGCCCCACGGAGAACTCAATGCAACGGTACCCGGCACACGCGCCGGCGACGAGTTGGGTGCCTTGGCCCGCAGCTTCGCCAGGCTGTTGAACCGGCTTGGCGATTACAACGACTATCTACGCGGGCTAGCCAGCAAATTGTCCCATGAGCTGCGCACGCCGCTAGCGGTTATTACGAGCTCGCTGGAAAATCTCGAACAGGAGCAGGATCCGGCCCAGCGGCAGCTGTACCAGCAACGCATACACAGCGGCGCCCAACGCTTAGATCGGCTAGTAAGCGCCATGAGCGAAGCGACGCACATCGAACAGACGGTCAAGGACGCCGAGCGGAGTTGGTTTAGGCCGGGCCCCGTCATCGAAGCGGCCGTGCGCGGTTACGCCGACGCTTATCCCCAACGCAGATTTAATGTCAGCGGCAATGATCAAGGCCTGTCGGTTTCAGGATCACCCGACTTGTTGGTACAGCTACTCGACAAGCTCGTTGATAACGCATTGTCATTCGCGCCGGCCGACGCAATGATCGACGTTCGCCTGGACACGAATGCAAACGACCTGATACTACGGGTCGCCAATCCCGGGCCAGGGTTGCCCGAATCCATGACGGGGCGCCTGTTCGAATCCCTCGTGTCGGTGCGCGACAACGGCGGCGACAAGCCCCATCTGGGACTTGGCCTGTTCATCGTCCGGCTAATCGCCGATTACCACGGTGGCACGGTCGCCGCGAACAACCTACCCGACGGCAGCGGCGTCGTCTTTCAGGTGCGGCTCCCCACCCAATAAATGGGGACATTCCCCTTTATTTGAGAAAAGCGGAGAGAAAAGGGGAATGTCCCCATTTATAGGCGGATGGGTAGGTCCCGGACCCGCACGCCGCTGGCCGCGTACACCGCATTGCCTAGCGCCGGGGCTACCGCGATGAGCGGCGGCTCACCCAATCCGGTCGGGAACTCCGTGCTCGGCATGAAACGGATATCGAGGGCGGGTACGTCGGCCATGCGCAACGGCGTGTAGGTGTCCAGGTTGCGATCCGCGACCTGTCCGGCCTCGAAGCGCGTCCCCTCGAACAACGCCAGACTCAAACCCCACAGCGTCGCGCCCTCGGCCTGGGCCATGGCGCCGTCCGGATGCACCACCGTACCGCAATCGATCGACTGCCAAATCTGTTTGACTTGCACCGAATTATCCGCCGGATCAACGGCCACATGGGCGATGCAGGCCGTCCAGGTCGGCATGGTTCGCTCCTGACCGGCGGCCACGGCGACACCCAAGCCTTCACCCGGAGGCAAGTCTTTACCCCAACCTGCGCGTTCGGCCACGTCTCTCAGGACAGCCGCCAAGCGTGCCGCGCCACCCACCGACTCCGGCGCCTTGCCGGCGTTCTTGCCGGTGGCGTCGAGGCGCGCGAGCCGATACTCCACCGGGTCTCGGCCCGCTATCTCCGCCAACTCGTCCATAAAACACTCGACCCCCCAGGCCACCCAGCCCGGCCCCACCGCGCGCAGCCAACCGGGCAGAAACGTCTTCTGTGCAAGATCGTTGTTGATTGCCCGCACTCGGTGATTACGCAGCGTGTACCAGTGATCGCCGCCACTGATGGAAAACGTGTCAAATTTGTCGTTGCCGTCCACGCCATCAGCGAGAAAGCCCGGCGCCATGGTCAGGGTGGGCCAACCGGCCGCCGCCGCGTGCTCGATGCCGGTCAATTCACCGTCGGCGGCGAACGAAGCGTCGAACTTGCACACGGACGGCGAGCGCGCGCAATCGAAGCGGCTGTCCTCCGGACGTTGGAACACCAGCTTGACCGGACGCCCCAACTCCCGGGCGGCAAGTGCAGCGGGAATCATCTGATCGCCGAATAACCGCCGGCCAAAGCCACCACCCAAATAGTATTGATGGATGACGATATCCGTTTCGGGCAAGCCGAGGGCTTTTGCCAACACGGGGAGGATCAACGATTGCCACTGATTACCCGCATGAATGTGGCACTTGCCGTCAACGAATTCGACGAGTGCGTTTGCCGGCTCCAACGTGAAATGCAACGCGGTGCCGGTCCTATACGTGCCCGTATGCGTCGTGGCGGCATCCTCCCGCGCCGCATCCACATCGCCATCGTCCACGACCAGCACTCCGCTCGTGGGGTCGCCGACCAGCTCCGCACCCCGGGCCGTGATGTCAGCCTCGCTGACGCCGGCGGTGGGGCCGGCGCTCCAGTCCACTTTCACGGCGGCGGCGGCCTGCATGGCGCTAGGAAAATCCTCCGCAACAACGAGGGCCCAGCCCTGCAACGTGTCGCTGGGGTCCGCAAGCGTCAATGTCTGCAAATAGCCGGGAATGCCCTTGGCTGCGGAATCGTCGATTGAATTGATCGTGCTGCCATAACGTGTCGGCGGGATCAGCGGATGCGCGTGCACCATGCCCGGCAATTCGACGTCTATGCCATACACGGCTTCGCCTTTGGATTTCTCGGGAATATCCAGTCCCCGAGTATCCTTTCCAACGTAACGCCGCTCGGCGGCCGGCTTAAGTGGCAAGGCGCCCAACTCCTCTTCGCTAAATGAGCGCCCGATCTCGCCCCGAGCCACGATGTCGGCGAACGAGATAGATTGCTCCCCGGCAAATACCCGGCCGTCTACAGCGTCGCAATCGTCCGCGGCGACGTCCAGTAGCGCCGCCCCCGCGTCGATGAGAACGCTGCGCCCGGCGGCGCCGGCTTGGGACAACATCGCGAAGGTGGTGAACACGGACCAGGAGCCGCCCGTTACCATGTAGCCCCATTTCGGATCGCTGTCGACATGGGTAATCGACACGTTGTTCCAATCCGCGCCGAGTTCGTCGGCAATGACGCGCGCCAGAGCGGTACCGACGTGCTGGCCCATTTCCGCCTTGGCGACGTTGATGTTGACGGCACCGCGGCTGTTGATCTCGAACCACACCGTTGGCGCGAACAGGCGACTGGCGCCATCTTGGGCGATATCGGTGGCCACCTGTTCATCGCTACAACCCGGCAACACAGTCCCGATGCTCATCACGAGCCCCGCGCCAACGCTCGTCGCGAGGAAGCTGCGGCGGGTGACGGCGGCCTCTTTAAACATGATCGAGTTCATGACGCTGCCCCCGTATTTTTCGCCGCGGCCTTGATGGCCTTGCGAATGCGCGAATAGGCCATGCATCGGCAGAGGTTGCCATTCATGGCGGTCGTGATGTCGTCATCGCTCGGTTGCGAATTAGCGGACAACAGGTCGGCCGCCTGCATGATCTGACCGGATTGGCAATAACCGCATTGGGGCACTTGCTGCGCCACCCACGCGGACTTCAGTGCTTGGCCGGCTGGAGTTTTCAGGCCTTCGATGGTGGTCACGGCCTTGCC
>JAHEKG010000366.1 GCA_024638475.1 Rhodospirillales bacterium | reverse complement strand
CGAACTTCCCGGAGTTATTCTTTCAGTGTTGCTTCATTATCGACCCCAGCGGCAATACCGTGTTGCGGTACCGGCGGTTAATCTCGTTGAACACGCCGTCGCCATACGACGTTTGGGACAAGTACTTGGACATCTATGGTGCCGATGCGGTGTTTCCCGTTGCGGACACGGCGATCGGCCGCCTCGCGGCAATCGCGTCCGAGGAAATTCTCTATCCGGAAATCGCTCGCTGCCATGCCGTCCGAGGCGCGGAGGTATTTATCCATCCTACGAGTGAGGTCGGCAGCCCTCTATTGACGCCAAAGGATATCGCCAAGCGTGCCCGGGCGGTGGAGAATCTCGCGTACGTGGTTTCGGCGAATACTGCGCGCCTGACGGAAATCACGTTCCCGGCGATTTCCAGTACCGGTATGTCTAAAATTGTCGACTACACCGGCAAGGTGCTCTGCGAAGCCGCTCCCGGGGGAGACAGCATGGTGGCCAATGCGACCATCGATCTAGGTGCTTTGCGCGCCACGCGGCGCCGCACCGGCCTAACCAACACGCTGGTAAGGCACCCCTTCGACGCTTACGTCGAGTCGTTCAAACGAGCGCCTTTCAAGGCCCCCAACATGCTGATCGACGCCGCCGGCCAGGTGAGGGCTCCCGACAAGGGAGAATTGCACGCGCGCCAACAGCAAGACATAGACCGACTGGTCAGTGCCGGCATTCTGCGCTAGCGCACCTACCAGCGTTGATCGAACTGCAACCGCTGCCCCAAGGGCTCGGCGCCGACACCGTTTTCATCGTAGGCCAACACACCGTTAACGATCGTCATGCGGATCCGGCTGTTGAACCTTTCGCCCTCGAACGGCGACCAGCCGCATTTTGACAGGACCCGCTGCCGGGTCGCATCTGTCTGGGCGTTTAGGTCCACCACTACCAAGTCGGCGAAATAGCCTTCGCGAACGTAACCTCGCTCGGGAATTGCGAAAAGGTCGGCCGGCGCATGGGCCGTCTTTTCGGCGATAAGCGCCAGGCTCAAATCGCCGCGAAGATGGTGCTCCAACAAACTCAACAACGCATCCTGGACCAAAGGCAACCCTGCCGGTGCCTCAAAATAGGAATTGGATTTTTCCTCCAACGTGTGGGGCGCGTGGTCCGTCGCGATAATGTCAATGACATCGTCACGCACGGCCGCAAGCAATCCGAGCCGGTCCTGCTCCGTCTTGATGGCCGGATTACACTTGATTAACGTACCTTTGTCGGAATAGCGGCTGTCATCGAACCACAGGTGGTGGACACAGGCTTCCGCCGTAATCTGCTTGTCCCGCGCGGCGCCCGCCTCGAACAGCGCAAGCTCACGGGCGGTGGTCAGATGCAGCACGTGCAACCGGGTGCCATAGCGGCGGGCGAGACCAACCGCCATGGAAGACGACTTGTAACAAGCCTCGGCCGAGCGAATCGTCGGATGTTCCGACATCGGCACGTCGCTGCCAAAGCGCCGTCGGTAAGCTTGTTCCTGGGCCAGAATCATGGGTGTGTCTTCACAATGGGTCGCGACCAACAACGGGGTGCTCCCGAATATCCCTTCCAAGGTAGCCTCATCGTCCACCAGCATGTTACCGGTCGAGGCCCCCATGAATACCTTGACGCCGCACGCCTCGTTGGGCCGCAGCGCCTTTATCTCCTCTAGGTTGTCGTTGCTGGCACCGAAGTAGAAACCGTAGTTAGCAAAGCTGCGCCCCTCTGCCAGCGCGTACTTTTCTTCGAGCCGTGGTCGAGTCGTGATCGTAGGTTTGTTGTTCGGCATGTCCAGATAGCTGGTAATGCCCCCGGCGACGGCCGCCCGCGACTCTGAATAAATGTCGCCTTTGTGGGTCAGCCCAGGTTCGCGAAAGTGCACCTGATCATCGATCATGCCCGGCAACACCACCGCACCGTC
This sequence comes from Rhodospirillales bacterium, assembly GCA_024638475.1. Taxonomy (GTDB): domain Bacteria; phylum Pseudomonadota; class Gammaproteobacteria; order Steroidobacterales; family JAHEKG01; genus JAHEKG01. The sequence continues at coordinate 597 of JAHEKG010000366.1, read as the reverse complement.
CAGATCGACGACCCGCGCCCCCCGGGGGGGCGTGATGCGGGCGTCAACCCTGGCGATTCGCGGGCCTTCGATCAGCACATCCGCATGCCGTTCGCCACCATCATTGATGACTCGTCCGTTGGTCAACAACAGAGATTCGGAACCCGCGCTCACGAGCGATGCTCGCTCACGCTGAGGGGGGTGTCGGGATCGCGGGCCCATTCCGACAGCGAGCCATCGTAAATCTTCACGGTATCGCGCCCGATTAACCGCTCCGCGAAAGCTGTCAGGGAGGCCGAAATCCCACCGCCGCAATAGTGAATCGTCGTCGTGTTAGGCGCCGGCAAGAGCGCGTGCAATTCTGCCGGCGACTTGAAGCGGCCGCTGTCATCCAACACGGAAACGGCGGGAACATTAACGCTACCGGGGATGTGGCCGGGGCGCCCGTAAGGGTTGACCTCACCGCGATGCTGTTCCGCGGACAGTGCGTTTAGCAGCGTCGTTTCGCTGTCTGTTAACACATCCATGACCGTTTGTTTATCAACGAAGTTGTCCGGGCCTTCCGCGGCCACGAGAGTGCCCGGTGCGGCCTCGACCCAACCCTGTTCAGTGGGACGC
>JAHEKG010000118.1 GCA_024638475.1 Rhodospirillales bacterium | reverse complement strand
GCATATCTGGTTCTACGCCTAACATTACGATAACTTACACTGGCTTTCTGTGAAACAGTATTAAAAAGGTCGGCATTGATGACAACAGGTTTTCGCCATGTCGCGCTGGTGGCGCTGCTCCCCTTGCAGGGCTGTGTCGATTCGACGGTCCCCACCGCCGGTCAAGCGGAGTTTGCGTTTGAAGCCACCCGCGCGCTGTTGATTGAGGAAGATTTCGATCGGTGGGACCACTTTTTCACCGACGATGCTGAACTGAACGGCTCCGACCTAGCTTTCACTATCATGCGGGGCACCGCCCAGAATTTGCACCACTCGTTTCCAGATGTGCAGGTCCGTCTCATGGAGCAGGTATCGTCCGTAGATAAAGTCGTCACGCGTTTTGTCCTAGAGGGCACTCACACGGGTTCCTTTAGCAGCTTGAAGCCTACTAATAAGCGTGTGACTTTCGACGGTATCTGTGTCGACAATTTTCGTGACGGCCGTATCTCGCGGCGATTCATGTTGCTGGATCTTTACGGCCTGGGCCAACGCCTGGCTGCACAGCCTACCTCGGGTTCATGATTGCCACTGCCGTCCGGGGGGCCGGTTACGCGTTGACGGGTTTCCGGCTCGTCTTCAGGCCGCGGTTGCGGAGGTTCGTCGTCATCCCTTTGGTGGTTAACATCGCGCTATTCGTCGCTGGTGGCTTCCTGCTCGTGGGTTGGATGGGGCAGCTCAGTGATGCGCTAGTCGCGTGGCTGCCCGATTGGCTAGACTGGCTGAGCTATTTGCTATGGGTGGTATTCTTATTGATCTTCATCGGTTTGGTGTTATTCGGGTTCACGGCCTTGGCAAATCTCATCGGCGCGCCTTTCAATAGCGTCTTGGCAGAACGGTGCGCATTGCTGCTGGGCGGGCCGCCGAGCGGGTCAGCCAGGCCGCTGTGGGCCGAAGTTGTGACTGCCTTGCAAGGCGAGCTTCACAAATGGGGTTACTACTTGGTTCGGGCGTTGCCGCTGGCCCTATTGACGTTCATACCCGGCATTGGTTTGTTCGCTTCATTGGCGTTGTTGTTGTTGACCGCTTGGATGCTGGGGCTGGGTTATCTAGACTACCCATTGGGAAACGCGGGATTGGCTTTCCGGCAGCAACGGAAGTTGTTGGCTCGCCGCCGCGCCCTGGTGCTGGGATTCGGTGCCGCCGTATTCGTGCTGACGTTGATCCCGTTCGTCAACTTTTTCGTCATGCCGGCGGCAGTTTGCGGCGCGACTCGTCTTTGGCTGTCTGAACAGGCTGATTTCGTGACACCGGGCGTTGATCCGACTGATTGAAAACACTACATTGCAAATCGGAACCTGCGGAGCAGTGATGATACGTTTTTCGAGCATCGTACTATTCGTCGTCGCGTCAGCGCTGACGGGCAACCTTTTTGCCGACAACGCAATGTTACAGAATCCGGTGGCCGACAGGATTCTCGTGGACAAGTCCGACCGCAGGCTCATGCTTCTAAAGGACGGGGTAGTGCTGCGGAGCTTCGACGTCTCACTTGGCCTGAGCCCGAAGGGTCCGAAACGCCAAGAGGGGGATTTCAAAACTCCGGAGGGTGTCTACAGTCTCGAAGCAAAGAACAAGACCAGCGACTTCTTCTTGTCCATCAAGATTTCTTACCCAGAACAAAGTGATAGGCGGAGGGCGGACCAACTCGGTGTGCATCCCGGTGGCCAAATCATGATTCACGGGCAGCCGAACGAACCCAAGCACCCCGTAGCCAGTTACAAGGGACGGGATTGGACGGACGGCTGCATCGCCGTCTCTAACGGCGATATGGTCGATATTTGGTTGATGACAGAGGTGGGCACGACGATTGAGATCCAACCCTAGGCCGCCACCGGAGCCATTGTGATCAATGCAACGATCGTTCCCGAGGGTAGTCTCGAGGTTCTTTCCCAACATGAAGTCATTCAGCTGCTGGACACGGGTAGCAGCGGGTTGCACGAATTGTGGCGCCGTTGTTCGCTGGCAGTCTTGAATTCCGGTTCGGAAGAAGACGATACCACCAAGATTCTGGAGCAATACAAAGCCTTTTCGGTGAATATCGTGCAGCAGGATCGTGGTATCAAACTTGCGGTAACCAACGCACCCGATTCAGCATTCGTCGATGGCAAGATGATCAAGGGAATCCGCGAGCAGCTGTTCGCCGTGCTCCGCGATCTCGTCTACATCCACAATGAGTTGGGAGATGGATCCCGGTTCAATCTAAATTCCTCCGAAGGCATTACCAACGCCGTGTTTCATATCCTGCGCAACGCCGGGGCATTGAACGCATCCGAGGCTCCCAATGTTGTGGTTTGTTGGGGTGGGCATGCGATCGGCCGGCGCGAATATGATTACACCAAGCATGTCGGTTACGAGCTCGGTCTGCGCAAACTACAAATTTGTACGGGTTGTGGTGTGGGTGCGATGAAGGGGCCGATGAAAGGCGCCAACATTGGCCATAGCAAGCAGCGCTTGGGGCGACGCCGATACCTCGGCATTACCGAGCCTACGATCATCGCAGCGGAGTCTCCGAACCCGATCGTCAATGAACTTGTGATCATGCCCGATATGGAAAAGCGGCTAGAGGCGTTCGTTCGCATCAGCCACGGTATCATCGTATTCCCGGGAGGCGTCGGTACCGCCGAGGAAATCCTCTACCTCCTGGGGATACTGCTCAATCCCGCCAACGAGGAGATGCCGCTACCGCTGGTGTTGACGGGGCCGCCCTCCAGTGAGAATTATTTTCGCATGATCGACGACTTGGTTGTGGCGACACTCGGCGAACGTGCCAAGGCAAGATATCAAATCATTATCGACGACGGCCCGCGTGTGGCCCGTGAGTTGGCCAGGGGTATTGAAGAAGTGCGGCGGTTTAGATCAAAACGAGATGACGCCCACTATTTCAATTGGCGGCTGAGCATCGACATGGCTTTCCAAGAACCCTTCATTGCCACCCATGACAGCATGCGCGCCCTGCAATTGCATCGCGATCAGCCAGAGGAGCAACTCGCCGTGAACCTGCGGCGGGCGTTCTCCGGGATTGTCGCTGGCAACGTGCGTGAGGATGGCATTCGCGCCGTCCAGGAGCATGGCCCCTTCGAGTTAACGGGGGAGCCTGTCGTCGCGCAAGCCCTGGATAACCTGCTTAGAGCGTTCGTGAACGACGGGCGCATGAAAATTTCGCGAGGCGACTACATCCCCTGTTATCGTGTCGTCGCTTGAACGCGGGACCTGGGTATTACGTAAAAACGCCCATAACATACTGTTTTATAAAGTAAAAAACAAAAGTCGATTGTGACCCAGTTCCTGGCCAGCAGGCGCCCCTGTCACTACTATGGTGCTTAGTTTCCTCATGTCGATTACCCACATTTATGAGCGACCAAGATTCACAAGCGTTTCGCGCCCCGCTGTATCACCGCGACGGTGATGATAAGAAAAGTGGCGCAAACGATGCCGCGAAGCAGCCACCTAAAGTGGGCAAGGGACGCGAGGGATGGGATGCCTACCGTAAATGGATGTCCCGCGTAAGTGGTTCTGCCGAGCGCCGCGCGCCTTTGGATCCCGCGATTTATAGCTGGAAGGGCTATCACAATTGGGCCGATAAAGTCCGGCAGTCCTGGAAGCCAGAATAGCACCCAAGTCTAGCGATCCTGCGCCAACCCCAACGCCCGGGTACGCAGCCAATCCGTAATAGCACGCCACTGATCGACGTCTTTTCCGACTTGCCAATTCGGCATCTCATGAATACCGCGCCCAAACTCTGCGGATCGGACATAATTCTGCGAGTCGCGTAGCGACGCCAACAGCGGAATATCCAAACTTTCCAAGAACCGTAGTAGTGACGTAAATGCTCTAGTGTTCCGTCGTACGCGATTGGCAATGATCCCGATCCGGCCCTCGCTACGGCGAATCTTGGCGACTAGCAACAAATCCGAGATGCACTGGGCGGCAGCGTGGATATCGATGTCTGAGGGCATCACCGGTACCAGTATCGCGTCGGCGGAACGCGCGACCTCTCTGAGCTCTTGTGCATCCAAACCGGCCGCCGTATCGACGATTACCTGAGTGCAATGCAGGGGAACCCGCAGCTGCCAGCTCCGCGTGACGCCCGTGGAACGCTCGAATGCCGAAATACCATGGATGGCCGGTGCATCCGCGGGACGTTTGCGGAGCCAACGCGCGCTTGATCCTTGCGGATCAGCATCCATGAGCGCTGGGTGTTCGCCTTGTTGAGCGTAGTAGGCCGCCAGGTTGGTGGCGATGGTCGTCTTACCCGAGCCGCCTTTGGGGTTGAGGACTACCGTGCGCATTTCAGACCGTCATGACACTGTGATCCGCTGTGCTTGTCGGTCAGTGTATCTGCAAAGCTCATCCAAGACTCACCCTTATGTCAATTTCTAAGTAACTACAGTTAGTTATCGTCCGATGCATTGGTTTTTTGAGATGTTCTTCACAGCGTTTTTTTCATGGCCTGAGTATAGTTTCGCCGCAATCGAAGGCCAGCATTCGCGAACATGGAATCGGAAAACAACAACCAGCTAACTCGCGACGCCGAGTTTTGTCGCCTAGCGTGGATCACTAGAGCACTCGAAGCTGCTCGCAGCCACCATGCCGGCAAGACCGAGGATGAGTTAACTGCATTCGGCCTTACGAATCCGATGTCTGATCAACAAGCAGCGGGCTAGCGGCTACCTAGATGGAAATAATGCTGCAGTGGCTCGATGATCTAGAAGACATGATATTTGTTTTGCCGCTACTGTGGGAGCGGTTGCGCCTACCCTTACTGAATGTTGGCCTGGCGGCGGCCGGCGGTTTGCACGCGGCGAACTTCTGGAGTCTAGCCAGCTGGTGGGTACCCACCTGCGCCGTGATAGCGGGCACCATTGCGTGCGGGTGGTTTACCGCCCTGCTTGGGGCCCAGCTCCGACCCACTGCCACCGTGCCGCACGCTCAATAGAGGCCCGCCTCGCGGCCCGCTTACCTCGGGGGCCTTGAAAAAACCCAGCCCGCCCCCACTATGCTGTGGGTCGAGTTTGGCTGGAGTCGGTGTGAGCACAGAAGACAAAGCTACCCTGGGGTTTCAGGCGGAGGTGAAGCAACTGCTTCATCTCATGATTCACTCGTTATACAGCAATCGAGAGATTTTTCTCCGTGAGCTGATTTCCAACGCCAGCGACGCCAATGATCGGCTACGTTTCGAGGCGCTATCGAATCCTGAACTGACGGCGCAAGATGAGCGTCTCGAGATTCGCATCGGCGTGGATAAAGACGCCCGCACCGTCACTGTTTCGGACACGGGTATCGGCATGAGCCGGGATGAGGTCATTTCTCAGCTTGGAACCATTGCCCGCTCCGGCACAAGCGAGTTCCTCAAGCAACTTAGTGGCGATGAGAAGCGGGATTCCCAGTTGATTGGACAATTTGGAGTCGGTTTCTATTCGGCGTTTATCGTTGCCGACCACGTCGAGGTGGTGACCCGGCGGGCGGATCTGCCGGCGGATGCCGGCGTCCGTTGGCAGTCCAACGGCGAAGGGGAATACACCGTCGAGTCGCTGAGCGTGGCCGAGCGGGGCACGTCGGTGATCCTGCACCTGCGCGAGGACAGCGACGAGTTCCTCGAAGAGTTCCGCATTACGAGTTTGATCACCCGATATTCCGACCACATTGCATTCCCCGTTCTGCTCCAGTCCGATCCGGAAAAGCCCGCGGATACCATCAACCGGGGCAAGGCGTTGTGGACGCGATCGCGCGCGGAAATCAGCGACGACGAGCACATAGAGTTCTATAAGTACCTCACCCACGATCTAGAGGCGCCGCTGACCTGGAGCCATAATCGGGTCGAGGGTAAACGCGAATACACAAGTCTGTTGTACATCCCTAGCCGGGCACCATTCGATCTTTGGAATCGCGAAGCCGCTCGTGGGCTAAAGCTGTATGTGCAGCGCGTATTTATCATGGACGATGCGGAGCAATTCTTACCGCTGTACCTGCGTTTCGTGCGCGGTGTCGTGGATTGCAATGACCTATCTTTGAACGTATCCAGGGAACTGTTGCAACAAGACGAGCATGTCGCGTCCATCCGGCGTGCGTTGACCCGCCGGGTGTTGGATCTGCTTGCTCGGTTGGCGAAGGACGACGCCGATAAATACGCTCAGTTCTGGGAGGCCTTCGGTGCGGTATTGAAAGAGGGCGTGGCCGAAGAAAGTACCGAGCGCGACAAGTTGTCTGCCCTGTTGCGCTTTACGACGACGGAATCGACCACGGACGCCCAGGAGCAATCGCTCAATCAGTATATCGAGCGAATGCAGCCTGAGCAGAAGGAAATCTATTATTTGGTCGCGGATTCCCTTTCCGCGGCGCGCAGCAGTCCGCACTTGGAGGCTCTAAGGTCCAGGAATCTTGAGGTGATACTGCTCACCGACCGCATCGATCCCTGGATGATTCAATATCTTACCGAGTTTGAAGGCAAAACCTTCCGCGACATTAGCCGGGGTGCGCTCGACCTTGATGGCGAAGGGGATGACGAAACCAGCATTGATGTCGAACCGGATGCCGAACAGCAGGACGTGCTTAAACGCTGTAAGCGGGTATTGCGCGACCAGGTCGACGAAGTCCGATTGTCGCGTCGCCTGACCGACTCCGCGGTGTGCCTGGTATTGAGTGACGACGATCCCGGCCTCCAAATCCGACAGCTCATGGAAGCGGCCGGGCAAGCGATCCCGGAAACCAAGCCGAGCCTGGAATTGAATCCGCAGCACCCGCTGTTTGAACGGCTTAGTAGCACCGACGACAGTGCGGTTTTCGAAGACTTGGTGCAGTTGCTGTTCGGTCAGGCGTTACTAACGGAGGGAAGGGTTCCGGCCGACCCCGGTGCGTTCGTGCAGCGCATGAATAAGCTGCTGTTGTCCGCAGATCAAGCGGCCGTTTGACGACTTGCCAGGTGGGCCGGTATGAGCCATCGCTCCGCCGCCTCGAACAGCAGCTCGGTGGCCACCGCTAGGCCGGCAGCCGGCAGCGCACCCTCGAGAATGAGACGGGTGTCATTCAATGCAAGGCCGGTCACGATGGGCTCGCCCAAACCGCCGGCGCCTATAAATGCCGCCAGGGTAGCGGTGCCAATGCTGACCACGGCAGCGATGCGTAGGCCCGAGAGGATATGTGGCGCCGCCAGAGGCAAATAGATTTTTCGCAAACGCTGTTTCGAATTGAGTCCGAGGGCATGGGCCACATGGCGCAGCAACGGATCGATCGTGGTCAACGCCGTCACCGTATTACGAAGTATCGGCAGAAGGGAATACAGAAACAATGCGATGATGGCCGGAACCTGGCCAATGCCGGCAAGCGGGATCAGTAAGGCCAGCAGAGCGATAGACGGGATGGTCTGGAGGAGGCCGGCCACGTAGAGCACTATCCGCGACCACCGACGGCTGCGAAACACGCCTAAGGCGATGCCGATCGCCACCGCGGCGGCGGCCAACAATGCTATGCCCGTCAGTTTCAAGTGTTCGAGGGTGCGGGACAGCGTACTCATCAATAGCCCGCGTTGATTCTGCGCCGAGGGTTCGCTGAGTCCCTGTCGTTTCAAGAACTCGCTAGCCGCAGCCACGATCGTGAGGTCATCGTTAAGTATCCGGGCATTCAGTTGGCGCATGCCGTCATCCGACAACGAGCCGGCCAGTTCTTCCAGCGCACTGCGGGCCGCAGCGGGCAAGTCATTACGAATCAACGGCACGGCGAGATAGGCCGGGAAATAATTTAGGGTGTCCTGCAGCACAACAAGATCGTAGTGGAGCAGATCACCGTCGGTCGTGTAAGCATCGGTGACATCTATCTTGCCTTCCGCCAAGGCCTGGTAGGCGAGGCCGTGTTCGATACCCGCGCTGTCCTGAGGCAGTTGATAGCGCTGCTTCAATCCGATCCAGCCATCGCTGCGTTCGCGGAATTCATGACTCACCGCAATGCGCAAGTCGGGAAGCTTCGCCAGATCGCCAATGTTCTCGAGTCCCTCTCGCTGCGCCAGTTCTCGACTCACCGCAATCGCGTAGGAGTTGTTGAACCCGAGACTCGGCAGGATGGCCAAGCCATCCTCGGCCAAGCGCCTCCGCAAAGCCGCTGGGCCCGCTTCGAGGCCCTGGTAGACGGCCTCCCGCAGGGTACCGGTGTACTCGGGATACACTTGGATTTCGTTATTGACCAAGGCTTGGAAACAAATCATCGTGCCGCCGAAACCGAATCGACGTTCCACCTCGAGACCACGCGCTTCCAATAGTTGCGCCATGACTTCTGCGAGCACGTAACCTTCCGTGAAATTCTTGCTGCCGACGGCGATCTTTGCCATGGCGCCGGACCCGTGCAGCAGTAGTACTAACGCAATGATCCAAGCTGAGCGCTTACGCATCGGGTTGCTCGAACAGGTTGCGGACGTAGCTATTGTCGAGCCGCAGCAGGGTTTCGGGCGGCCCGGCGGCAATCACCCGACCGGCCTTCAGAACCACTAGGTTGGCGGCCAGCTGGAGGGCCTCGCGGCTGTCATGTGTAACGAGGACGACGGTCGTACCCTGCGCTTGGACCAACGCAGACAAGCGGCGATGAATATCCCGGCGGTTCACCGGATCAATGCCCGAGAATGGCTCGTCCAGCAACAGAATTGGTGGCGCGACCATCATGGCGCGGCAGATTCCGGCGCGTTGCTGCTGGCCTCCCGATAGCTCATGAGGATAGCGTTGTGCGAGTCCCTCTGGGAGGGCCATGAGTTCCATGAGTTCCTTAATCCGGTTGCCCATGCGCGCGTCGGGCCAGCCAATGATCTTGGCCACCAGGGCGATGTTCGTGGCTATGTCGAGATGGGGAAACAGGCCTGTTCCCTGGACGGCGTAGCCAATTCGGCGTCGCAGGCCGTTGATCTCCGATTCGCCGACGGGCTGGCCGAATACGCGTACCTCTCCGCTGGCCGGCATCAGCAAGCCGTTGATGAGTTCCAGCAACGATGACTTGCCGGCGCCGCTTTCGCCCAAAAGCGCCGACGTCACGCCGCCCGGGAGGGAGAGGTCGAGCCCTTCAAACAAGACTGTCTCGCCCCGGGACAAATAGATGTTCTCGAACTCGATGGGCTCCGGCATGTCAGTCAGTGTGGCGTGTCGCGTCTAGTCAGTAAAGCGCGGCCGGCAACGGGCGGGTACAATTGGGACATCACCATCATCAGGAGTGACAGTGAGCAAACGGGATTCTTCGCCGCAGGCATTGCGGCAGCGCCTAACCGAGGAACAGTACCGGGTGACTCAAGAACAAGGCACGGAACCGGCATTTTCCGGAGCTTACAATGCTCACAAGGGCGACGGCATCTATCTGTGTATCTGTTGTGGGACCGAATTATTTCGCTCCCAGGAAAAGTTTGATTCCGGCAGCGGGTGGCCGAGTTTTTGGCTGCCGGCGGCTGGCGATAGAGTCAATGTTCGGCGGGATACCAGCCACGGCATGGTCCGTGAGGAAGTCACCTGTGCTGCCTGCGATGCCCACCTTGGGCACGTCTTTCCCGACGGCCCCGAGCCTAGCGGGCTCCGCTATTGTATCAACTCGGCGTCCCTAGATTTCAGCGACGAGTCGGACGGGCAGTAGATGAGACGTTTAGCGCTGCTGCTGGGCCTGCTGTTTTCTGTTGGCGCGGCGTACGGCGAGCAATGGATATTGGCCGGAGCGGTTATAGACGGCGAGCGAGACGAGATACTGGGGCCGCATACGTTCCGAATTCGAGACGGTGTCATTGTTGCGATGGAGGTCGGTTTGCATTCAGCGCCGACGGATGCGGCGGCTACGGTAATCGACTTGAGCGACCATACCGTGTTGCCGGGACTCATGGATATGCATACCCATCTGACCACCGAGTACAGCGCCGACGTTTATATTGAG
>JAHEKG010000117.1 GCA_024638475.1 Rhodospirillales bacterium | reverse complement strand
CGCGCGGCAAACTGCTCAAGTTCTGGTCCCGACCGGCCAACCAGGGGGCGAGTAGGCGTTGCAGATCGGCCGGCCCCAGATCCGCGACACCCTCGGCCACGGCATGTTGAGCGGCGCGGCCGCTTTGCAGGCGGTCCGCGAGGACGGCAGGGTCCATGTCCCGGCGGAACCCCAGCCTCAGGCTGGCCCCCGGGTCCGCCTGGATGATCACGTAAACCTCGATATTGCCCGGCGGGTGCCACTGGATCGACAGCAGTTCCTTTATGTCCAATAGTTTCGGCAGCAACGGGAAGTCTGCCCCGTAGGCCGGCCCCAGAATCTCGCTGCCCGCAAGGGCCAACAGGCGGGGCAGGGGCATCTCGGAGCCGTCGGAGAAGCGGACGACGCTGGGAAACGCGCGGGCTTCCGGATCGCCGGGGCAGGCCGAGATTTCGAAGCTTTCTCCGTAGGGACCCTTGTCGCTCAGGGTTAACCCTTTGAATTGCATCAAAAGATCGCCGCCCCAGGGTCGCGGGACAAGGTTGTCTTTGCGGGGCACCAGCGGCGCCTGGCTCAGCTCGGCGATCACCCGGGAGTCGTTGGATTCCACCGCCCGTGCGATGCTCACATCCGGCCCCATAGGCTAGCTCCATCCCCCAAAGTCGGCAATTATGCCAGGTTTCGTTTATGTCAAAACGTGACTGAATACCAGCACTTGCGGACGTAAACGCGCTAGTCTCCCCTGCAAGGTTTTTCCTGCACGGAAGAGTTATTCGCCACCATGTCCAGCGCAAAGGAAGCAGCACAAAACGCCATCGCCCTGTTGGAGGATGCGCTCCAGGAGTCTGAAGAGCGGCTCGACGAACTCAACGCTCAACTGAAGCAGAAGCGCCCCAACAAGAACCAACTCGAACACAAACTCGAGGTGATCGGTCACCGCCTCGCGACTGTGGAAGAGGAACGCGATCGTTGGCAGATCGAAGCCGCCCACCTGGAAGAAGTGGTCGCCGCCGAACAGGCCAAGGTCACCAAACTCAAGAAGAAACTCGAGGTCGCCGAATCGGGGCCCGACAAACTCAGCAAGAAAGAAATTAATTATTGGAAAACCAAGATCGAAGACTTCGACGCGGAAGCGCAGGAGTACAAGAAAAAAATAGCGGACCTCATGAACCAGCTGAAGAAGCGTAGCGACGCGCTATCTGCCGCTGAGAACAGCCTGGAACAGGCCCGCACCAAAAGCGCCAAGCTTGCGGACGAACTAAAGCAGGCCAAACAAAGCCAACAGGCCGCGGCCGCCGAATCGGTCAGCGCCGCCGAGCAGGCCGCCTGGGACGAGGAACGCCGGGCCCTCATGGCCAGCCGCGAGAGTGTCGGCCGGGAGCTTGCCGAACTGATCGCTGCCAAGAGCGACTGGGAAACAGAACGCGCCCGACTCGAACAGCACAAACAGGAAGCCAGCGAGCAATTAGCCGATCTGGAACGCAAGCTCGCCGAACAATCTTCCCAGCGCGAGGCCAGCGCCGAAGAGCTTTCCGCTCAGTCGCAGCAGTTCGAGCAGCTCAAGTCCGAACTCGAACACCTCCGCGATACCCTCAAAGACCGGGATGCCCGCCTAGCTACCTTAAGCGCAAGCCTCGGTGACGCCGAGACGCGGGTCATGAACGTCAGCAGCGAACTCGACGGTCTGCGTGCCACCGCCCAAAGCAGTGAGGCCGAGGAGTCGGGGGCTGTCGCCCAACTGAAGGATGAATTGGTTCGTGCCGAGGCACGCGCCAGCGGGCTGGAAGACGAGCTACAGTCGGCCAAGGCCGCGCGAGATGCCAGCCGCAACGAGCTGGAGCAAGCTCAGCGGCGACTGAAAGAACTCAATCGGGACGTGGAAAAGGCCCGCCACGACACCGATGTCACGCAATCGGAAATAGATACGCTGCGCACCACGCTGGATGCCAAAGTAGCGGAACTCGACGAAGTCAAAACCCAGTTGCAGGACCTTCAGGAGCACATGGCGACGGGCCGCGATCAGTTTGCCGGCATCGAGGAAGAGCTCGCGGCCGAAAAGACCGAATCCGACCGCATCAGCCAGTTGGCGGCTGAACGTCTGGAACGCGCGGAGAAAGCCGAAGAACTATCCGAGCTCGCCAACGAACGGATTCGCGCCTTTGAAAGCCGCCTCGCTCAAAGCGAACGGTTCAGAGCCATGTCGGCGCGACGCACTCAACTTGCTAAGCGGCTCATCGAGGAAATTCGCAACAAGAACCGTACGAACACCGCCTTGAAGGCCGGCATCGACGGGCTACGCAAATTCAAGGCGACTGCCGAGGAAGCCAATCGCCAACTCGGCGCCCGCGTGCAGAAACACAAGCTGCGCCTGCAGGAAACTCAAGTAGAGTTGGACAAGGCGCTAGTGGCGCTAGAACAGGCCACGGACAATCAAGCCTCCGAGGCGTTGACGGCAAGCCAGACCCAGGTTGAGGAGTTGAAAAAACGCCTGACCGCGCAGGCGGAACTCATCGATACGTTGGAAACGGAACTCAAGCAAGCCAAATCCCTGAAGAAAGATGTGCAATCCCGCGACGACGAAGTGGAACGGCTGGCTGCGGAGTTGCACGCCAAGACAGAGATCATCGTGAGCCTGCAAGCCGATATCGACGAACAACAGCGCAAGGTTGCGAAATTGCGGGGCAGCGATTCCGAAACCGCCCGGTTGCGGAGCCTCGCCGGCGAAGACAAGGACCGAATTGCCGCGTTAGAAGCAGAGAACATGGCGCTGAAACGGCAAACGGCGTCCACACCCGGCGCGGTCAAAGAGCTCGACAATGCAGCACTCACAAAGCTAAACGCAACCGTGAAAAGCCAAAAAGAGTCCATCGCCAAGCTGCAGGCGGCTCTCAAGAAACAAGAAACCGAGTTGCAGGCCTGGAAGCGCAAGTACGAGTTCCTCGCCGCCGAAGACGGTAGCGGCAACGAACTATTCACCGCCGCCAAAACCTAACACCCAAATAACCCGCCCGCCTGGGCCAACCCAAGCGTACACCTCTATCATGGGATGGCTCCCTTCGCTCCGCTTTATTCCCTCCAAACAAAAATGGGGACATTCCCCTTTTTCCTGCGCACAAGAGCGGCATGCGCTGCCGCTAAGCTGCAAAAAGGGGAATGTCCCCATTTTTCGGTGCATGAGAAAGGCATACGCCTGGATGGCCCAGGGGGAATAGCCGCCCGCTAGCTTCGGCGCGGGCCCGATTGCATACTGCGGGCTGGCGTCAAGGAGCCCAGCATGCAGCCCGACACCCCCAAAATGGTCAGCGAAGACGGCACCTATCCCGTTGCCCCGTTGAGGAAAGACTCGATTGGCGTAGCCGTCGTACAAACCCGCGTGAATGGCGTGAACGGCGATTCGCCGGCGACGGATATCCGCGCCAATCTCGATTACCTGCTCGAGTGTATCGACGCGGCCCAAGGCTGGGGGCCGCCGTCGGACTTACTTTGCTTTCACGAGTTCCCCTTAACGGGCTTCAGCCAGTGGACGCGCGATCAGCACTATCGCTTGGCCATCGAAGTGCCCGGCCCGGAAACCGAGGCCATCGGCGAACGCTGCAAGCGTTACGGGTGCTACGTGGTGTTCGGGACGTATGCCAAAGACCCGGACTGGCCGGAACATATCTTGCACCTGATGATTCTGATGGGGCCGGACGGCAAGGTCATCGGCAAACACTGGAAGCAACGTAACGTGCGCGGCATGTTTCCGGGTAGCGAGCAATACACCTCGGCGATCTACGACGTCTACGACCGCTTCATCGAAATGTACGGCGTCGATGCGGTCATCCCCGTGGAAACGACGGACATCGGCAATATCGCCATGTCGGCGGTGCAGTTCGAGCCGGAACTATTTCGTTGCATGGCGCTAAAAGGCGCGGAAATCATTTGCCGGGTCGCGACCGGTGGTTTCGAGTACGACGACATGCGGCTCACGTCGTATCACAATAGTCTGTACACGCTGATTTGTAACAACTCCGTGAGTACGCACGGCCGCAATCCGGGATTCTTCGAGGAAACCGCCTACGGTGGCCCGGGGCGGTCCGCGATTTTTGGCCCGCGGGGCATCGAGTTGGCCAAGGCGGGCCCGTTCGAGACCCAGCGGAGCACGCGGATCCCCATCAAGGAGTTTCGCGAAAAACACCGAATCCCGGATCTCCATTGGACCCTCTACCGGCCAGTACTCGAACTATATCGAGAGCGCTACGACCACAGCGCCTATCTGCAAGACCTACCCAAGGGTAAGCGCGAGGCATTCAAACTCTTCGCCGGCAATGCGCGCTGGATGCATTATTGGTAGCCAGCCGCGTATCAGGGAGGTACCCAGCCCTATCGTTTTAGACTGGGTCTAAGCTTATTCGGTGGGAACGCCGTCACGGTTTCCTGCAGGGGGCCATTCCATAATATCCGCTTCGGCGCTGCGCCCTTTTTCCCCCAAACCATGACAGGTAGCGATCCCCTTACTGAAGCCTGGCTAGGCCAAGAACTGGTTTCCCGGGGTATCACCGCACCGGCCCTGGGCATGGCCTATGTCGGTTTCTTGGCGAGCTTCATCCTCACCGCAATCGTCTTCGTCACCTTGCGCGCCAAGCTGGTAACGAGTCCCAATCGGTCTAGCCGGGACTATGGTCTGTACGCCGCCGTGTTGTTGATCACCTTGCTGGTGGCGATGGTCTTGGAAAACGAAATCTTGCCGGGCCCCTCACAAAGCCTGCCTTACGTGGCCCTGCCTCAACTGCTACTCGTTTTTCTCATTCACCTTTTGATCTACTACAGGCAGGAACCCTGGATCATCGGCTTAGGCGTTGCCAGCCTGAGCGCAACCGTCATCCTGGTCAGCCTCCTCGTCTATTGGACCCAGGCCGCCCGCCCCGTGCACTGGTTCATATTGCCCCTGGCGGCGGGTCTCATCATTTTCGCCTGGGTCCGCTGTATCAGCACCAAGAACGCGTTTCTTAAATCGAGCACGATCTACCTGGATAGCAAAGAAATCCAGGCCGGCGTCATCGCCGAGCAGACGCCTTGGCTGGGGCTACCCCAATGGGTCGCCCTCGTCTGCGCTAGCCTGTTCCTGGCCGTGTTGAACGAGATCCTGCGTGGCGCGGCGTTGGAACAGATTCCGGCAATGGAAATATTGACGCGCTCGGCACTGCTGCTCGGTATTACTAGCCTCGTCAGCGCCATCCCCGCGGCCACCTACTGGCTCGCGCGCCACGCATGGATGCCCCAGCTGACGCGTTTCGTCTGGGTGGTGTGGCTGGTGGTCGGTTTCGCCTTCACCTACGGCAATTACCTGGTGAGCCTGGACGTCAGCTAAATACAATTGCGGCGAAACGGCCGCTTTTCGGGCAAACTTCTCTCATGGGCCCGCGTCGGAAATCATCGCCTGCGAAATCCGAACAGCGCGGCCGCAAAGCCCTGCTTCAGGCGGCGAGACGCGAATTTTCGACCCATGGTTTCGAGGCTACCCGACTCACGGCGGTCGCGGACGGCGCCGGCGTCAACAGCGCGATGGTGCATTACTACTTCGGAGGTAAGCAGGGCCTTTACGATGCCACCCTGGAACTTGCCTTGGGTGGGATTCTTAAGAGCCTGTTGGTCTCGCGAAAGCGAACGCCCTCTATTACGGGTTTTGTCCGCGCCTTGATGCGCAAACTCGCCGAAGACCCTTGGTTGGCGCCGCTCATCCTACGCGAACTATCTGGCGGGCCTGAGCACCCACCGTCGCACCATATGCGCGGATTCATTCAAGAATTGTTGGGGTTGCTGCTGGATACCGTGGCTGCCGCTCGCCGAGGGGGGAACATTGATCCAGAGACGGACCCGCGCATGGCCGTAACTTCCATCGTCGGCATGGCCCTGGTGCCGTTCGTGCTGCTCCCGTCGACGACGCCGATGTTGGGCTTGGATATCAACGGGCGCGATCTGCAAGCCGTGATCGCCCACACGGAGTCCCAGATCATGCGCAGCTTACAAGGCGGAGATACCTAGACGTGCGGCTCAGAGCGGTTTGGCCACGCCCAAATACGCCGCGAGTGCAACGACGCACCACAGCGACCAGGCGTACCAGCGGCCGGTGCGATGGGTAGCCATGATAATGGCGTTGCCTTCCGCAACCGTCGCCGGGTCCTGCAGCTTTTCGATCGCCACGGCCCAAGAGCCGAGTTCGTGGCGGAGTAAACCGACCAATCCCAACGCCAGGGCGTACAACAACACCTTGACGCTCAACCAGGTGGTCGTTAGCGGGCCATACCCGAGCAGGGATGACACGCCAACCACCGTGCTAAAAACGAGGGTGAGGTTGCGCAGTCCGCTTTCGATACCGTGCAACAGCGGCTTCGACGCAACGTGTTCGCCCGGCCTGAGTATGTCGAACAGGTGCAAACGCCAGATCGCATAAAGCCAAACTAACGCCAGTGCCCAGATCGGCACCAACCAGTAGCCGGCCAATCCCGCCCATCCCGCCGTGGTCGCCAAGGTCAACCCCACTGGAATCACGAGCACGATGGCGGTTTCCGGCGCAAGATCGATAAGCAGGATGAGCGTCAAGAAACGCATGCGCTCCGCGAAGGGAAGGTCCGGCCTAATGGCAAAACGAGCGGCCAGATGGACGCCCAGGTCGCCGCCCAACCAATAAGCAAACAACAATACGTGGAGGAATATGAGTAACTGGTACTCCACGCCGAGTTAACCGGCGGCTGCCTGCAACGGCACCGTACCCGCATCGTATTCGAACAACCCCAGTGATTCTTCGTTGCGCTCGCCCGCGCGATCATAAGTCTCGGGTTTGTCGCCCTGCAATTGCGCGACCCGTTTTGTCGACTCTTGCATAATGAAGTTGGTCCGTGGCAAACGCGCCGCTTGATAATTTGCAAGGGCCGCCTCGACGTCGCCGGGCTGCTTGAGACAACGCGCAATCACGAGGCCGTCTTCGATCGCTGTCGCCGCCCCCATTCCCAAGAATGGCAGCATGGGATGCGCGGCATCACCCAGTAACGTGGCCCGGCCGACCGTCCAATTTTCCATCGGTTCGCGGACAAACAATGCCCATTTGAAACACAGTTCCGGCGGCATTGCCTCGAGCAACATGCGCACTTCGCTGTTCCAACCCTCGAATACCGTCAGCAACTCTTCCATGTCCGCATGCTCCGACCAGCTCTCGATCTCCCAGCCGCTCATGCGCGCGAATGCGACGACATTAATGAGTTCCCGGCGCCGCACGTAATAGCGGGTGAACAGGCGCATGGGGCCAATCGAGATGCCGGAGTCCGGCGTTACTTCTTCGGGCAAGCCGTCCACCGGTACCAGGCCACGCCAGGCGACATGCCCGGTGAATATTGGCGCCTCCTGGGTAAATAGGCTGCCACGAACTTCCGAGCGCACCCCGTCCGCGCCGATCACCACATCCACTTCCGTACTGCTGCCGTCGGCGAAGTGGATATTCGCCGGGCCGCCGTCCTGCTCGAGGCTCACGAAGCGACGCCCCAGCACGACACAATCGGGATCGTTGGTTTCGACGCTGTCCAGCAGGGCGTCGTGCAAATCGGCGCGATGGCACTGCAGGTACGGTGCACCGTACTCGGCTTCCACCGAGGGTCCGCGTTCGCGGCTAACCAGCCACTCGCCAGTTTGATAGTGTCTGACCGCAGAGTGGCTAGGCTCGACGCTGACCTCCCGCAGCCGTTCCTCAAGCCCCAAATGGCGAAATACGCAGGTGGCGTTGGGTGACAACGTCAAACCCGCGCCGACCTCGATGAGCTCGTCCGCCTGCTCGTAGACTCGAGGCTCAAACCCCAGCCGCTGCAGCGCGAGCGCGGCCGTTAACCCGCCCATGCCGGCACCGATGATCGCGATTCGCATGCTCTACCCTGCTCATGTGAAGACAATCCTCACACTAAGAGTTTTGTGTACGTTTTCCCGAAACGGCATGGCATGTTAACCACAGTGTGGTGCGTTGACGGCGTGCGCGTAGTAGTATGCGCAACGTCCAATTCAGGGATTGGTTCTTGACCTCACAACAGAACAGCTATAACCGCCAAGAGCTCATCCAGTGCGGCCACGGCGAAATCTTCGGCACGGAAAATGCCAAGCTTCCGCTTCCAAACATGCTCATGTTCGATCGGATCACCCTGATCAACGATGCAGGCGGCGAGTTTGGCAAGGGGGAAATGGTGGCCGAGCTGGACATCAACCCCGAGCTTTGGTTCTTCGCCTGCCATTTCGATGGCGACCCCGTCATGCCCGGCTGTCTTGGACTCGACGCGCTATGGCAAATGGTCGGCTTTTTCCTGGCCTGGTCGGGGGGCAAAGGCCGAGGGCGTGCCCTGGGGGTCGGCGAGGTGAGATTTCGCGGCCAGGTACTGCCGAGCGCCAAACTGGTACGCTACAGGCTCGACCTCAAGCGGGTCATGATGCGTAAACTGGTGATGGGCATCGCCCAGGGCAGTGTCGAGGTCGACGGTCGCAAGATCTACGAGGCAAACGACCTCCGGGTTGGGCTGTTTCACTCTACGGCGGACTTTTGAGGAGCTGACAGTGAGAAGAGTTGCGGTAACCGGCCTTGGCGTGGTCGCCAGCATCGGCAACGACAAGCAAGCAGTCCTCGCTGCCCTTCGCGAGGGCAAATCGGGCATCGAGTTTTGTGAGGAGTACAAACAGCTCGGGTTTCGCTCCCACATCCACGGCAACGTCAATCTAAAAACCGAGGAAGTGGTCGACCGGCGAGTCAAACGTTTCATGGGTGACGGCGCGGCCTACAACTATATCGCCATGCAGGAAGCGGTTGCCGACGCGGGCCTGGGGGACGACGAGATCTCTAATCCCCGCACCGGCCTAATCATGGGTTCGGGCGGGCCGTCCTCGAGCAACCTCCTGCATGCGTGGGATACGTTGCGGGAGCGCGGCCTCAAACGCGTGGGCCCGTTCATGGTCCCGCGCACGATGTCGAGCACGAACGCCGCCACCTTAGCGACGCCGTTCAAGATCAAGGGCATCAACTACTCGATTACGTCCGCCTGCGCGACAAGCGCGCATTGTATCGGCAACGCCGCGGAAATGATTCAGTTCGGCAAACAGGACATCATGTTTGCCGGAGGCGGCGAGGAAGTGCACTGGACCCTGACGGTGTTGTTCGACGCCATGGGTGCGCTCTCGTCAAAGTACAACGATACGCCAACTACCGCTTCCCGGGCGTATGACGCGACCCGTGACGGCTTCGTCATCGCCGGCGGCGGTGGGGTCGTCGTCCTGGAAGAAATGGAACGGGCCAAGGCCCGGGGTGCGAAGATTTATGCCGAGTTAACGGGTTACGGCGCTACCTCCGACGGAGTCGACATGGTGCAGCCCTCCGGGGAAGGCGCCGTGCGTTGCATGCAACAGGCATTGGCCACCGCGGAGCATCCGGTCGATTACATCAACGCCCACGGCACGAGCACGCCGGTGGGTGACACCAAAGAACTGGAAGCGGTCAGCGAGGTATTTGGTGACAAGATCCCGCCGATTAGTTCGACCAAATCCCTGAGCGGGCATTCGTTGGGAGCAGCCGGCGTCCACGAAGCCATCTTTTCTTTGCTCATGCTGGAAAACGACTTCATTTGTGCGTCGGCGAATATCACCGAACTCGATCCCGGCGCCGAGTCGTTCCCGATCGTCCGGGAACGGCGCGACAACGCGGGCCTGCACACGGTCATGTCCAACAGCTTCGGTTTCGGCGGCACCAACGCGACCCTCATATTCAGCAAGGTCTAACCAGAACCAACCCACCCCCGCGCCCGATTCCCTACGCCACCCAGCGAACGCCACTCTTGCCCGTGAACATCTCTTTGGAGGGATGGCTCCCTGCGGTCCGCTTTATTCCCTCCAAAGAGATGTCTACCGACACAAATGAGTCACGGTAGCCTACGGCCGCCTTGCAGTGGCAGCCAGTGCGAACGT
>JAHEKG010000116.1 GCA_024638475.1 Rhodospirillales bacterium | reverse complement strand
ACGAACCCTAAGACGCTTGCCTGCATGCATGGCAGCGCTTGGCGAGGAGACGGCGCCATGCTGTTGCACGCTCTTGCTGATGCCGTATGCGGTGAGGCCTAAATAAGAATGGGCAAAGAATGCTCAAAGGGAAGCATTAGGCAATATGGGAATAAATCCGATCAAAGGAGAGGAGACGAAGTGATATGGCGCTAACCTCTAATACCGAGTAATGAGCTGCGTCTTCTTTTATGGCCTCTTTATGGACTCAAGTCTACTAAGCGACATGGGGTTGCGGCCCGTATCGCTTGGGCCCGCGCTGTTACGCGGATACGAGCTCCGCATAGGAGCGAGGGCAACGCTAGTGCCGAAGCCCGAAGCAGTTGCCTACGGCATGTTGATTGAGTTAACGGATGCTGAGTTGTCAAGCCTATACTCCGCCCCTGGCGTTGGCGACTATCGGCCTTATAATGTTGAAACAGAACGGCTGGACGACGGTACTGCCCAACCCGCTCTGTGCTACAACCTTCCCGCCGACAAACTCGGCGTCGAATTCAATTCGGAGTATGCTAAGGCCCTGTCTGCCCTTCTGCTGAGGCTAGGATTCCCATCGAGCTATGCGAGCGAAGTCAACCCACCCGACCTATGACCCCATCACTGCGTCGTAAAGACTTTGGCACATTCCACCTCAAACCCGCACTCACGAAGGTATCGGCTCGCGCTATGGGCCGCCGCGCTCATGATCATCCTATTGGGAATTTACTTGACAAGTATTCGGTTCATGGACGCCGAATGGCTCAGTCGGGCTGGGTGTTTGGTCGTCATGTTAGGGATATGGTCCGGTATCGGAGGTGTTCTGCAGGAACGCCTATTTTTTGTTCGTTCGAAACGGCTTCGCAGAAACGCTTTAACGGTGGCGAAAGCCCGGCTGGCGGAGGAAACTAGCGATGCCGATCAAATAGAAAAAAAATTAGCCGAAATAAATGCGAGTTTCGACAATCAAATGGCGGACGCCACGCAAAATATTCGGCTATCGATTGGGATCCTAGAGTTGTCACTGCTCCTGACCGGCACCTTCTTATGGGGTTTTGGCGACTTGCTAATCCAATATGCGGTGGGCGGATGAATGTTAAATTCTGGATTATCCGGCAACTCGGCCCCCGCCGAGGCTTGGGCGATCACAAATGGCTACGCCGAAATGGCGAGTGATACGGAGTTAGATGATGGAGTGAGCCTACGCGCCCATCTCTCGCTCGGTTACGCGGAAGTCGAGGGTCAAATCGGTTTTAGAAAGCGATTGCTCTAACTTCGCCCGTGCGGTTTCGGAGGACTATATGAACTACCCGATATCCAAGCAACTCGCGGCTGAGGGCATCGGCACATTCTGTCTGGTTTTCGCGGGTACCGGTGCCATCATCGTTAACGATTTCTCGGGCGGTGCGGTAACGCATTTCGGAATTGCCGCGACGTTCGGTCTTGTCGTCATGGCCATGATCTATGCGCTGGGTGATATTTCCGGAGCGCATTTCAATCCTGCCGTCACAGCGGGCTTCGTGGCGGCAAGGCGGATGTCTGTCAAAGTGGCGGTACTATTTGTCTTCAGCCAACTGTTGGGAGCAGTTCTCGCAAGCGGCTGTCTGCGGATGTTGTTCCCTACGCACGAACTATTAGGAGCAACGCTACCGAGCGGAGCCATCGAGCAATCCTTTGCTTTGGAAGTTGTTCTCACATTTTTTCTAATGTTCGTGATCTTAGGCGTTTCGATAGGCGCAAAAGAAAAGGGCATTACCGCGGGACTCGCAATCGGCGGAACCGTCATGTTGGCAGCGCTGTTCGGCGGGCCAATATCAGGCGCGTCGATGAATCCGGCTAGGTCCTTTGGTCCGGCCGTTGCCGCGGCCGAGTTCTCTTTCCTCTGGATTTACCTCGCGGCCCCTTTGATCGGTGCCTTCGTCGCCGTGGCAGCCTGCCGTTGTGTGAGAGAAAAGGGCTGCTGCACACCGGCTCAGGTAGCGTCGCGATAGCGTGCCGCGGCGCGGCTAAGGTCGGGCGTTAGATGGCGGGTCAACTCGCTAAGGGCATTGAGCTCATCAACGACGTACCCGGCGTCGGCCCAGTGGCGGATAGAGGGTCGGCCGTCACCTACAACGCGAGACTTTTCTTGCGAAGGGGCGATGAGGTCACCCAGGATGTTCGGTTAATCGCAAGGCACAGAGAACATTTGGTGACACGCTGCGTTGAAGGTGTCGAACTCATCGATCACACCACGGCATTAGGCAAGCGCCATGCCATTGCGGGCATTGAGCGGTCTTTGTATGGCATGCAGGCGGGCGGGTATCGGGAGGTCCTCGCTAGCGCGCACTTGTGCTATCGTGAATCGGGGATACCGGGCATCATTCCGCCCAACGCGATGCTCCGAATTCGTTTGTGGGTACGCGAGGTGCAGGGTGCCATAACGGGACAGCGCAGATGAACAAAGACTACCTTATCCAAACCGAAGATGAACTAGAGCGAGTGATTGGCCCACCGATCGAACGCATCCGAGAAAAGATTTACTCGGCGTTGGACGATGCGATGATCGAGTTTATACGCCGCTCGCCGCTGATGTTTTTGGCGACCCTCGATAGCAGAGGGCAGGCGGATGTGTCACCGAAGGGCGACTCGCCAGGCTTTGTAAAAGTCGATGCAAACGGCAACTTGCTGATTCCGGATCGGCCAGGCAATCGACTAATCTTCGGATTCAGGAATATCTTGCGGAATAGTAACGTTGGCGCCATTTTTGTGGTTCCCAACATGCGTGAAACGCTGAGAATAAAAGGCCGCGCAGCCATCTCTAACGATCCGGCGCTGCTCCGACAGCTGAGTGAAAAGGACAAGCCCGCACTACTGTGTACCCACGTTTCGATCGACGAATGTTTCTTTCATTGCGGCAAGGCGATGATCCGGTCGAACATGTGGAAACCGAAGGCATGGGCCGGCAATCAACAGTCCCTGATGCTGAAGTCGATCGCTAAGCGCTACGATGCCGATGCCGAAGCACAGCTGGAGATCGAGGCTGATATCGAAGCGGGCTACCGGGATAACCTCTACTAGTTATTTGATGGTCTACTCAGTTGACTGAACTCCGGGAGCTGCGCGCTGGCTTCAACCCCGGCTCGGCTCGGCGTAAGATAGCCCCTGTGGCACGGCCTACGAGTCCAACCGACAACAGGAAAAGAACTTGAAAACCCTCAAATGCGATTTATGCGACGTGACGGCGGAAGGCGAAACGTTTGAAGACTGGATGAAAGCACTTCAGCCTCACTACATGCAGGCCCATGCCGACGTAGTCAACGATCCCAGCCATGGCAAGGCGGACATGGAGAAGTGGATGGCCGAGAATAAGGCGAGGTTTGACGCGGCGTAACTTTGCGGGCTGCGCTGCGGACCGCGAGAAACTTGTATGGTATTGGTGCTTGAGCGGCTGAAGGTCTCTGGTCATGGCTAGACTTTTTCGATTCTTGCTTCCCGTCACCGACATTGAGCGCGCCGCTACTTTCTACACGTTGGTCCTGGATCAACCGGGGGATCGCGTTTCCCCGGGTCGGCACTATTTTGATTGCGGTGGGGTAGTGCTTGCCTGTTTTGACCCGATCGCCGATGGCGATGGCTACGACGCCAAACCACTGACGGAACCGATTTATCTCGCTGTGGACGATTTGGAGGCCACGTTGCGACGCGCGAAGGAGGCCGGCGCGGCCTTCAGCGATGACGTCGTACCCGATGTGGGCCCGCTCGGATCGATCGCGCAGCGGCCCTGGGGCGAGGTTTCTTTTTACGCAGCCGACCCGTTCGATAATCCGCTGTGTTTTGTGAGTAACGACAGCGTGTTTACCGGGTGAACGCCTCTAGGCACCGTCCTTGAAGGGCTGCGGCTCCACCTCGCGCTCGTAAACCTCGTAACTCGATACATTGGGTTCGGCCCACTCCGTGGGTGCGGTGAAGTAATCCGGGTAGTTGGCCTCGGTGTACGCGCGAATGTGAGCCGGCAACGCTTCGACGCCCTCATGCATACGCCGCGTAACGGTCTTGTAGAACAAATGCCCGGGCCGCTGGCCCATCAGCATCCATGGCAGCCAAGGCGAGATGCGCTGCCAGGAGCCCGAGGCATGCACGGAGGTCTGCTTGGGATCCATCAGATCCGACAGACGCGTATGGATCTGGATCGCCTCCAAGACCTGGGTGATCTTACCGTGGGATTCGCGCGGCCATTTGTCGGGCATGAGTACGGCCGCATGGGCCGTGTTGACGCCAAAATCGACGACGGCGTTATCCCCCATCACTAACCATGGGAAGATGAACGGGTAGCTGACCATTTCCGGTCCGACGCCGAAAGAGTAGGTCGGCGCCCAATTCGAATTTACGACGTCGTTATGCACTTGGATCACTCGCACGGTTTCGTCCAGAAACGGGTTGTGCCATTCATCCATGACCTCGCCTGTCTTGAGATCCGTGTAATAGGCCACCTCCTTATGCAGCTTGCGCCATGCGTAGTCGCCGACCTGGAACGTTCGCGTCATGCCGAAGCCTTCATAACCGAACAAGGGTTTGAGGGCCTGGTTGCCGTCCACGTAGGCGAGGACGTTGCCCTTGAAGTAACCGCAATTCTCGACCCCGTCACGGGTATCGGACATCAGTTTGCAGAAGGCCAGCGTGTTGTGTTCGGCGCGTTTGGGGTCGAAGGCCCCGCCGAAGTCGAGTTGAGTGTTGAATCCGTTCGACTTGGCGCAGCCCTGGATTGGCCCGAGGGCCGCCGACGCGGCGGCGAGGCCGAGTCCCGCTTCGAGTAACCCGCGGCGGCTGAGTAGAATGCGATCAACGGCTGAGACAATCATGCTGGACCTCTTTTTCCGGTTGGATAGATTCTGGGGAGCGTAGCGAACCGATGCGGCGAATGCACACGCTTCGTGCCCGGCAGACCCCTACGTGGAACGGGCCATGGGCGCTAGCATTCGACGACGCTGCCCTCCATGACGGTCGCCTCGGTGGTCCACGTCACATAGCCGTCTTTTGCTTCGGCTCGTGGCGGTTGGCCGCGAGCCGATCAGAACGCGTAGCGTCGGCCGTTGTACCGTAGGATGGCGCCGGAATCTTCCAGGGTCAGGCCCTCGATGACATCAATCATGCCGCGTATGGATTTTTCTGGCGTAATGAAACGTGGCCCCGGGTTTTCGACTTTCTCGACCGCTACTTCACCCGGGGTGAGCATTGTCACGATAACCCCGTCTTTGGCAGCCTCGCGGGCGACGTTATACATCGCAGCATTCATCGCCGCCTTGCTGATCTTGTACCAATAGGCGCCGTCGAAGCCGCCGTAGTTGAAACTATGCACACCGAGCAAAGCCGTGATCGCGACGACTTTCTTTTGCCGGCTTGTCTTGACGTTCTTGTAGAACGCTTCGGTAATCCGCAACGGCCCAATCGCGTTGACTCCCAGGAAAGTGTCGAGTACAGCGTAGTCCAGCGAACCGAAACGCTGGCCCGGGCCCATGAAATCGCCGGAAACCCCCGCATTGTTGATCAGCACGTCAATCGGCTGATCCTGATACTTGTTGGCCAAATCGGCAATCTGTTCGCCGTTGGTGACATCCAGCAGCTCGACCCGGATATTGTTGTGTTCTCGCGCAAGGGCTCGCAAACGCTCGGCCTGATGCGGGCGGCGGGTAGTCGCTATAACAAACCAATCCTTGGCGGCGTATTGGCGTACGAATTCGAGCCCGATGCCCCGGTTCGAGCCCGTGACCATCACTGTGGGCCGCTGCGCCAGCACATCTGCAGAGAAAATGAGCCCCACCAAGACACAAGATACTAAGCGCATGTTGCTGCGTCCCCGACGGTTATTTAGCGGCCAGCATAACGTATCGATGCATCCTAAAATACGGCCTGGTATCCTCATGGTACCTCCGCAGATCCCCCAGCAGGCAGACGAATTGGTATGTTCTTGAATATCCGGCCGTGTGACCCCCGGGCTAGCGGCGGGTTCTAAGGCGATGTTGGATCACGTTTCAATCCCAGTGGCCGATTTGGCGCGTGCGGGCCGCTTCTACGATGCGGTCCTCGCCACGGTCGGGCTGGAGCGCCATAAGGAGTTAACCGGCAGCATCGGCTACGGTTCGCTATCGGCAACAGCGCCGGTGTTTTGGATCCTTCTGAATCAAAACAAGGAAGCGGCGACCCCCGGTCTGGGGCTGCATGTCAGTTTCGTCGCGCCCAACCGGGCCAGCGTCGATGCATTTCATGCGGTGGCCATCGCGCAGGGCGCCAAGGATGCCGGTATGCCTGGTGATCGGCCCGAGTATAAGTTGCCGTACTATGGCGCCTTCGTGTTGGATCTCGATGGGTTCAAGATAGAGGCTGTCTGCCGTGCCGACTAGCGCCAGTAGTGTGGATATTTCGTTTGAGCACGCACGCGTAGCGTGAGCGCCGCTCTGAGCCCAGGCCCAGGTCACGATTGACCTGTACATCGCGACGACGATCCTTTGCGTTTTGATGGTGTACGATGCGATCGAGGTCGGCATTTCGCTCGTATGGGTGTCGCTTTATATCCTCATCGCGGTGTTCATGGCATCCTTCGGCCCGTTGCTGTACCTTCTGCATCGCTTTATCGTGACCTGACTCAACCGGCTCGACCCATTCATCATCAAGGCCGCCGTTTTCTGCGGCTGTTTTCGCGGAGTACGAGAAATGTCTTCACCCCAGCATACGCATGGCAAGCTGATGGGCTACATTCTATGGATTTTCGGTTTCATGGGCGCCCACCGGTTCTATTATGGCCGCCAAGTTTCCGGCACGATTTATTTTTTCACCCTGGGCTTGTTGTTCATCGGTTGGATTGTCGACCTCTTCCTGATTCCGGGAATGGATAGGGCGGCCGATCTCAAATATGTCAGCGGCCCTAAGAGTTATAACGTCACCTGGATCCTGCTCGTCTTTCTCGGCATCTTCGGTATTCATCGGTTTTATCTTGGAAAATGGCTGACCGGCCTGATCTGGTTACTCACGGGCGGCTTGTTCCTGGTCGGCTGGCTTTACGATTTATGGACGCTGAATCGCCAAGTGAGCGAGGTCAACGGCGGTATCGCTTGAGGGTGCAGTGATGATCACGCTGGGCCTGCTTATTGTGGCGACCGCACTGTTGGTGGGACTGACCCTAATACCGCTGTCCCGTCACGAGGTTTGGTGGGTACGTGGGCTAGACTTTCCGCGCATGCAGTTTGCGCTGTTTGCCTTGGCGTTGTTAATTATTCAGTTGTTGGTACTCGACGGGTCGCAGCCCATCACCTGGTGTTTATGGTTAGCCACCCTAGGTTGTTTGGCTTACCAAGCGTGGTGGATAATTCCTTATACCGCACTGTTTCCGGTCGAGGTCGCCCCGGCGCAGGAACACGACACAGATCATCGCGTTCGCATGATGACCGCCAATGTGTTGACCCCGAATCGCAACGCCGCGGCGCTGCTCGACCAGATACAGGAAAAATCTCCCGACATTGTCGTGACATTGGAGTCCGACACGTGGTGGGAAACGCAGCTCCAGCCCCTGCACCGGGATTACCCCTACCGTGTGCCCTGTCCGCTGGATAATCTTTACGGCATGCACTTGTACTCTAAGCTCGAACTGGAAGAAACCAGCATCGAATACCTGGTCGAGGATAATGTGCCGTCAATCCATGTATTGGTGCGGTTGCGAAACGGGCCCGCGGTGCGCATGCACTTCTTGCACCCGGCGCCGCCTAGCCCGACGGAAAATGACGCTTCCTCGGAACGCGACGCGGAGTTATTGATGGTTGCGAAAAGCGTAGCGGAGGACGACCGGCCGGCCATCGTGACCGGCGATCTTAACGACGTTGCCTGGTCCGCGACGACGCGCTTGTTCCGCAGAATCAGTGGTCTGCTCGACCCGCGTGTCGGCCGCGGAATGTTCAATACTTACCACGCCGACTACTGGTTTATACGCTGGCCGTTAGACCATCTGTTTCACAGCGAACACTTTACCTTGCGTTCCATTAGTCGTCTGGGCGCGTTTGGCTCGGACCACTTTCCGCTACTAACGGAGCTCGTTTACGAGCCGGCCGCGAAGCACACACAGCAGGCGCCGCCGGCAAAGGGCACGGACGAAACCTGGGCCGAGCATAAGCTCGACTCGCAGGCTGCCGACGAGCGTGACGTGCCGGTGCCGGGTGGGAGTCGCTAGCCGCTAGTCCCTGAGCTAACCGAAGCGTACACCCTTGTCATGGGATGGCTCCCTCCGGTCCGCTTTATTCCCTCCAAAGAGGTACCCACAGACAAGCGCTGTCGGCGCGTTGTTGCCGCGCGACCCCTCAATAGGCGGGGCACTCGTCGTCGAAGAACTCGGTCTTGGCTGTCGCAACGCCCGGATCCGGAAAGCTGTGCTTGAAGCTGAAGGCCTCTTGAGTCGGGCCGTTGGCCTTGAGTAGGTCGAGTCGGCGCTTGCCCTCGGCTACCGTCGGCCGCTGCCCGGCTGGAATCCACCACAACACCGTATAGGCTTCACTCATCCGCTCGAACCATTCCTTGCGTCTTGCCATCACGTTGGAATGGGCAGTCCGATAAACGTATTGATGCAGCGACTGGACGCTGTCCCAAACCGACATGTTCACGATCGTGTTCGTGCCAAACGGGTGCTCGACGTCGGTCGCGTTCCCGGATTCGGACTGCAAACGCCAAATGAATCCTGGTGTCCTCTCGGCGAGCGCATTGACCTCATCGAGTTGCGCGACAAAGTCCTCCATTTCAGGAGAATCTATCGATGTCTTGCCTTGCGCTATGTTGAGTTGGGCTATTTGCCATTGAGCCATGGATATCTCCAGTTCAATTTCAATCCAAATCCAGTCCGCCGAGCACCAACAAGTAGTAGCTGACGATACCAATCACTCGCTCGTCCTCGAGAACCGGGGCATGGCTGATGCCGAACTGCTCGAAAAGTCGCGCGCAGTGCCTAATGCTCATGTCCGGCCGTACAGCTATCACGGGCTTGGCCATGATCTCGAATACATTGACCCGTTCCGGTGCCCGGTCCTTCGCAATGACCTGCTTGGCGATATCGGAGAACAGTACCATGCCGTACTCATCCTGTTTTTTTCGTTTTTTCACGATCAAACAGGTCGCGCCCACACGCTTCATAATACGCATGGCCTCCATGACATCGATGCTGCCCTCCACCTCGGTGACTTCGTCCCGCATGACGTCGCGGACCGATATTTCCTTTCGCTCTTTCATAGTTGATCCTCCACCACATCAGTCAGCTCTTCCGCTTGGCGGATGACCCCGACAGCGTCTTCTACATCGATTTGTAGGGCGATGCCCGTTCCGGGCTTGGCTTCAAACTCACCCACCTCGTTGATTTGCTCGAGAATTCTCCGGCTTAAGTGTTGTTCAACAAGCAATAGCAGGACATCGCGTTGCGTGGTCAGGCCAAGACCCAGAAAGGTCTTCGGCTTCTCCAAACCCTCTCCGCGCGCATGATTGATGACCGTGCAGCCCGTGGCTCCGCTGGCTCTGGCCGCGTCCAGGACTGCATCCGTTTTGCCGTCTTCCACGAAGACCACGAGTAGTTTGAAGTGCATATCAGTTCTCCGTACTTGGTTCTATCGAATCCTTTGCTTTCGCGGGCTCACCCGTAATCTGGCGCCGAGCCGTGAGCGCGGTGAGCTGTGCATACGCCAGCACGCTGATGACGGCGAATAGCGCGGCAAAGGCAATGAGTCCAAAACCGTCCAGCAACGGATTGCGCTCGGGGACGTGCTCGGCCAAGCCCAGTCCTAATGCGGTGACGAGCGGAACGGTTACCGTGGAAGTCGCGACCCCACCCGAGTCGTAGGCCAGGGGCACGATCAATTTCGGGGAAAACGCAGTTTGGATCACGACGATAAGGTAGCCCACGATGATGTATGCGTACAGCGGAGTTCCGGTGACGATACGAAAACA
>JAHEKG010000365.1 GCA_024638475.1 Rhodospirillales bacterium | reverse complement strand
AAGTGTCTTTGTCGAGTTGAGCTTGCAAGGTCGCCAGCTTGATATCAGGCACCGACGAGGTGGGGAACTGCGGGTAGCCTTCGGCTACCCTTGCCTCCAGCAACTCAACCTCCTGGCGTAGATCACGCACTGCGCTTGTCAGCGTTGTAACCTGCTGGGGGTCGAATTGACGCGCAGCCTCCAGTTGCACCAGAGTAAGCGCGAGCCGTTCTTGCAGAGCCGTGAGCTGCTGTTGTAGCTGGACGTCGGGCACAGGCGGAACGGCGTCAGTCCTTGTGAGTAGGTCGATGAGTGTGTTTGCCCGATTCCGCTCGGCGCTGATAAACGCGCGTTCGGCCAGGTCATGCCCACCCGCGGCGAGCACGGCCCGCAACTCGAGTTCGGCGATTCGAGCGAACTTGCGAGAGAACTGTGGACGCAGGCCGGGATCGTTAAACGTGACCTGTCCAGCTTGAATAACTTGCCGCGCCTCGTGGATCCAATCCTTGGCCAGCTGGGCATTACCTTCCGCGAGTTCGAGTTCAATCAGGGTCGTTAGTGTGGCGAGTTCTACCTGGCGATTCTCGGTCTGCTGGTTACTCTCCAGCGCCGCAGCAAGCATCGTGCGGGCAGCGCTTACCTCGCCCTGCTGGAAAAACAGCCTGCCTTGCACAGCTTGGAAAGTGCCGGTCAGGTTCGGCGCGGCGATCAAGTCGTCCTGCGCTTCCGCGAGCTCGGTGCCTGCTTCGGACAATCGATTCTGATCGATTAACGTCGTGACCAAGACTAGACGGTCCGACAGGATCAGGGATCTATCGCCGATTTCTTGTGCGAGGGCGAGCGCTTGGCGCCGATAAATCTCGGACCGGGCGTAGTTCATCACCTCGGATTCGAGCAGGCTCAAAGCGGCGAGCGCCCGGCGCCATTGACGCAGATCGTTGAGTTGCTGGGCCAAGGCAGCGGATTCCTCCACCAAGGGTCTGGCCCTATCGGTGTCGCCCAGGGTGAGGTAGAGGTTGGCAAGATTACTCGTGCTCAGTGCGACACGGCGGCGGTCGCCAGTCCTTCTAAAGGCTTCCAGGGCCGTTGCCTGGAAAGCGAGCGCCCGTTGCAGCCGCCCCAGACGCCTCTCCAAAAGCGCCATCGCCGATGCGACGTCACCCTGGCCTTTCAGGTTGCCGCTCTGTTCAAAGAACTGCAGCGCATTTTTGAAGGCTTGGCGGGCTTGCGTGGGGTTGGCGAGGGTGACTTCCAAGCCACCGAGATTGAACTCCAAACCCGCTACTAGTTTGGGCTCGTTGGCGGCCACTGCGCGGCCGAGTACCTCTAGCGTGCATTGTCGAGCTCCGCTCGCATCCCCGACGGTTTGTAACAGCCGGCAGCGATTGGCGGCCGTGATGAGTTCCGCCCAGACTGCATTTTGCTGCTTGGCTACGGCCTGCGCCTCCGCAAGCCGCCCCTCGGCGGTTTTCAGGTCTCCGCGACGGAAGCTTATTTGCGCCAAATCCACCAGCGCCCGCGCGCGCCAACCACCGGCAAAGGCTTCAACCAAGAGGTCGAGTTGTTCAGAAGCCTCGTCAAATCGACCCCGGTTGATGAGTTGTAACGCTAAGCTGTAACGGAGTTGGTTTGCCTCCTGGGGGTTCAGCAACGTCGAGGTTAGGGACGATGCCATGGTTTCCAGAGCCGTCTCGGGATCCGCGGTAGAAAAAAATGCGCTACTCAGGCGCTGCCAATAGTCGGCGGCTTCGGCGGTGAGTGGCATGAGCTGCAAGCCGACACCAATGCCTGTCCCGGGACCGTCGGTATAGATTATTGATAGGGAGTGACGCCGTTGTGGCGCCAAATAGAACCATTCTTTGGAATTACGGCCGACTCCATTGTCGACGGTGATGTCGCCGTCCGCAGGTAGCACGATTCGGATATCGGCTTCCCGCTCATCGACCGTGAGGAGGCGCGGATAATTTGCCGGGGCGATATCCAGGCGTCGAGTGTTGTTGAAACCCACCTCGAGCGAGTCGATGGCCGATTCGTCAGCGGCCAACAGGACGGCTTGATCGGCCGCCTGGGCCTGCGCAACCACCGCCATCATGAATATTACCCAGCAGCGACGGCGAGAAAATTCCAAATCCGCACTCCTCCCCAAAGCGCCCCATCTTGACGGCATCAACGCCAGCCCGCCAGGGGGGGAAACCCGAGGTTGCCAGTTGCGCGAAGCCTGGCAAACTGTTGCACTGGTGCTCGGGAAATGGGAGGTACCTAAATGAGTTGGCGTCTAATTGGGTTGTTGTTGGGCAGCGCCCTGTTGGGCGCCGGGTGTGGCCAAACTCCGGACGAACCGTCTGACTCTAACGGCGACCAACAGTTCCTAGAAGATACGGCCGCGGCTCATCAAGACGATACGCCGCAGCCCTCGCCCGCCGTCAGCGTGCCGCCGGCGCGGCCGGTATTGGGGACCGAGCTCGCCTACGGGGAAGGCGCCGACCGGAATCTCATCGGCTATGTGGCGATGCCCGAGGACGCGGCGGAACCGCTGCCGAGCATTATCGTGATCCATGAATGGTGGGGGTTG
>JAHEKG010000364.1 GCA_024638475.1 Rhodospirillales bacterium | reverse complement strand
CGACATCGTATTTGTCCGTAATTCGAACGCCCCGGCCGGCACCGTGCTGGCCAGCGAAGTACTCGGGGAAGAAATTGGCGACCAGACGCCGGGTGGCCTGTGGCCCTCCGATCATGCCGGTGTATTCGCTGCGCTGAGCATCCCGGTTGCCGACACCGATGGCGACGGTTTCGATGACCTGGCCGATAACTGTATTACCGCCGACAACGCAGACCAGCGTGACACCGACCTAGACGGTTACGGCAACCTCTGTGACGCCGATTTCACCCAGGACGGAGTGGTCAACTTTGCGGATCTCGCCTACATGGCGCGCGAGTTCTTCACAGACGACCCGCACGCCGACATGAACGGTGACGGCATCGTCAACATGGGCGATCTCGCTTTGATCGAGCAGCTGTTCTATCGCCCGCCGGGACCTTCGTCGACCGACTACGAGTAACGCTCAGGCCAGCGCTTCAGCCAGGAATGCCATCATCGCCTGCCACGAGCGGCGGTCGGCCGTTGCGTTGTAAACCGTGCCGAAATCCGGGTCATTGGCATTGGGGTTCGTAAAGGCATGCATCGTGTTGCCGTAGGCGTGCAGCTGCCAGTCCGCCCCGGCCGCATTAAATTCGTCGGCCAGCGCCCGCACCTGCTCCGGCGGCACCATCGGGTCGTCCCAGCCATGCAGCGCCAGAATTTTTGCCCGGATCCCCGCTGACGGCTTCGATGGCGGGTTGAATAAGCCGTGAAAACTGACCACGCCGCGAACATCAGCGCCACTGCGGGCCAGGTCCAGCACGCACAGGCCGCCGAAACAAAAGCCGATCGCGGCAACACGACCCGGGTCGACGCCGGCCAGCCCGCGAACTGTCGCAAGCGCCGCGAGCATCCCGGACTCGATCCGTCCGCGATCCTCCAGCAGCGGCGTCATCAGCGCCTGGTTTTCCTCGACACTCGTCCCCCGCCGGCCCTTGCCGTAGAGGTCAATCGCAAATCCGGCGTAACCGAGACCCGTCAGCGCCCGGGCCCTGGCCTGCTCCAGCTCCCCCTGCCCGGCCCAGGCATGAGCGACCAGTACCACCGGCCGCGTTGCGGGTACGTCATCGGCCAACGCGAGGTAACCCTGCATCGTGGCACCGTCGGATTCGTATTCAACGAAAGTCGTTTTCATACAATCTGGTCAGACTGCCGTGGTTTCCGCGTCAACCGCGCTGCGCTGCCGGCGCGCGGGTTGTTCGTATTGCTCGAGCGCGGACTCGATACCAGTTCGCACCCGCCTGGCGGCGTCGATCTTGACCGGCCCGAAGCCACGTATTTCCATCGGCATCGCGGCGATCGTCGCCGCGGCACCGAGCCGTTGTTCATTCAGGCCGTTCAGCAGGCGCTCGACCAGGTTTTCGAATTCGCCGATCAGCTCCCGCTCCATGCGCCGTTCGCCACTGAAACCAAAGGGATCGATCGGCGTGCCACGCAGCCATTTCAGCCGCGCCATCATCCGCAACGCCGGGGTCAGCCAGGGACCGAAAGCCCGCTTGCGCGGACGGCCGCGCGCGTCGACACCGGCGCTCAGCAACGGCGGAGCCATGTGGTAATTGAACTTGTAGTCACCCTCGAACTGTTCGGCGACCTTTTCCGCAAACCCGGTCCGGGTGTGCAGCCGCGCGACTTCATACTCATCCTTGTAGGCCAGCAGCTTGAAATAGCTGCGGGCGATGGCGGTTCCCAGCGCCGTCGAACCAGGGGACACTTCTTCTTCGGCTGCCCTGACCCGCGCCACAAGCGCGGTATATCGTTCGGCCAGTCGCTCGTCCTGGTAGCCGACGAGGAATTCTCTGCGTCGTTCGATGATCTCGTCCAGCGTTTCGTCATGGGCCGGTTCGGGCAACAACGAGGCGACGTAGCCGGGGTCTTCCGCGGCCAGACGCCCCCAGTCGAAAGCCGCGCGGTTCTTTTCCACCTGCACGCCGTTGAGTTCGATCGCGCGCTGGATGGCCGCCAGCGAGACCGGCACCAGGCCCTTCTGCCAGGCCATTCCAAGAGTCAGCACATTGGCATAAATGGTATCGCCGAGCAGCTTTGCGGCGAGGCGGTTAGCCGGCACCGTCGCCAGCTCGTTAACGGCGCCCCGTACCGCCTCGACCCGCTCGTCGGCACGCAGCGTGGCGTCACGGTCGCGCACAAAATCGGCGGTCGGCATCTCCGCGGTGTTGAGCACCGCCCGGGTATTGTCTTTCGAGTAAGCGACGGAAGCCCGCGGCGACGAGCTGACGACCAGGTCGCAGCCAATTAAAGCATCAGCCCGGCCGCGCTCGATGCGCACCTGGTTGATGTCTTCACGCCTGTCGGCGATACGCAGGTAGCTCAACACCGTTCCAAACTTCTGAGCGAACCCCATGAAGTCGAGGACGCTTGCACCCTTGCCTTCCAGGTGCGCGGCCATGGCAATGACCGCACCGACGGTAATTACACCGGTACCGCCCCCACCGTCTCCGCCTCGGCCTTGGCCATGGTGGAGTCATAAAAGCGGGCCATGCAATAGCTGCGGATGCTCATGGGTGAGGGGGTGAGTGGG
>JAHEKG010000115.1 GCA_024638475.1 Rhodospirillales bacterium | reverse complement strand
GCCGGCTTTCCAAGCTGCCCCGGTTGGTGGTGATGTGCGACGCGGGGGTCATGCCCAGTAGTAGCCTGGAGCTGGATTGCTACGAGACGCTGCTCGAAGCGCAGTCCGATGAGTTCGTCTGGCCCCAGTTGGATGAACGCTTAGCCAGCGCGCTGTGTTACACGTCCGGTACGACGGGCAATCCCAAGGGCGTGCTATTTAGTCACCGCGCTACCGTGTTACATAGTTATGGGAGCTGTTTGCCCAACGCGATCAATCTAAGTCACCGCGATTGTGCGTTACCGGTCGTGCCGATGTTTCACGCCAATGCTTGGGGGATGCCCTATTCCGGTCCCGTCGCGGGCGCCAAGTTGGTATTCCCCGGCCCGAAAATGGGGGATGGCGAAACCCTCCAACGCCTCATCGAGTCCGAGGGGGTGACCATCGCCCTCGGCGTCCCGACCGTGTGGTTGGGTCTGCTGACTTACTTGCGCGAATCCGGCAAACAGGTTACCAGTCTGCAGCGCACGGTCGTGGGGGGGTCGGCCTGTCCGCTCGCCATCATGCATGAGTTTAAGGAGCGTCATGGGGTCGTGACCCACCATGCTTGGGGCATGACGGAGATGAGCCCATTGGGCACCCTCAATGCGCCGCGGGTCGATGTAGATAAGTTGAGCGCCGCCGAGCGAGATGCCATTCTTGCTAAGCAGGGCGGTGCCGTCTTCGGCGTGGATATGAAAATCGTTGACGATGATGATACCGAGTTGCCGTGGAACGGCACCGATTTCGGATCGCTCAAGGTCCGGGGCTGGTGGGTATGCGATGGTTATTATCGCCTCGAGGGCGAGAGTGAAGCACATGATGCCAATGGTTGGTTCGAGACCGGCGACGTGGCGACCGTGGACTCAATGGGCAACATGCATATTACCGATCGCACGAAGGACGTCATCAAGACGGGCGGTGAGTGGATTAGCTCCATCGAGTTGGAGAACGTCGCAGTCGGTCATGCGGCGATCGCCGAGGCAGCGGTGATCGGAGTTGCCCACAAGAAATGGGCGGAGCGGCCGCTGCTGATTGCCGTCAAGGCCCCCAAGGCGGATGTTAAAAAATCGGAGCTGCTGGCTTGGATGGGTGAACGAGTAGCGAACTGGTGGGTGCCGGACGACGTCGTCTTCGTCGACGAGCTGCCGCACACCGCCACCGGCAAGATTCACAAGGTCACACTGCGTGAACA
The DNA here is from genome assembly GCA_024638475.1 of Rhodospirillales bacterium. GTDB lineage: Bacteria > Pseudomonadota > Gammaproteobacteria > Steroidobacterales > JAHEKG01 > JAHEKG01. The sequence goes on along the minus strand of JAHEKG010000115.1, from coordinate 8,839 downwards.
ATTTGGCGACCACGAGTTGCCCAATCAATGAGGTCAAGATTATGCGGCTAGTTGCATTAGCGTTGGGATTCCTATGGGCGACCACAACGGTGGCCGAACCCACTGACATTCACGTCCGCGTGTTGGCGAAAGACGCGAAATTCATCGGCACGGCAATGGGCGGTATGAAGGTGACGATACGCGTCGTGCAAACGCGGGCCCTGCTCGCCGAAGGCGTCACCCGCGGCGGTACCGGCGATACCCGGCGCATCATGTCGAAGTCGCACAAACGCGGTGCGACGCTGGCCACAGAAGATGCCGCCGTGTTCGCGGCGGCGGTCGATATCGCCCAGCCCACATTGGTCGAGGTCACGGTTCAGGGGCCGCTGCACTATCCCCATGCGAGCCAACGGGTGTCCCTCACTCATTGGCTCGTCCCCGGCAGGCACCTCAGTGGAGGTGACGGCCTGACGATAACATTGCCCGGCTTCGTCGTGACCGGTCGGGTTGCCGCCGAGCACCTGAGCTTGGCGGATGCGGACACTTTGGAGATTGGCGCGACAATCACCATGATGTGCGGTTGTCCGCTGACGCCGGGTGGCATGTGGGATTCCAATGCATACGATATCGGCGCACTGATCTATACGGGCGATGAGTTGGTCGACGAAGTTATGCTCGAGTATGCGGGTCAACCTAATCAGTTCCGCAAGGCTTGGAAGGTACCTGGCGCGGGTGAATACCACATCGCGTTTTTTGCCCATGATCCGGCCAACGGCAATACGGGTGTCGATCAAGCCGGCCTGGATGTTACTGAGTAAGCGGTATTCGGAAGCGGCTGCAGTACTTCTCGAAACGTCGCTGCAGTGATTCGGCTTCCAGGCCGTAGCTGGCCAGGTCGTACCGATGAGCGCCGTGTTTGTTCTTTGGATTGGCATTCAGGAATCGTTGCATCCGTTTCTTAGTGTCGGCCGGCAGGGGCCAACCCAGCCAGTCGTAAATCGCGGCCAGCAGCGCCAATGGCCGCTGCTCGATGTCGTCGTAGGCGACATCCAGATAGCCGGTATCGTAGTGCTGATTGCGTGACGCCAAGAACCGGTCAAGCGCATTTGCCCAGCGTTCGGTCCAATCGCGACCCACCCGATGCGCATCGACATCGTCGGAAAACGCCCGGCGTAGGACAGTCGTGTGGCTTGCCAAAGACGCCATCGCGGCAAGCGGATTGCGATGCGTCTGGATAATCTTGGCATCAGGATACGTTGCCAGCAGCGCCGGCAGCGCAAACAAATGCCCGGGCGCTTTGAATATCCAGCGCCGTCCTGGCGAGCCGTACTCCAAGTGCTGCACGAAATTCCGGTGAAATCGGTAGGCGTCGGTTTGTGGGTCGCTTTCCAGCCAATCTTGATATTCCGGCACGTCGTGCGTCGTATGAAACTGAATGCTGCGCATGACATGGGCAGTGATGGCGATACATTCCTGCGGTAGATCAGCCTCTACGGGATGAATGCGTTTGAAGGCGGGGGCAAGCCGGTTCGCTATGGCCAGCCGCCTGGCCGCCTTAGCCCGAGCCTGCCGCGCGGCCGCCGGATCGCTACGGTAGCTTGCCGGATACATAACCTCCCAGCTCAAGGGTGCGCGGTTATCGGGATCTTGGGCAAGCAATCCATGCAGGAATGTTGTGCCCGTGCGCGGCAGGCCGATGACGAAAACGGGTTGCGTGATGGTTTGCTGATCGATGGCCGGGTGGCGGTAACGCTCTGCGGCCATCGTGAACAAATTGGCCAGCGAACTCACCAGGGTTTCGCGGACGGTCACGGTACCCAGCGTCGTCAGCCGTGCCTTCCCGTAGCTAGCGGTTAGTCGATCCAGCGGGGCGCGGATTTGCCAGGGACCGAAATCCGACGCACCGCTGCGTCGTTTCGCGGCAGCGATCAAGCCGGCGCTCTCCAGGCCGGTCAATGCCCGTGGTAGGGGCAGATGTTCGCCGGCTCGGTTGATGAGCCGGACACCTTGTTGGGTGAGCGTCAATCGATCAGCCATGCCGCGCGCTAACTAGTGGTGCCGTTGCACGATGTAGTCGCATAGCCAGCGCAAACCGACGCCGTTGGCGCCTAACCCGTCAAGCGCGGCTACTGCCTGGGCGTAGAGTTCGTCCGCCCGGTGTTTAGCTCGCTCGAGACCGAGCACGCTCGGGTAAGTTGACTTGGCATTGGCCGTATCAGAATCAGCGGATTTGCCTAGTGTCGCCGTATCTTCCTCCACTTCGAGAATGTCGTCCCTGATCTGGAATGCCAGGCCGATAAGCGTTGCGAACGATCGCAGTTGCAGCGCATCGGCCTCGTTGCGCGCCGGGCACAGTTTTGCGGGCATCAGGATCGCCGCTTCGATCAATCGCCCCGTCTTGCGTCGGTGGAGATCCTCCAGTTCAGCGGCAGTGAGGTTGCGTCCTTCGGCGGCCAGGTCCAAGACCTGGCCGCCGACCATTCCGGCCGGGCCAGCGGCGCTGGCTAATAACCCGACCAGGCCAGCTTGGTGTTCGGGATAATCCGCCTGCAGTAAGGGGTCGTCGATGAGTACCTGGAACGCCAGCGCTTGCAGTGCGTCACCGGCCAGGATAGCAGTGGCTTCGTCGAAGGCGCGATGCGTCGTGGCTCGACCGCGGCGCAGATCGTCGTCGTCCATGGACGGCAGATCGTCGTGGATCAGGGAATAGGCGTGGACGAATTCGATCGCCACGGCGATAGGATCGACTTTGCCCGGGTCCAATTCCAGAAGCTCCGCGGTGGCATAGCAGAGCAGTGGACGGATGCGCTTTCCCGGCCCCAGCACGGCATAGCGCATCGCCGCCAGCAGCTGCTGTGGGGTCTCGTTGGGATGTTCGAGCCAGCGAGCCAGGGCGGCGTTGACGCGAGCCTGGTAGCGGGGAACTTGGGATTCGAAATGGGCGGGCATGGCGCGGATTTTAGACTAGTTTCGGGGAGTGCTTGGGTGCGCGCATGGCCGGGTCGCTGTCGGGGTAGTGGTACTATCCTCGCCAGCATAGCATTGGGTTGCCGTCTTGAACGTGAAAGCGTCAATGCCTGAAGGTTCCGTTTCCATCAAGGCCGCGTTGGCCCGCCAGGACAACCTCCTGCCGGGCGTTTCCCGCACCTTCGCGTTAACGATCCCTCAGCTGCCGGAGCCGTTGGCCGCCGTCGTGACCAATGCCTACCTGCTGTGCCGCATCGCCGATACCATCGAGGACGATGTGGCGTTGACCCATACGGAGAAAACGCGGTTTCACGACCAGTTCGTGGCGGTGGTGGCGGGGCAGGGATCGGCAGACGATTTTGCCCGCGAGCTGAGCTCGGCGTTGTCGGCGCAGACGCTGGTGGCGGAGCGAGATCTCGTTGCCGACACAGCCGCGGTGGTGCAATTGACCGAGCGCTTTCCGGCAGGGGAGCGGGCGGCACTGGAACGTTGCGTGCGCATCATGTGCAGCGGTATGCCCGAATTTCAACGCAACAACTCGGCTCACGGACTCGGCAATGTTCGGGATTTGAGCCGCTATTGTTATTTCGTTGCCGGTGTTGTTGGCGAAATGCTCACCGATCTATTTTGTCTGCATGCGTCCGATATCGCAGCACGACGCGACAAGCTGGAACCGCTGGCCGTTAGTTTCGGTCAAGGGCTGCAGATGACCAATATACTCAAGGACATTTGGGAGGATCAGCAGGCGGGCGTGTGTTGGCTGCCGCGCAGTGTATTTGGCGGGGCGGATCTGGCTTGCCTTAGGTCCATGGGCGATTCGCCCGAGTTCCGTGCCGGCATGACGCAGTTGATCGGCATTGCCCATCGTCACTTGCGCTATGCGATGGACTACTCCTGCGCGATTCCCAGGGCCCACCGGGGCATTCGGCGATTCTGTTTCTGGGCGGTGGGGATGGCTATCCTGACGTTGCGGCGCATCCATGTATCGTTGCCGTTCGAGTCGGGCGAGGACGTCAAGATATCCCGGCGAGCCGTTAATGCGACCGTGGTCATGACGAATATTTTTCTGGATAGTAATTGGATGTTGAACCGTTTGTTTTCGTTCGCCGGCAAAGGTGTGCCGTTGGCTAGTGCGGCGGAAACCGCGCCAGAGGCGGCCCCCGAATCTCACCCATTCGTGCAGGATGCCGTCGGTCAGGGCGGCGCCTGACGGTGACGTCAAGGTCGAAGCTGGCGCTGTTGACCGCGCTGGCAACCGAGCATGCCGCGCTTGCTCGCTGCATCGGCGACTCGTCGCAGGTTGTCCTTTTACAGTGCGGCGTGGGTGCGGCCAAAGCGCGTGAGGGTTTCAGGGCGGCACTCGCCCGCGGCGCCGGGCGCGTGGTGTTCATGGGTTTCGCGGGGGGTCTGCGCGCTGAAGCGTTGCCGGGTCGGTTGCTCGTTCCGCAGCAAGTGCTCTATCGGCAACAACGGCTGGCCGTTGAGGCCGATTGGGGGCAGCGAATCTGCCGGAGTATGGCGCAGATGAATCCGGCGACCGAGCCATTGTTGTGTGTGGACAGCCCGCTGCTCGATGTTGAAGTCAAAGCCCGCCATGCCAAGGAGGCGATTGGCTGTGACATGGAATCCGCGGCTATCCTGGCGCTGGCGAGCCAACACAAGGTGCCGGCTGCGGTGATTCGCGTCGTGCTTGACGGACCCGACGATCCCGTCCCACCGTTGGCGTTGCGGATGGCGGACGCCGACGGCAATTTTCGCTGGCCTAGTCTTGGCGAGTGGATGCACCCGGGTCAATGCTGGCAGGTGGCTCGGCTGGTACCGCGCTTCCGCTTGGCGCGGCGACGCCTGCAAGCAGCGGCCACTCGTCTCGTTGGCGAATGCGAGCGTCGTTCGTTATGAGCGTTCAGCCGCTTGCAAACGCTATTGCGGGGCTAGTGGCCGCGGTGGCGGCGAGGCCGTGGCGGGTGATTGTGCTGTTCGCGTTGCTGACGGCCGGCAGCGGTTATTATGCGGCTAACCACCTCGGTATCAATACTGATACCGCCGACATGATCGCCCGCGAACTGCCATGGCGACGCGATTTCATTGCCTTCCGCGAACAGTTTCCTAATCGTTTCCGAACCATCATCGTCGTTATCGATGGGACCCAAGCCGCGGTCGATCGCGCCGCCGCCGAATGGGCCGCGGCGATGCAGCAACGGCCGGACCTGTTTTTGGATATCTATCAGCCCCTCGGCGGAGAGTTCTTGGAACGCAACGGGTTGTTGTACTTACCGCTGCCGGAGCTGGAACAGTTGGCGGACCGTCTCACAGCAGCGCAGCCGCTGCTTGGCCGTTTGGCCGAGGATGCAAGCGGCGCAAATTTGCTGGAGACATTAGCGGATTTCGTCACCCGCGATGCGGACGCCGTCGCCGAATTCGGTCCACTGATGGCGCAAATCGCGGAAGTCGTAAACGCCCACGCCTCAGGCAGTATGAGGCGTTTGGACTGGGGCGGCTTAGCCGGTGGGGGTGGCGGCATTCCCCGGCAGCTGCTTGTTGTGGAACCGGCGCTGGATTTCACGAAAGCTCGCCCCGCCAGAGCGGCGATGGAATTTCTAAAGGTGCTGCAAGCGGACACCACCGATGCGCGCGTCCGTTTGACGGGCAATGTCGCCATGGAGCACGAAGAGCTGGATAGCGTCGTCCGCGGCGCCAGCCTGGCCGGCCTGCTGGCCCTGCTATTCGTAACGGTTGTTTTATACCTCGGCTTACGATCCTTTTGGTTACTCGGGGTATCAATCATCGCGTTGACCGCGGGCCTGATGTTGACCGCGGCGTTTGCGGCATTGGCGGTGGGTCATCTCAACCTGATCTCCGTCGCATTCGCCGTGCTGTATATCGGTCTCGGCATCGACTTCATCATTCATTCGATATTGCGGTTTCAGGAACTGCGCAGCGAAGGTTTGTCGGCGGATGCCGCACTGCCCGCCGCGGCGCGCGGCGTGGGCATGTCATTGGTGATTTGTGCCGTGACGACGGCGGCCGGGTTTTATGCGTTCATACCCACGCCGTTCGTCGGCGTCTCTGAACTGGGGCTGATTTCCGGGACCGGTATGTTTTTCAGCTTGGCGGTCAGCCTGACGCTCTTACCAGCGTTGCTGCGGGTCGTGGCGCCTCGCTTGGCGCCAGCAAAACAACGCCGGCAGATCACTCCCTCGGGCTGGCAGCCGGCCAGAGCCTGGGTCATCGGCGTCACGGCCCTGGCCACGCTGGCCGGCCTCGTCGCGCTTAGCGGCGCGCGTTTCGATAACGACCCGTTGCACCTGCGCGAAGCCGAGACCGAATCCGTGCAAGCTTTCAACGCACTCGTTCAAGACGAGCGGGTGGCACCCGTCACTCTCACTGTAGTCGCCGAATCCGAAGCCGCGGCGGCAACGCTGGCTGCGGCGCTACAAGCGTTACCCGAGGTAAAGCGGGCCGTAACGGTTGGCACGCTAGTCCCCGACGACCAGGACGACAAGCTGTTCGTGCTGGAAGACCTGCAATTGATGTTGGGCCCCGAGTTCGGCAACCTGCCGGCAAGCCCAGCGGATGCGGCGCGCCTTGCCAGGGCCGCGCCGCAGTTGGCGGGCGTACTGCAGGGGCTCGAGGCGACCCCGGCGTCACTGCTGGCGGTAGCCTTGACGGCGTTCGGTGAGCACCTCGACGGTTTAGGCGAGGGGCAACGCGAGGGGCGGCTAGCGGCGCTGGACCGCGACCTCATGGCGGAGTTTGGTCCGGCGCTTACCCGCCTTGAACGCGCATTGACGGCGACAACCGTCACCCGCGCAACCCTGCCCGCAGCCCTCGTGGACCGATTCGTGCTCGCGGACGGCCAGGCCCTCGTCGAAATTCACCCGGCCGTAGACGTGTCGGACAACCGCGCGGCTTCCCGGTTTATCGATGCAGTCTGGGAAGTGGCGCCGCGCGCGACGGGCAGGCCCGTCGTTAACCGCGAAGGGGGTGCGACGGTGGTGCGTTCGTTTCAGTTGGCGTTCGCCTACGCGTTACTCGTTGTGGCTTTGTTGGTTTGGTTTTTCCTGGGACGTTGGTCGGACGGCTTGCTGGTCTTGGTGCCGGTGCTGGTCGTGTCCGTCGTTACAGCGGCAATTGCCGTAGTTTTCGATCAGCCGTTCAATTTCGCCAACATCATCGCGCTACCGTTGTTGCTCGGGGTCGGTGTAGACAACGGCATCCACATGGTCCATCGCTGGCGGAGCGAACCCCCCACCGCCGCCGCATTGACGCAGGTGAGCACAGGACGGGCCGTGCTGTTTAGCGGCCTGACCACCGTCGCTAGTTTCGGCAACCTCGCATTCTCTCCCCATCCGGGCATGGCGAGTATGGGCTGGCTGTTGACGGTGGGCATGCTCGTCACACTGCTGGCAACGCTGGTGTTGCTGCCGGCGCTGCTGCAAGGCCGGCGCCGGTGACCACCCTCGTCACCGGGGCGACTGGGTTCGTGGGTGGCGCCGTGGCGCGGCAATTGGTTGCGGCGGGGCACGCGGTGCGTGCCATGGCGCGGAGCGGCAGTACGCGCGCCACACTTGCCGACTTGGACGTGGAGTGGGTTACCGGCGATCTCGTCACCCAGGAGGGTTTGGCCGAGGCGGTGGCGGGATGCCGCTATGTTTTTCATGTTGCCGCCGACTATCGCCTTTGGGTGCCGGACCCGGAGCCGATGTATCGTGCCAACGTCGAGGGCACGGAAGCATTACTGCGAGCCGCCGCCGGGGCGGGTGTGGAACGGATTGTTTATACGAGCAGCGTTGCGACGCTCGGTTATGTACGCCAGGGTGTGGCCGACGAGGACACGCCGGTCACCCTCGCCAGTCGTGTTGGGCACTACAAGCGCTCGAAGTACCTCGCGGAGCAGCGCGTCCTCGCGTTGCACCAGGAAACGTCGCTGCCGGTGGTCATCGTCAACCCATCCACGCCGATCGGGCCCGGCGACGCTAAGCCCACGCCCACCGGGCGAATCATCGTCGACGCGGCGCGCGGCCGCATCCCCGCCTATGTGGACACGGGGCTTAATGTCGTTCACGTCGACGACGTTGCCCGCGGCCATCTGCAGGCCTTGCAACTTGGCCGGGCCGGCGAGAAATATATTCTCGGCGGCACGGACATGACCCTGGCCCAGATTCTCGCCGAGGTGGCCAAATTGCGAAATCGCCGCCCCCCTAGGGTACGGTTGCCGCGCGCACCCCTCGTGCCGTTGGCTGCAATCGCTGAAGCGCTGGCCCGGCTAACGGGCAAGCCGCCACGATTCAGCCGGGACGAACTACGCATGGCGGCCCGGCCGATGTATTTCTCGAGTGCCAAGGCGATGAAGGAATTAGACTATCGCTATCGTTCGCCGCAGTTAGCCATTGGCGATGCGCTGCAATGGTTCGAGCGACACGGATATCTATAGACAACCATGACCAATACATCGACTGGCGCGGCGCGTGCGAATGCCAACATTGCACTGATCAAATACTGGGGCAAGCGAGACACGCGGCTCAACTTGCCAGCGGTGGGGTCGATCTCCGTCACCCTCGAAGGTTTGTATACGGATACCGAGGTCAGCTTCGGCGCGGAGGGCTCAACCGATGAGTTCTCGCTGAATGGCGAGCGCCGGGAGGCGATGCTGCCAAGGGTGACGGCGCAACTGGATTTGTTGCGGCAACTGGCGGGCACGGACCAGCGTGCCGAGGTTGTCAGCCACAACAATTTCCCAACCGGCGCGGGGTTGGCTTCGTCCGCCTCCGGTTTCGCCGCGTTGACCGCCGCTGCCGCCCGGGCGTTGCAGCTGGACCTCACGCCGCGAGCACTCAGCCGGATCGCCCGGCGGGGTTCCGCGTCAGCCGCGCGTTCGTTGTTTGGCGGGTTC
>JAHEKG010000114.1 GCA_024638475.1 Rhodospirillales bacterium | reverse complement strand
TCTGAACGGCGCCGGCAGCGTTGTTAGCGACCGCGCCAATGGGGCGCACGTTTTTCGGCAAAGGCCTTGCGCCCTTCAACGGAATCCTCGGAGGCGCGCACCCGTTCGATAGCCGTGTAGCTTTGGCTCATGGCAGCTTGCACGGATAGGCCGTCGCCCAGTCGTGCCACTTCTTTGGCCGCCTGCACGCCCAACGGTGCGCTCTTGATAATTTCCTTAGCCCAAGATTCGGCCGTTGCCAATAACTCACCGGCAGGCACGACTTCGTTAGCCAAACCGGCACGGTAGGCCTCATCGGCATCCAGCGGCTGGCCCGTGCAGAGCATGGCCATGGCCGTCTTCCAAGGCACCTGCCGCACCAAACGATGGATCGCCCCCGTGGGTACGCCGCCGATGCGCGGTTCCGGGCAACCGAAGCGGGCATGTTCGGCGGCGATGACAATGTCGCAGGCGAGGCAGATCTCCAGCCCCCCGCCCAACGCCCAACCGTTGACGGCGGCGATCACCGGCTTGTTGAGATCAAATCGCGTCACCAGACCACCCCATCCAGCCGGGCCGCGCGCGGGTGGCCAGGTCTTTGCCGACTTATCCTTGAGGTCGTTGCCGACGGTGAAGGCTCGATCGCCGGCACCGGTCAGGATCGCCACCCAGAGTTCCGGATCGGCGGCGAAGTCGTCCCAAATTTGGGTCAATTCCTCCGTCGCCGCGACGTTCATCGCATTCAACACTTCCGGCCGATTCATGGTGACCACAGCAAGGTGCTGCTGTGGCCGTTTGTCGTAGACAATGAATTCGTAACTCATTGGCTTGTTCAGGCAGTTTGACCCAATGGATGGACCTCAACCCGTTCGGGACACGTGTTGGGTCCACTCAAGGCCACCCGGACGATGGCGAGCGCAACCTCGTCGGCATCCAATGGCTGATAGGGCCGTGCGTCGTAGTCAGCCGCCGCATCGTCATCGCTGAAGCTATCGAGTATAGGGGTGTCCGTGAGTCCCGGCGCCACTTCCGTGACCTTGATCCCGAACTCCGCCAACTCCACGCGCAAACCGCGGCTGACACCCCGCACCGCATGTTTGGTTGCGGTATACGGGAGCGTATAGCGGTAGGCGCGGCCGGCAAGAATAGAAGTCACATTGATGATGTGACCGCTACCCCGCGCGCGCATGCCGCGCCCAATGGCTTGGGATACGCACATGAGTGCATGCACGTTGAGCTCCCACACCTTCGGCCATTCGGCAGGATCCGTGTCCAAGAATGGCCCGTGGCCGAGCATCCCCGCGCAATTCACCAACACATCCACCGGGTCTGCGGTCTTGGCCAGCGCCGCAGGGAAATCCGCGTCCGTCAGATTGCCCGCAACCGCCTCGATCGTGCCCGGCAATGAATCAGCTTCGTCGCAGAGCACTGCGAGCTCGTCGCCGCGGCGAGCCGTTGCGATGACAGCCGCACCGGCGGAGGCAAATGCCAGCGCCGTTGCTCGGCCGATACCTGAGCTGCCACCCGTCACCAAGACTCGGCGACCTACTAAGTTCGGTTCTTGCATTGTCATGACTCTATCGTTGTGGCCACCGTAGCTATGCCTGTGAATACCACTTGACCCCGTCGGCATCGGTGCTCACTTGGAGTTTCCCTTCAGCAAGCAGGAAGTTCAAATGTGCCAGACTCTCACCGGTGGCGATAATCAAACTCTTTGCGTCGACCTGCCGTTGAAACAACGCAGAAAACGTGTCTACCGCTCGGCGGGGTGTCTCGCAGTGTGCGTAAAGCTGATCCAAGGCCGCCCGGTGACCGTCGATGAGTTGTTGCAGGCGCTGGTGAGCGCCGCGAAACGGATAGCCATGGGACGGCAGAACGAGCACGTCTTCCGGCAGAAACGCTTGTAGTTGCTCACAGCTATCCAGCCATTGCAGCAAGGGATTGGCAGCAGGCTCGGTCGGGCGCACGCTGATGTTCGAGGAAATCCTCGGCAGAATCTGATCGCCGGCAATAAGCATATTCAGTGCCGGACAAAACAGGCAAGCGTGCTCCGGTGAATGGCCACGGCCAACCCATACTTGCCAATCCTGCCCCGCCATCTGCAAATGGTCACCATGTGCCAGGCTGTGAAAAGCCTGAGGCAACTCGCCAATAAAGGAGCCGAACATGCCAAAGCGACCTCGATAAACATCAAGGGCCTGTTCGTCGAAACCGGCTGTACGATAGAAATCCAAACCTTCCTTGGGTGCCTGTTTGCCGGTATCGGCAACGAGTACTCGGCAAGTGAAATACTCCAAGCTCGACATCCACAGGTTCACGTTGCAGCGCTCGGCAAGCCACCCGGCCAAGCCAACGTGGTCCGTGTGCATGTGAGTAACAATCAACCGCGTGACGGGCTTGCCGTTGAGATGTCGCGCAAACACCTGCTCCCAAAGCTCACGCGTATCATCGTTGGCAACTCCGGTATCAACTAAGGTCCAGCCGGCAGCATCCTCCAGCATCCATAGGTTGATGTGATTGAGTGCCATGGGCAGCGGCATGCGCAGCCAATTGACGCGGGGAGCAACTTCGATGAGCTCGCCGGGCTGAGGTTTATCGCTGAAAGGATAAATTAGGTCGTCGGCGCCATTAGTCACTGCAGGTCCTACTGAACACTGCGCAGGGCTTTGCGCATGGTGCGGATAATGAGTTGCTTGCGTTGTCTGATCCGCGCGGAAAGTCCTCCGACGGCCACAACCAGATTACGATCGATTTCCCCGCGCGGAATCGGCATGGCGATGGCCCCGCTGTCCGATGACACCTGATCGTACGCCTCCGCGTAACCTTGGCTGCGCGCCGCTTCCACGTCGGCCATGACCTTATCGAGATCGATCTTGCGCTTCGAACTCGAGGCCCGGCGATTGGCTTGTTTGACCAGCCTGGTAATTTCTTCGTCCGCACGGGTCGAAAGTTGGGCGGTACCGACGCCACTGCCGAATAACGGCGTTAAGAAACCCTCGTGGAGATTCAACGAAATCGGAAAGGTACTCGGCAGTACGGTAACGAACTGCATGCTGAGACCGTTGGGCATCGACAGTGTCACGGTTTCCTGAGTCTCGGTATGGATGTCTTCGAGCGCATTGAGCGTCTCGGCGCTGCTAAACAGCTTGCCAGCCAGCCAGTCACCAAGGTGAGTCACCGCCAAGGTGGGGAAGTACTGCTTGCCGGGTGAATTCAAAGACAGGTAGCCCAATGTCACCAAGCTCTTCAGCAAGGCGTTGGCGCTCGACTTGGGCAGTTGCAAATGATTGCATATTTCGGTCGCCGTCATGGGCCTGCGCCGATCCTTGAACAGCTCGAGCACGCCAAGCACGCGCCCGACGGACTTGACGACACTGTTGTCCATACAAGAGCCCCGTGGCTCACAGATGGAAGAACTCTAGAAGCCACAGCCGAGAGAGTCAACTTTTCCATATTACGGAAAATATCGTTCACGTAGACGAACTAATAATGCGGCCAGTCTAGCCCTTTTCCCAACCTCAAATACCCGTCGGGTCAGTCAACGGCTCGATTTTAGCTCTTGCCATGTCCGCAACTAAGGTTTTGGAGGCCAGGTAGAAATGCGCGGCCGACCAGACGCTGACGACGCTAGCGACGATAAGTACCGCCCAGCCGATCGCCATGCTGCCGTATTTCGGCGCGAGGAAATCGCTGAGCCAGCCCGTAACCTGCGGTCCCAGGCCGCCGACCAAATTGACGATCAACAGGTAGGTCGCCGCAGCGGTAGCCCGCATGGCGACGGGCGACACACCCTGGGTGGTCGCGTGTTGTGGGCCTGCCTGTACGGTGCTGACGACAAACGGAACGATAAGCAGCAACAAACCCAGTTCCGCGCTTCGCGCGAGAAAAGCCAAGGCATAAAAAGGAATCGCAACCAATACTGAAATCGAGCAAAGGTACATCAGCCAACGCAGGGTAATCGCAGATAGGCGATCTGCTAACCAGCCGCCCCCGATGACGCCCAGCAGCTGGGAACCGCCGGCGATGAACGCAAGCCAAACCCCGATGCTGGCCAGGGACATCTCGTAGTTGCGTTCGAAGAACGAGGGCGTCCAAGTATGCAAGGACAGGTAAACCAGCGTATACAGCGAGCTGGCGACGCAATTGTGGATGTAGGTTGGGCGTGAAAACAGAACCTTTAAGCATTGCCCAAGACGTGGAGACTCGCCGGAAAGCGCGACGCCATCGGCTGCGCCCCGCGTCGGTTCCTTTAGCACCAAAAACACCACTCCGGCGAGTATCAGCCCAGGCAGGCCGAAACTGTATAGGGCAACCCGCCAACCGTAATTTTGAGTCAACCACCCACCCAGCAGGAACCCGAGAAAAATCCCCAACGGACTCCCCAACGCATAAATCGCCAACGCCAATGCGCGCCGCTCGCGCGGGTAAAAATCCGAGATGAGCGAGTGTGAGGGTGGGGTCGCGCCGGCTTCGCCCACACCCACCAACACCCTTGCCGTTGCTAGCTGAATGAATGATTGGGCAAAACCGCACAGCACCGTCATTGCGCTCCACAACGCCATCGCAACAGACACAATCACACGCCGGGAGTGGCGATCCGCAAGGCGGGCGATGGGCAGGCCCATGACTGCGTAGAACAGCGAGAAGGCGATGCCGGTAATGAAACCGATCTGTGAATCAGAGAGCTCAAGATCCGCCTTGATGTCCGGCACTAGGATGGCGAGCATCCAGCGATCCAGATAATTGAACAGCGATACGACAAACAGCAGGGCCAGGGCGGTACGCGGTTTCACTTCGAATCTCCTGCTTGTCGCCCTACGCCCCGAACAAGTTGGCCGCCTTTTTGGCTGGTTGCTTGTTGTTATATACCGAGGATAGGCGATCGCCGTTGAACAAGCCATCGGCGTCCGCTTCCGTCGGCCTGCTGCGCGCACCGACTGCCGGCAGGGGTACACCCTACGAAACCGCGAACTAGTAGTGCCAAAAAGAAAAGATTAGGCTAGCTGGATGGCTAGGGTGTCACAGTCCACGTTACCCACCGGCGGCGGCACCAAGAAGGTGCTGTACACGCTCAAGTCGGCTAAACGAGTGGGGCTCAAGAACGCCGCGAAGGCGCTGACCAGCCGCAACGCGTGCAAGGCCTGCGGCTATGGTATGGGTGGTCAGCGGGGCGGCATGACCAATGAACTGGACGAGTTTCCGTCGGTTTGCAACAAGAGCGTGCAGGCGCAGATCACGGATATTCAACCACCGATTCCGGCACCCGTGTTCGAGCACTCGCTGGCAGAACTCAAAGAACTTGACGGTCACGAGTTAGAGCACCTCGGCCGGCTTGGCACGCCGATCTACAAAGCGGCAGACAGTGACCGCTATCGCCCCATCGATTGGGATTTCGCCATTGAACATACTGCCGGGCGGTTGCGCGCGACTGACCCCGCACGCGCCTTCTTTTACTCGTCGGGGCGTTCTTCTAATGAAGCCGGCTTCCTATTACAACTGCTGGCGCGCTTATACGGCACCAATAACGTCAACAATTGTTCCTACTATTGCCATCAGGCGACGGGCGTGGCGTTGGATAACACAATCGGCACGGGCACTTCCACTGTCGAGCTTGCGGACCTGGGCGGTTGCGATCTCATTTTCGTGATCGGTGCTAACCCAGCGTCTAACCATCCCCGGTTTATCCACCAGCTCAAGGCCTGCAGGGAGCGTGGCGGCGACGTCATCATTATCAATCCAGCGAAGGAGCCTGGATTAGTCCGGTTTGCAGTACCCAAGAGTGCCAAGTCCATGCTATCCGGCGGTACCTGGATCGCCAGCGACTATTTGCAGCCGCGGATTGGCTCCGACATCGCGCTGTTCAAGGGCATCGCTAAGGCGGTGATCGAGGCCGGCGCCTTCGCGCGCTCCTTTATCGACCTGCACACCCGTGACTTTGCCGGCTACGCGGAAGATATCCAGGCGACGAGCTGGGAGACCATCACCGATCGCTGCGGTGTCAGCCGCCAAGACATCGAACGGGTGGCGGGGCGCTATGCTGCCGCGAACAACGCGGTGTTTGCGTGGGGGATGGGCATGACTCACCACCAGCACGGCGTGGCCAACGTCGAGCAAATCAGCAACCTGGCGCTGCTGCGCGGCATGGTGGGTAAGCGTTTTGCCGGCCTGCTACCGCTGCGCGGCCACAGCAACGTCCAAGGCATCGGCACCATTGGGGTCAAACCCGTCCTCGCCGAAGACATCTTTGTGAAAATCGAGCAGGAACTGGGCGTCAGCCTACCGCGAACACCGGGCGTCGATACCATGGCCGGCATGCAGGCCGCGTCGCGTGGGGAAATCGATCTGGCCGTGATCATGGGGGGGAATCTCTACGGCGCCAACCCTAACTCCGCCTGGGCGGAACGCGCGTTGGACAAGATTGGTTGCAAGATCTTCCTCACGACGACCCTCAACCGTGGCCACGTCTGCGGCATCGACGGGACCGAGAGCTTGGTGCTTCCCGTAACGGCAAGGGACGAGGAGCACCAGGCCACGACACAGGAGTCGATGTTCAACTACGTGCGCCTGAGCGACGGCGGTATCGATCGGCTCGACAACGTTCGGTCGGAAGTCGACATACTCAGCGCCGTTGGCACGCGGTTGCTGCAGGACTCGCCGGTCGACTTCGCCGCCTTCAGAAGCCACCGCAAGGTACGCGAGACCATCGCCGAGATCGTGCCCGGCATGGAAGCATTGGCCAGCATCGATGTCGCTAAGCAAGAATTCCACGTCCGCGGACGCTTATTGCATACACCGGAATTCAAGACGCAGGATGGCAGGGCTAAGTTCGTCACCTCACCCATCCCCGTCCGCCCGGAATCGGGCGATCAAACTCGTCGTTTCATGCTGTCCACCGTCCGCAGCGAGGGGCAATTCAACACCATTATCTACGAGTACGAAGACAGCTACCGCGGAACGAAGAGCCGGTGGGTCGTGTTCATGAATGCTCAGGACATGGCGGACTACGACTTGCAAGACGGCGATCTGGTCAACCTGGTCTCGGCCAACGGGCGAATGGCACGAGTCGCGGCCCAGAGTTACGATCTACCCCGCGGCGACCTGATGGCTTATTTCCCCGAAGCCAACGTGCTAACGGATACCGCGGTCGACCCCCGTAGCAAAACGCCCGCATTCAAATCGACCCTCGTACAAATTGAATCGGACTGAAAGCACTATACGGGCCGAGATGGCGGAGGCTAGATTCTAGCCGCTGCAGACCACCGTGAGCGATTCACTGAACAAAGTTCTGGACGACATGCTCAACACGACGCGTGAGCACATCACACTCGATCCTATCGAGTTGGAACCCGAGATCGCGCGACCGAAATCTTTTCTCAAAGTTCTCGATGCCGAGCATTTCAACTGGACGGGCGAACCGCTGCGCAAACTATTTGCCATGCGGTTTCGAGTCAAGCTTCCGCCCCTCGATCAAATGAACGTTATTTATTACCCGAAGGTCGAATACCCGGCGCCGATATTCATATTCTTTTGCTTACTGACCAAACGTAAGGTCATCGGCCACTTGAACGTCAATTGCCCATTCGACGATACCGAGTACCGGGAGCAGTGGGTTACGCCCCTGCAGTCCATTCTCGGCGAATTCGACGAGTTCTCGTGTGCGGACCGTTATCCGGAATGGATGAAGAAGTACCGGAACGATTCGACGATCTACGGCATGTTCACGCGGGATCGATTCGACGACTTAGCAGTTTGTGCCAGGCGCTACTTGAGCTACTACCTCACTCGGTTGAAGGCTACGCAACCCGAAAAAGACCCACGCCGCCTAGCGCGGATTGAAACGTTTCATGCGGGCTTCATCGACGATATCCGGACCCAAGACAAGGCTCAAGCCATGACCGCGCGAATGATCGGCAAGAACACCGCCAAGCGTATCTTCTACGAAGTTACGACTTAGGCAATCCAACTAGTTTTTCGCTCGGTGTTCGGCGATGGCGGGCGAACATCGAGTATTCCATCGGTCGAAAGGCAAATACCGCGCTGCACCCGTACCGACGCTGCAGCGGCAGCTTGGTGTCCCGTTCTACGAGTTCATCGAAGCGCGTCGCCAAACGATCGATCTCGCGATGTAGCTGCGTGATGCTATCGGGCGAAAGCGTACCAGCCACGAAGCGTAAGCGTTCCCCCGGGGCGGCAAACGCGCTATCGAAAAATTCCGTTTGAATTTGATTGGCAAACAGTTTTTGCACGGGACCATTGTTTTGCCAGGTGAAGTTCCGCGCAATCAGCAAGCGATAGCGATTGAAAGGCAACAGCTCGATCATCTTCAGCCGGTCCAAGCGAATAAGCTGCTTTTGCAGCTCCCGTTCGGAGAAATCATACGTGGCTAGGATCTCGGCGGCGCTCCAACGATTGAGGACCAACAAAGCGATGACCAACAACTGAGGGTCTGCGACTAAGGCTTGTTCCTGGTCGGGAGTGAGCTCGGAAACATACTCCCGGCTTGCATGTAGCCTTTCTACCAAGTCGGTGATTTCCATCTGCGCCAACTCCAGCACCTGCTCCAGACGCACCAGCGAGAACTTTTGCTCCGCGAATAGGCGTTTCACGCTGGCTTCGCTGAGCCCGAGGTGAGCAGCCACATCTTGATAAGTAATCCGCTGCTCGCGCAGCACGCGCTTCAGTTCGTTCACCAGGGCCGCCGTCTGACTCATCGCTATCTCCGTGGGTAACCCGCGCGCCCCATTAGTATCATAAATTAATACTTCTGGGTTCGCCTCCGGCTACATTTTCTAAGATAGTTGATACATGTTGAACGCGGCTTGATGCTCGGCGGCGACAACCCAGACCCGGAGTAGGCCCGTGAAATTAATCCACATCCCCGCTGTCCTCGTACTCGCTAGCGCCTGTGCGGGTTGTCAAACCCTATGGCACGGGGGCGGCTATGAGCAGACCCGGCGGGGCAGTTCGAGCAGCCTCGTCGATTATCTTTATCCCGATGGCGCAATCCCAGCCCCGCCCAGCACGGCCATGCCGTACTTGGAACTCCCGCTGCGGGTGGGTATTGCCTTCGTGCCGGGCGGCCATGGCTCGGCGACCCAACAAGCCGAACTGGCGGCAACCGTCGCGAAAGCCTTTGCGGACCGACCGTTCGTCGCCGATATCCAGGTCATTCCAGAAACCTACCTGCGCTCTTCACGCGGCCTGACGGGCATGCAACAGGTCGCACGTTTGTTTGACGTCGACATCATGGCGCTGATATCCCACGATCAGCTCGCCCTCAGCGGCGAACGCGAGAGCGCAATTCTCTATTGGACCGTCGTCGGCGCTTTAGCGGTCAAGGGCAACACGAATGAGGTCCACACCTTGCTGGACACCGCGGTATTCGACGTCGCTACCACCAAATTATTGTTCCGTGCCCCCGGGACCCACCACGGCGCAGGCAACGCAACCATGGTCAACAGCGCGCGCGCATTGCGCGAGCTTCAGCAGGAAGGATTCGCGGCGGCTACCGATCAGATGATTAATAACCTCGACACCGAATTGGAACGCTTCAAGGAGACGGCCAAGAACGGCCAGCGAGTCGAGGTCGCATGGCGGCCTGGCGTCGGCGGCGGCACCTTCGGCATCTTGGGGCTTTGTTTGCTGGGCCTGTGCTACCTGAGACGATGGTTCGCATCGATCTAGCGCTGGCCATGGTGCCGGGAAACCGCCAGGTTTGATACCATCGCCGGTCGGAATCACTTGCAGGATTGTGTATGCCCTGGAAAGAATACGCGGCGGCAGTTGCGCTGAGCGCGACTACGATGCCATCGCTGGCCGAATCACCGATCAACGGAGAATTTGCCTATGTCAGTGACTACCTCCGGAACACCTCCAGCGGTATAAGAACGGGATCCTCGTATTTACAGAACGTGGACGTGACCTTCGAGTTCGACGTCAAGCGGCTGTTCGGGCTCAGCAACGGCACTTTGTTCGCCTACTTTCTGTGGAACGACGATACGACATTCTCCGATCTTTACCCGGGCGATAGCCAAGTCGTTTCCAACATCGATACGGCCGAAGCGCTGCGGCTCTACGAATTTTGGTACGAGCAT
>JAHEKG010000113.1 GCA_024638475.1 Rhodospirillales bacterium | reverse complement strand
CATACCCTCGCGGCCATGAATGCGGCCCTATTCGCCAGCGATTTGAGTGACAAGGTTGCCGCCCGTATCGTTTCAGCCAGGTCCGCGGCCGGTGAGCGAATCATCCACGTGTATTCCCTCTCCAAGGGAGTCGCGGTGGCGCTCAATCCGATACCCATCGCCGATGTTGCGGCGGCACTGGTCGTCGACGTCAGTTTGGTCGTGCATTTGTCACGAATCTACGGGTTGCCACTTACCCGTCGCGAGGCCGGCGCCTTGGTACGGACCATCGTGACGGCACTGATTACCCTCATGGGTACCGTTTGGGCGGTTCATCTCGCGGCATCCGCACTCAAGTTGGGAACCGCGGGTTTATCGACAATTGTCACGGCCGGAGCTCAAGGTGCTGTCGGGTATTACGGCACTTACGTGGTGGGGAAAGTCGGGGAGCGATACCTCATCGAGGGCAAGTCCTGGGGCCCGGGTGGTCCCAAGGGCATGATTCAAGACATCCTCGATACGCTTGACAAGGAATCGGTATTGACCGCCGCCAAGGGCGACATTCTGGCGCGTTTGAAGTATCGGGTTGCCAATGACTAAGGCAGCGCCAGGAGCCATGGCCCGGCGGATTCGCGAAACCGTGGCGGCTATACCCTTGGGCAAAGTGGCAAGTTACGGCCAGGTGGCAGAACTGGCGGGATGGCCGCGCCGGGCACGCTATGTTGCCCGGGTTCTGGGACAGACCCCGGCGGCCGCTCGACTGCCTTGGCACCGTGTCGTTCGCGCCGATGGCCGCATCGCATTCGTGGAAGGCAGCGAACCTTTCGAGAAACAGCGGGGGCGCCTCGAGGCGGAGGGTGTAGCGGTGCTCGGCGGCAGAATCAGTATGCGTCGGTACCGTTGGCAGCCCGACCTTTCGGAGTTGCTATTTCAGCCACCGCCAGCGGAATAGTGGGAACCCTAAGCGGGCGTATCGCGGTAGCCGAGCAAGCGGGTGAGACCCCGAAACGCGGGGGTCGGTTTGACGATCACCGCTGTCGGGATGCGTTCCATATAGCCTCGATAACGGCCCTTGCTTTCGAAGCGAGCACGAAACTCGGAGTCTGCAATCTCGTCGAGGAGCTGGGGTACGATCCCGCCCGCAATGAAGACACCACCCGTTGCGCCTGTGGTCAACGCGAGGTCGCCGGCCACCCCGCCAAGGAATCGAAAAAACATCGCCAAGGTCTCACTCGCGAGGGCATCGCCCTCGACTGCGAGGGCGGTGACTTGTTCCGGTGTGAGCTTCGCGGGCTTGCGTTTGGCACGCTTAGCCTGGCACTCGTAAAGGAGCACCAGCCCATTGCCGGATAGCACTCGTTCGGCCGAACAATGATCGTATTCGTGACGGATCATCGCGATGATCTCGGCCTCCATGTCGGTCTGTGCGGCGAGACTGACATGTCCGCCTTCGCCGGCAACGACGTTCCAGCCTTCCGCGCTATGAATTAGGCTCGCGACCCCCAGGCCCGAGCCGGGGCCGAGGCAAGCGAGCGTACCCAGCGGCCTGGCTGCCCCGCCGCCCAGGTGATAAAGCTCATCCTCTTGCCAATGGGGTAGGCTGAAGGCGATCGCCGCGAAGTCGTTGACGACGGTTAAACGGTTTAGCCCAAGCTGTTTGCGTAACTCGGATTGCGAAAATTGCCAGCCGATATTGATCATGCGGACTCGGTCGTCGAGGATAGGGGCCGCCACGCCGATTGCCGCGCTACGCGGCTGATCGCTGCTACGACGCTGGCTCAAGTAGCTTTTTAGTAATGACTCGGGAGCGTCGAAATCTGTGTTCTTGAACGCCTGCTCCGCGACGATGCGACCCTGTTGGTCCACGAGTGCGCAGCGGCTATTGGTGGCGCCAATGTCGGCTATCAAATCCATGTTTTCTCCAGAATCCTCAGTAGCTAGGCACCGCGCGCGCGACGTAAAACCGCGGCACTAGCCCGAACGGACGGTATACTGGTTGCGACGGAACTGCAAAGAGCCAATTCATGGTATTTCTACGCCGCGCGCAAGGGGCATGGCGCGCAGTGCTACGCATTGTCGGTCTTGCGTGGGTGCGCTACCAAGTACGAGTAGCCGGCAGCGCGGAAAGTTACCGCCGAGTTTGTTATGTGGCGGAGAAAAACCAATTACTGGACCGGCTAATCCTCGAGGATCTGTGCGTAACCCGCGGATGGGCGCGGCCCTTCGATCCTATTCCAAATACCCTCGGGCTGAATCAGGATGCATTCGTGGGGCAGCGCCAACCAAAAGGAATCCTGGTGCGGCGGATGGTTCCCGCCGGTGATGAGGAACTCCGGGCCCTGATCGAGTGGTTGGCGGAACGGCCGCAGGCCGACATTCAGTTGGTCCCCGTTAGCGTGTACTGGGGCCGAGCGCCGCAGCGCGAACGTTCCTGGTTGAAGCTGTTATTGGCTGAAGAGTGGGGTACGGCGGGCCGGTTCCGCCGATTGCTGAGAATCCTGATCCACGGTCGCGACGTGCTATTGAAAGTCAGCGCGCCGGTTTCCCTGCGCCAAATGGTTGCGGAGGGTCTGGGAGTAGATCGGACTGTCCGCAAGACAGGCCGCGTACTGCGCATCCACTTTCGGCGCCAGCGCGTCGCCACACTCGGGCCCGACCTCTCGCATCGACGCTTACTTGTGGCGGAGGTATTGCAAAGCGACCTGGTGAGACAGGCGGTGAGCCGCGACGTGACGACCGGCAAACGCTCGGAACGCAAGGCCCAGCGAATTGCGCGCAGGTATGCATACGAGATCGCCGCCGACTATTCCTACCCCATGGTGCGTCTGTTGGAGCGGGTTTTGTCTCGCCTATGGACCAAGCTTTACGATGGCGTGGATGTTTTCCATCTGGATAGCCTTGACCAGATCGAGCCCGGTAGCGAAATCGTTTACGTGCCCTGCCACCGTAGTCATATCGACTACTTGCTGCTGTCCTATGTGATTTATAACAAGGGCTTGGCATTGCCCCACATCGCAGCGGGCGTCAACCTGAACATGCCCATGGTAGGAGCCATATTACGCCGGGGCGGAGCGTTTTTTATTCGCCGCAGCTTTAAGGGCAAGGTGCTGTACAGTGCCGTGTTCCGTGCCTACCTGGCGGCCATCATCGCGCGTGGTTTTCCGTTGGAATATTTCGTCGAGGGGACGCGTAGCCGCACTGGCCGGTTGTTACAGCCCATGGGCGGGCTATTAGCCATGACGGTGGATAGTTATCTCGCCAACCCAAGGCGCCCGCTCGTGTTCGTACCCGTGTACTTCGGCTACGAAAAACTGCTGGAGGGGGCTACTTTCGTGAGCGAGTTGCGTGGCCAAGACAAGCGTAAAGAATCCATCGGGGGACTGCTGCGCTCTATCCGGGGGCTGCGTGGCGAGTTTGGCCGGGTGCAGGTCAGTTTCGGTGAACCAATACCACTAGCGACACATCTCGATGACGTTGCTCCGAAGCGGCAGCTTAGCCACACCGACGAGCCGTTCCGGCCGGAGTGGTTCAACGATGCCGTCGCGAAACTCGGTCATCGGATCATGATGGGCATCAATGATTCGGCGGCGGTCAATGCAACCGGTCTGGTTGCATTGGTCATGTTGGCAACGACCAAACAAGCGATGGTGGAGGCCGAGTTGCTCACTCAGATCCGTTTGTATCAGAGGCTGTTGGCAGAGGTGCCTTATGCCGCTCGGGTTTGTCTTACCCCATATAGCCCCGTGGAAATTCTGCAGACCGCTGAGCGATTGGGATGGCTCAAACGCCAAAGCCATC
This sequence comes from Rhodospirillales bacterium, assembly GCA_024638475.1. Classification (GTDB taxonomy): domain Bacteria; phylum Pseudomonadota; class Gammaproteobacteria; order Steroidobacterales; family JAHEKG01; genus JAHEKG01. The sequence continues at coordinate 6,297 of JAHEKG010000113.1, read as the reverse complement.
CGTTGGGGGACGTCTTGAGCATGACCGAGCGGCAGGCCGTCATGGCAAGCTACTACCGCAATACGCTGCTGCATTTGCTGGCACTGCCCGCCTTGATCGCCTGTGCCGTTGTGAACCGGCCCGACCAGGCGCGCCATGAACTGATGATTACCGTCAAAGCGGCTTTCCCGCTGATGCGCGCCGAGCTATTTCTGAGCTTCCCTAACGACGCAATCGAGGCGGCTATCGATGCTCAATTGGGAGCGATGCAGACGTTGGGGCTACTCCGTTTGCAGCAGCTTGGCGATCGGGTATTGGCGCCGGATCGCGGCGCCGGCCAGGTGGCCCAGCTCGAATTGCTCGCACAAATCGTTACGCCCTTCGTCGAGCGCTACTATCTCGGCGCGACCTTGCTGTTGGCCACCGGGCCGGGCCAGTGGCGACGCGAACAACTCATCACCCGCAGCCGCCAGGCCGCGCAGCATTTCGCGCTGATCTACTCGCTGAATTCCCCGGATCTATTCGCGAAGGAACTTTTCAAGACGTTTGTCGCCACGTTGTTGGAGTTAGAGATCGTTGACGTCGACGCCGATGGCCAATTGGTCTTCGGCGAATCCCTGGAAGTCTTGGCCCAAGGGCTCAACCGAATGTTACCCTCAAGGGAAAGCCGCACCTTGTGGCAGTTTGCGCGCGCTAATGCGGGTTCCGCAGCCGCTACGCATTCAAGTCAGGAATAAGCTCGTCCTCGAGCCGCTCGATCAGGTCCTTCAGCATCAACCGGCGTTTCTTGAGGCGTCGCAACATGATGTGATCGACGTCCGGGTCTTTGCCGAGGTGATCGATGACGTTATCCAAATCCCGGTGTTCGACCCGGAGATCTCGGAGCCTGCGGGCGTTCTGAAACGCCGTCGTGTCAACGTTCTCGTTCACCGGCCCAGCGTATCAGGCATCGCCCAGTCCTAGCCAATTTACCGCATCATCCCCGAACGCCAGAAAGTGGGGGTTGAGGATGTCGGTCTTGTTGTACCTCAATGGTTCGCCGTTGAGGTCGATCATGGAGCCACCGGCGCTTTCCAGCACGGCGTGGGCCGCCGCGGTATCCCATTCGCTGGTCGGTCCGAGGCGGGGATAGAAATCGGCTTCACCCGTAGCAACCAGGCAAATCTTTAGCGAGCTGCCCATAGCCACCAACTCGTGGGGGCCGAGGCGCTGCAACATGCGATCCAGGCTTTGCCCCCGGTGACTGCGGCTGCCCACGACGACGGGAGTCTCGCGCGCCGGTTTTTGCACGCCGATGGAAACTTTTGGCTGCCCACCCTGACGCATCCAGGCACCGGCCTGCAGCGCGCCAAAGTAGTCCGTGTCGAGGACCGGCGCATGGACGACGCCCAACACGGCCCGATGGTGTTCAATAAGGGCAATATTGACGGTGAATTCGCCATTGCGCTTGACGAATTCTTTGGTCCCGTCCAGCGGGTCGACCAGCCAGTAGCGCTCCCAAGCCAGCCGTTCGGCCATGACGCCGGGCGCGGATTCTTCCGACAGCACAGGGAGCCTGGGATCGAGCCGGCCGAGCCCGGCCACGATGATCTCGTGGGCCCGTTGGTCAGCTTCGGTCAGCGGCGATTCGTCCGCCTTTCGGTCCACGGTGAAATTGGTACCGTACACTTGCATGATGGCCTGGCCAGCCTCGCGGCTGAGGTTGACGACTTGCTGCAATAGGGTCGAAGAATTCACAATGGCGGGAGGGCTCGGTAGATGATCAAGTCCCACGCGGAAGGGAGCCAACACAACATGCGGTTTGACTGGTCAGCGGTGGATACGGTTTTGCTCGACATGGATGGGACATTACTGGATCTACACTTTGACAATTACTTTTGGCGCGAACTCGTGCCCCATGAGTATGCAACTGCCCGTGGTCTCGTCGTGGAGGAGGCCCTGCAGATTGTAGAGGCTCAGTATCACCGGGTCTACGGCACGCTAGATTGGTATTGCGTCGATTATTGGACGCGGGCGCTGGATCTGGATATCCGGAGATTGAAAGCGGGCGCGAGTCATCGTGTTAGTTATCTGCCCGACGCCGAGCGGTTTCTCGATGCCATCCGCGCCCTGGGCAAGCGCCTCGTGGTGGTGACGAATGCCCACCAAGATGCGCTGGCGATAAAGTTACAGCGCACCGACTTGTCACAGCGAGTGGATCACATCGTGTCATCCCATGAACTGAACTATCCCAAGGAACACGATGAGTTTTGGTTGCGGCTCCACGCACGACAGCCGTTTGACCGGCAGCGCACGCTATTGATTGAGGATAGTTTGCCCGTGCTCGAGTCGGCGCGCCGGTTCGGTTTGGGGCATCTAGTGGCCATTCGCAGGCCCGATACGAGCGCGCCGGAGCGCGTCGTGGACGGTTTCTCCGCGGTGGATTCGGTGGCGGACCTGCTGGCCGGTTAGCTGGTTCGAGAGTTACGCCGCCGACCCCCGCCGCCTCCGGCACGCGGTTTCCCGCCCGCACCCCCCTTTCTGCGCTTGTCGGGGGCCCGCCGGCGAGCCGGCGGGGGTCTCTTTACGGGCATTAACAGATCCGGCGTGACCGTGCCGACCGGAATACGATGGCCCACGTACTCTTCGATCTCCGGTAAATGAACGGCGAAATCCTCGCAGCCGAAGCTAACCGCGTCGCCGGATGCGCCGGCGCGCGCCGTGCGACCGATCCGGTGAACATAATCCTCCGCATCCTGCGGAAGATCGTAGTTGAACACGTGGCTAACATCGGGAATGTGCAGGCCGCGGGACGCCACGTCCGTACCGATGAGGATGGGCAGCTCCCCGGACTGGAACTGCTTCATCATCCGCAGACGTTTATTTTGGGGGACATCGCCGGAAATGGCCTTCGCTTGAATTCCGTTGTGGACTAAATAGCGCTCGAGCCGGTCTGCACCCCGCCGCGTATTCACGAAAACCATGGTACGGGTTGCCTCCATCTTTGCGAGCAGCCCCATCAACAGCGGGATTTTCTCCGCGTTGGAAGGGAAGTAGATAATCTGGGTCACACGATCGACCGTGATCTTGTCAGGCTCAATGCGGACGAGCTCCGGGTCGTTCATGTGCTCGTAGGCAAGCTCCAGGACACGGTGAGATAACGTGGCCGAGAACAGCAGATTGAGCCGTTTCTCGGCGGGTGGGAGCCGGCGTAGTACGAAGCGAATATCTTTGATGAAGCCGAGGTCGAACATGCGGTCAGCCTCGTCCAGCACCATGATTTGCGTGGGTTTGAGGCTAAATATGTGTTGTTTGAAGTAGTCGATGATGCGCCCTGGCGTGCCGATGAGGATGTCCACGCCGTCTTGGAGTGCCTTCCGCTGGCCCTCGTAGTCCGTCCCACCAAAAGCCAGCCCTAGGCGAAACCCCGTGGTTCCGACCAGGATCTGCGCATCCGCATGGATCTGCACAGCGAGTTCGCGGGTAGGCGCCAAAATCAACGCCCGCGGCCCCGCTTGGGGTGAGGGTAGCGGAGGCTCCGTGAGCAGGCGGTTGAAGATAGCCACCAGGAACGCCGCGGTCTTGCCGGTGCCGGTCTGCGCCTGCCCCGCGACATCGCGTCCGGCTAGGGCTAACGGCAGAGTCTGGGCTTGGATGGGTGTGCAGCGGCTAAAGCCGGCTGCTTGAATACCCTCTAAAACCCGCCCATCCAGGTCGAGGTCTGCGAATTTTAGGTCGCTTAAATGGGTCTCGGACATGCGCCCTGATTCCAAAATAGGCTCAAGATACTTGCAAAGTTCATTATCACCGGTTCAAAATAGGCCATCTGGCGGTTTCAAGAACGCCCCTACCAAGTTTAGTTCAGCTACAAGAAACCCCGCCAACAAACTCGGAAACGCGAAACAAGCGTGACATTGTGCCCGATCAACAGGGCGGCGTCACATCTCGTTATAGGGTCGGGTACATCGGCCGGCCCACCGAACTTAAACGACCACCATATTGACCGGAGGATCTGGAACGTGAGCGATCACATTGTCCACATCAGTGACGATAGTTTCGAAAACGACGTAGTAAGTTCTGACCAGCCTGTGCTGTTGGATTTCTGGGCGGAGTGGTGCGGGCCCTGCAAGATGATCGCCCCCATTTTGGAAGAGATTGCGAGCGAATATAAGGATCGCGTGCGCATCGCCAAGATCAACATTGACGAGAATCCACAGACGCCGCCGAAGTTCAACATTCGCGGTATACCAACCCTATTGTTGTTTAAAGACGGTACCGTCGCTGCCCAGAAGGTCGGCGCGGTATCGAAGTCGCAGCTTGCTGCATTTCTGGATGAGAATCTGTGAGAGGATACTTGGGTAATTCTGATAGACCACGAAGTAAGGGCTCCGGCAATAAGTCGGGCCGCTCGGACGGCCGGAAGAAATCTTCCCGCCGTAGACGCCACGTTCCTTCCCAGGAGTTTCCTGACGACGAGGAACTAGAGGTCATCTCTTCTAGTGAGCTAGAGCTCACGAAGAATGCGATGAACCTGGGTGAGTTGAAGACGCGACCCCCGGCGGGATTGATTGAGCTTGCCCAGTCGCTTGGGATAGACCTGGCCCGGGCGCGCAAGCAAGACATGATCTTTTCTATTCTCAAGGCCCACGCCAAGAATGGAGAGGATATCTACGGCGATGGGGCGCTGGAAATTCTCCAAGACGGATTCGGTTTTCTACGTTCGGCGGATAGCTCGTATCTGGCGGGCCCCGATGACATCTATGTGTCTCCCAGCCAGATCCGCCGCTTTAGCTTGCGGACCGGCGACACCGTTTCGGGCCTGATTCGCCCACCCAAGGACGGTGAACGCTACTTCGCCTTGTTGAAGGTGGGGGAAATCAATCACGAGCCGCCGGATGCGGGCAAGAACAAAGTCCTGTTCGAGAATCTAACCCCGCTGTTCCCCACCGAACGCTTGGGGCTGGAGCAGGGCAACGGCAGCACCGAGGATTTAACCGCCCGGATCATCGACATGGCCGCGCCCATCGGCAAGGGCCAGCGCGGACTGATCGTGTCGCCGCCCAAGGCGGGCAAGACGATGCTGCTGCAAAACATTGCGGCGTCGATTGCAGCCAACCACCCGGAATGTGCGCTGATCGTATTACTTATCGATGAGCGGCCGGAGGAAGTCACGGAGATGGCGCGCACGGTGCGCGGCGAAGTGGTCTCCAGCACTTTCGATGAGCCGGCAACCCGGCACGTCCAGGTCGCGGAAATGGTCATCGAAAAGGCCAAGCGGCTGGTGGAGCACAAACAGGACGTCGTGATCTTGCTGGATTCCATCACCCGTTTAGCGCGTGCGTACAACACCGTGGTGCCGTCGTCGGGCAAGGTGCTTACCGGCGGCGTGGATGCCAATGCGCTGCATCGGCCGAAACGCTTTTTCGGTGCCGCCCGTAACATCGAGGAGGGGGGTAGCCTGACGATTATCGCCACCGCGCTCGTCGACACGGGTTCCAAGATGGATGACGTCATCTACGAGGAGTTCAAGGGCACGGGCAACATGGAGATCCACCTGGATCGACGGATTGCCGAAAAACGCGTCTTCCCCGCGATCAACATCAATCGATCCGGCACGCGTAAGGAAGAATTGCTGACGGAACCCGAGGAGCTGCAGAAGATGTGGGTGTTGCGCAAGGTGCTGCACCCCATGGACGAGCTGGCGGCGGTGGAATTCCTGCTCAGCAAACTGCAAGACTCGAAAACCAACTCCCAATTCTTCGAGGCGATGAAACGCTGATGGCCTAGGCGGCAGTCTGGCGGCCGCGCGTTGTCGTACTCGCCGCACGGGGTTAGCGCAGGGCCCAAGTCGCGTGTGTGAGGGCTCGTCCCCCGCGGTCCTGCCCTTCGGGTTCCCTCAGTGATGCGGTTTTGCCGGGGCGGGTCTGAAGTCGGCCTCCTGCCTCCTCAGACCCGTGCGGACATCCTAAGTCCGCACCCCGCTGCGCGGGGCCGGGAACCCGGTAAAACCGCATTACTGAGGCAAGACCGCTAATGTGGGACGCCCCTCACCCACGCGCCTTGGGCCAATTAGCCGATGAGCTTTGACGGTGAATATAGAATGACTCTACGGGGTCTGGTTCCGACCCCAAGCAGACATTAGCAATATCCAACTCCTAGTTCGGCAAACGACCGCGATATAGCCCAATTCTGTCGGTTTTCTTTACAACTGGGCTAGGCTTGGCGCTGACCCGCGTCGCTAATCTCCAATGCAACAGTTACTTACGAATCTGGCACGAATATTGCTTTGGTTTATGGGAGATTAGTGAATACCTCACTGTTTAGGAAGGTTCAGATGAC
>JAHEKG010000363.1 GCA_024638475.1 Rhodospirillales bacterium | reverse complement strand
AAAGGCAACGTCCAGCACGACGTCGGTCGAGCGTGCCGTCACGGCTTTGACGGTGTTCGACGCGTAATCCATCAGTCGAACTTCGCCGGTGCGACCTGGTTCACCGCAGGCGACCGCGAGTGTTTTTCCGTCGGGGGTGAACGCCATGGCATAAATGCGCTGGCCAATGTTTCTGATGCGCCGCACCAGTTTCCCCTTCAAATCCCAAACAATGATCTCGTGATAACCGCCACTGAGAACATGGTTTCCATCCGGTGAGAAAGCGATGGCGGTAATGGGGACGGGAGCCGGATAGGTATCGGGCGGATCAGGATGTTCGGGCGGCGGAATGACGAACGGCAGCAGGTCACTGGGGTTGTTTCCGTCGAACTTGGCACCGCCTTTGACCCAAGTCGAAATCAGTTGGACTTGTTTGTCGCTGAGCGGTTCGCTTTCGGCAGGCATGCGTTCAGATTCGTCGGCGGTGGTCAGGCGTCGCAAGAGTTCAAATTGGTCGCCCTCGGATTTTTGCAAAGGCGAAATCCCCGAGTCTCCCGGCTTTGACATCTCGGTGAATGTATCCAACCGATACCCGCCTTCGGCTTTTTTCGCGCCGTGACAGGCGACGCAGTTGTCTTGCAGGATGGCAGCGATATCGGAACGGAAGCTGACCGGGTCGGCGGAAGATGCAGCCGACATGGAGAGTGTGATCGCGCAGAGGACGATGGCTATCAGAAAGTTGAGCGCAGTCGCGGCGTCGCGGCTAACAAAATTCCCGGCACCGTGTTTACCCTTCCCGCTCGTTCCTCGCGACCCTCCCAGGAAGAGGGCGCAGGCAGATTTCTTTCCAACACCAGATACTTTCAACACGATCGGCACCTAATGTTGAAACAAGAATTCGTCAGTGTTCAACAATGCCCAGCAGAGATCTTCCAATCCGTCGGCAACGTTGTCTCTCTTCTGGCAATGTTCCAGCGCGGCATTGCGTTCGATTTCCGATGGCGGCCGGCACACCGCTGCCATGTACAGCTCAGTTAATGCTTCCTCGACGCCCTGGCCCGCGGCGATCGCTTTGCGAAAACGATTGTTGGCATCGCGAAGTTTGGCATGGACCGTCGGACCATTGAACAATTCAATCGCCATGCCAAGATTCGAATCGTCGGTTCGTTCACAGGCGCAAACCGTGCTGCGCTCGGGCTGCCCAAAAACTTTCAGAAAATCAACTTTGACCAAATCGGGTGCCGGCAGATGAGTCGCCTTCGTGCCCGTTGGCAAATTCCCGTAGCTTTGGTCCAGGCCCGTGACATGATTGAGCGCATCCAACAACTGCTCGGCGCTCAATAATCGGGGCCGCTGATGCGAGAAATAGATTTCGTCTTCTCGATTGAATTCGTTGGGTTCGTAGCTTGCTTGATAAGTGCGGCTATTCAGAATCGTCCGCAGCAGGTGTTTGCGATCAAAGCCGTGATCAGCAAAATCCTTTGCCAAATCCGACAACAACGGTTCGTTCGATGGTGGATTCGAGTCGCGGAAATCGTCAATCGGATCGACGATCCCGCGGGAAAAACACTGACTCCAGATTCGGTTGGCTTCGATCCGAGCAAAGTACGGATTGTCGGGTTGGACAAGCCAGTTGACGAACGCGTTGCGACGATCGTTTTCAGCGTTTACGTCAACATCCCCAACAAGCGGTAACCAAGGTTTCATCTGTTGACCAGTGCGCGGCTGGATCACCTCCTTTCTAAGGAGCATATCTGGGGGTCACGACCCCCTAAGGGAGACTTCGGTCTTCCGCTCTTAGTTGATGTACTGGTTATTCGACCTTCGCCAAAGCATGCGGAGGCTCGAGCGCCCCCTTCGGGGGACACACTCTTCTTCCGCACTGTCAAGGCGGAGGTCGGACACGCTGTTTAGTCGTGAGGGAGTCCGGCCGGTCAATCATGATCGGTTGTCTCTTTCAGGCTCTTTGAGAACTGCATAGCGAGCACAGATATCGTCTTGGATGCTTTACGTCCAAGCTACTAAGGGTCTACGGTGGATGCCTTGGCGCTAGGAGACGATGAAGGACGTGGCAGGCTGCGAAAAGCCCCGGTTAGCCGTCAAGCAGGCGTTGATCCGGGGATGTCCGAATGGGGAAACCCAGCTGGGGTAATGCCCAGTTACTCCGGTCTGAACACATAGGACCGGTAGAGAGAACCAGGGGAATTGAAACATCTCAGTACCCTGAGGAAGAGAAAGAAACCTCGATTCCCTGAGTAGCGGCGAGCGAAACGGGAAGAGCCTAAACCAGTGTGGTGTGATAGCCCGACGGCGTTGCCATGCTGGGGTAGTGGGACCTACTGGACGGTACGTCGGTACTGTCACGGAGTTACCAATTCAGGCGTTAGCCGAACCGTGCTGGAAAGCCGGGCCATAGCGGGTAATAGCCCCGTAGGCGAAAGCGTTCTGGACTCCGAGTGGTGTTCCCGAGTAGCACCGGGCACGTGAAATCCGGTGTGAATCTGCGAGGACCACCTCGTAAGGCTAAATACTACCTAGCGACCGATAGCGGACTAGTACCGTGAGGGAAAGGTGAAAAGTACCCCGGT
>JAHEKG010000112.1:2102-10160 GCA_024638475.1 Rhodospirillales bacterium | reverse complement strand
GCCGGTCGCCGGGAAGCGGGACCACCGGCTGATAGTAGCTCGCCGGCCATTCGCCGGGATCCTCCGGCAGGGTGTTCCAGCGGTACCAGAAACGCCAGTCGACCAATACCGCCGCTGCGATGACGGCCACGACGATGGTGGCCACCGCGATGAGACCCACTGTCCGGCGCGCTGTCATTGGCTCGTCCTGTTCGTGCCTACGAGTGAAAGGCCCTACGGTAGCGCAGGGGTAGCGCCGGTGGCCTGGACAAACCGTCTCAGCTCGGCGTTGAAGCGTTCGGGCCGTTCGAAAAACACGGAGTGGCCGGCCCCCTCATACACGGACAAGCGCATGTTCGCATGGGTCGCGGCCATCTCGGCACCATCATCCAGTTGACCCGGATTGTCCTTCTCTCCCAGCGACAGCAGTACCGGCAGCGTGAGTCGTTCCAGCAAATCCCGGTTATCCAGGCGACGCTGTGTCATTGCCCGCCGCGCATAGACGGGCAACATCATGGTAACCGCCTGGAACAACTGCCGCTCGGGTTCTGGGAGCGGTTCGGCGGTAAGCCACCGAACCATGGGTTCGCTGGCGCGGATGTTGTCAACCAGGTCGGGGCTGAGCTGTAGCTTGCGAATGCGTGCAAACTCCGCCACGTTCGGATCATCGCCAGCCGGCATCCGAAACGGTTGCAGCGCACCCAGGGCGCCGGTCAGATTGATTCCGGCGACGCTTGCGATGCCGAACTCACGCAGATAGTCCATCACCACCAGCGTCCCATAAGACCAGCCGACCATGACGGGCCGGTCAATCTCGGTGGCTTCTATCACCGCAGCGACGTCCTGCGCCCAGACTTGTGATTCGCCGTAGTCTTCCGCCAGCCAGGGCTTACCCGAAGCGCCATGGCCGCGCAGATCGAAGCTCACGAGAAAGAAGTCCTTGGCGAGATCGGAATCCAATTGACGGGCGAAGCTCACGTGGCTCTGACCGATGCCATGAATGAACAGGATTGCCGGCGATGCCGGATCTCCGGCCGTGACGACATTCAGCGGCACGCCACCCGCGCCTTCTACGATCCGATAGTTCCAGTCCGTTAAACCGGGCTGCCCGACCAGGAGGGCAGCGAGCAGCAGCACCCGGCGCACCATCACGCGTCGTCTCCCGCAAAAAACTCAGGGTCCTGGCGGCGCAGTTGTCCAACAAATTCGCGTGGATAATCGCTAGGACCGGCCAGTTTAACGCCGGCAACATGCCACCACAGGGATCCGGTTTGCTGCATCTGCATCCATTCCCGCCAGGCTTCGACGGCCGTGAAACTCAACTGCGACGGCACCCGCGTGGCGCCAGGGTCGGCCAGCAGCCGCCCGTCGCCGGCAAAGCGCATCAGATCCGTATCCGGTTGCAAGGCCGGCAATACCGGGCTCGTGATCTGGTCCGTCATATGCACGATGCCGCCCATGACGAACCATGGCCGCGTTGTGCGTGGCGGGGACTCGGGGCCGCCGCTCGCCGGCACCATGCGATCGGTGAGCAACCGCATCGTTGTCGGTCCATAACGCGTTACCGGTACCGCACAGAGCTTTTCGTTGTAGGGGTTCAGCCATTGCCGCAGCGGTTGCTCCGACTGCCAATCGAGCAGGATGCCGACATACCGGGTTTCCGCCCGATACTCTAGCGCCGACACCCGCGCGTAGACGCTTCGCTGCGCTCCGATCATCTTGAATAGCGGGCGTGCCGGCTCTCCGGGCACCAGCCCGAAGACGCTACCGCGCGCGATGTCATAAACCGGTTCGTCCGCGAGGTCACCGCGAAGCTTGAGGTACGCTGCCAAATTGTTCGCGGGGTCGTCGAGCTTAAGCTCACGGACGATGGCAGCGTCGGCTGCAGCGTTGCCGGCCGCCGTCGCCGCCACCGCGCCAAAGCCTAACGAGCTCATGCCGGTAACCATTGCCCGGCGTGTCAGTTCGGGCATGGCAACGCTCCCGGGGTCACCATCGTTCAACTCCTCCGGCTCGGCAGTTCTGCGACGCGAAAATTCTGAGCGGGACGCCGAGCGTTTGCAAGCCGCTAACCGCGATGCGGCGGCCGAGGCTTACCCATACACCGCACGCATGGCGCTGTCAGTAATGGGTATTGGCGGCTGCTTGCCCGCCGCCGGATACTCGGGGTCATAGTAGTGATAGCGTGCGTGGTATAGTCACCACACAACAGCGAGTTCTCTCCAATTCGGGGGTTCAGAATATGTCTATTCGTCGCATTTTCACAACACTCATAGTCGCCTCGTTAGGTTTTGCCGCACCCGCGACCTCCTTCGCCCAAATCGAAGAAATCACGGTCACGGCCCGCAAAATGGGCGAGTCCATTCAGGACGTTCCCTTGAGCATCACGGCCTTCGGTGCCGAACAGATCAAGGAACAGCAGATCATCAGCATCGAAGACATTGCCAAATTCACTCCCGGACTGCACCGGAGCAACCGCTTGGGGAACCGTAACGATCCGACTTTGCGGTTCCGCGGCATGGATCCTCCCTCGGAAGAACGCCAGAAGCAGCTGGCGTCGGCGTTTGTGGATGGCGTTTACCTGCCAGGTACCAGCCAGTGGGTGTCCATGAACGATATTGAGCGGGTCGAGGTGGTCAAGGGTCCCCAGAGCGCGTTCTTCGGCCGGGCTACCTTTGGCGGCGCGCTAAACTTCATTACCAAGACGCCGGGCAATGATTGGGGCGGCGACGCACAGCTGATCGTCGGCGATAGCGGCCGGAACGATCTATGGCTCAGCGCAGAAGGCCCAATTATCGAAGACAAGCTCTCGTTCCGCGCCTCTGGCCGGCTCTACAGCTACGACGGAGCCTGGGAGAATAACTTCGCAGGCGGCGGGGAGCTCGGCGGGCAGGAAACCTCGTCCGCCAGTATCACGCTGTATGCCACACCCAACGAGAATGTCGCTATTAAATTCCGCTCGGTGTATTCGGAAGACCGGGATGGGCATGGCACCAGCTTCCTCGTGAAGGGCGAGGCGAACAATTGCGGTCCGTTTGACCCGACCGTTCCCAGAGCTGCGGATTACTACTGCGGTACGCTCAGCCGCGACCTGGTGTCGAATGGCCTGTCGATCGACACCTCCGACTTAGTGGACAAGCGGTACAAGTCGGAATTGGGTGTAGAGCGCTTCATCAACATGAATACCCTGGAGATCAACGTCGACATCGGCGACTACACGGTCACCTCGGTAACGGGTGCTTACAGCGAGAACCTGCAAGACATGCGCGAGCTCCTGACGGATGAAATATTGGTTTTCCTGCAGTGGGAAGACGATTCGTTTTCCCAGGAGCTACGTTTGGCGTCGCCGCAGGAGGGACGCGTACGCTGGATGGTCGGCGCCTATTATCTAGACTTGGATTACTTCAAAAACGGCATGAGCGGCTTCCCTTGCCCGGGCACCGGACCATTTTGCTTTGATCCGACCATTGGTGCCGTGAGTGCTAGAGGCGGCCGCGGGCTTTTTGGCGTCAACCCAGTCATCCAAGAAAACGTCGAGAACAGGGCGTTGTTCGGCAGTCTGGCCTTTGACATCACCGAGGACTTGACCGTTAGTCTGGAGCTGCGGCGGGAAGAGGAAAAGCTGGCGAACGCCACCTCGGTGATACAGGAGGCCATGCCCACCGATCCCAACGATCCCATCGGCTCAGCGCAACAGTTCGGGGGTGCCGAGGTACCGCTGAAAGCCGAGTTCACCGCAACCTTACCGCGGGTTATCGTCGACTATAAGTTGAACGAGAACACGCTCTTATTTGCCAGTTATGCCGAGGGCAACAACCCGGGTGGTTTCAACCCGGAAGTCATTCAAATGGAGCCCACTGTTGCATTCCCAGCTTTTAACGCTGCAACCGGCATTGGGTATTCCGTCAAACAGGCGGAGCTGAAGTCGTACGAGTTCGGTGTCAAGCACACCCTGGCCAACGGCAAAGGCGTAATCAACGGCGGTGTCTACTTCATGGACTGGACCAACCAGCGTTTCCGGGGGTTTCTGGCCAACGTTGACAGCAACGGCGATGGCGTTTTCATTCTGGGCTCCGACCGACTTGGCGGGCAGATCGATTATGATGACAACGGCAGCACGGAAATCGTAGGTTTCGAAACCTCGGGTAGCTACGCGCTCACAGACAACTGGCGCGCGAGCTTTGCCTACAACTACAACAAGACCGACATCAAAAAGTACGAGGATGGTGTACTGTTTCGGGTCGTCGGTACCCGTGACGCATCGGGCCGCGAGGTTGCGCGCTCGCCGAAGCATTCCGGGACGATTGCCTTAGACTTCAATATGCCCTCCAACGCATGGGGCGGGGACGGGGAGTGGTTTGCTCGGTGGGACGCCTGGTATCAGGATGAAACCTACACCTGGGTGATCAACCTGGCCCAAACGGAAGCCGCGATGCTGCACAACATCCGCGGGGGGTGGCGCAATGACCGCTACAGCATCATTGGCTGGGTCGAAAACGCGCTCGATGATGACTCAGTGCTAGCCTCTACCCGCACGACGGGTAGTTTTGCCACCGGCCGGCTGGGCTATAGTCTGTCGTTGCCGGAGCCGCGCACGTTTGGCATCACCTTCACGGCTCGCTTTGGGGAGTAAGTAAGCCCGAACAAGCACAGCGGGTGGCTGCGCAGCAGCCGCCCGTTTTGTTTTGCTGCAAGCTCGCCACGAGCGAAGTCCAGTGGTGCGGGGAACAATAGTGAAGTCTCTACGGACAGTGATGGTTAAAGTTGCGTGTCGCGTCCCATGCTGAGTCGACGCTGCTTTAATACCGGTGCTTTAGCGCTGGCGAGCGTTCCAGCTTTTGCTGCCCAGTCGTCGTCACGGGCCGCGAAGATGGAGCACGCGACCCTGGATCTAAATCGTCCGACAGATCTGGTCCGAGCTTTGATGAAAATGCGAAGTAGCACCGATGGTCGCCTTAGATTTGGTTGGCTCAGGGCCAAGCGGTTCGCCTATATCGATGGTGAGGTCAGCTCCCTTCTGGATTTGTTGGCGGGCACGATCAGCCAGGCTAAGGCTGCGGTGGACGGCACCTACGACGTCACCATCCTTGAGACCACCTATTATCTCGACAGCAATACCGGCGAGCTGTTGCGCCAATTGCCGATGCCGGTTACCGGCAAAGTGGTAGATGTGCCGCTCTATCGGTCAGGACCGAAGGTCGTCACGATAGGCAGTCGTACCGAGACAGAGGAGGTATCTAGCGGCGACGCCGGCGTGGTCGAGGGGGAAGGCGACGCTAACGCCGCGCCCTTTGCTCCGCAGGGTGCAGTGCACCTCGAGCGATCTGTTGGTCCGGCATTCACTGAGGGCGATACCGTTTGGATTCGCACCGAGGAGTACGGTCGTGTCACACCAACCAGTGCGCTAGAGTCGGCAGTCTTTTACAGAGAGTCGGCAACTTGGCAGGGACGGCTGCGGGAGATTCAAGATCCCCAAGTACATTCCGCATGGACCGCGCTTGCTTATTCCGCCGCGACTAGTTGGCGACCGTGGATGCAGATGGGCGATGTTAAGGGGCATACCATGTCCAATGGCATCGGCGGCAAAGTGAACAACATATCCGACATGCCGGCGGAGTGGCTGAGGCTTACGGAAAAGCATCATCCTGATCTGCTCGAAAACCCAGCAAAGGCGTTACTGGGGTAACGGTATTCTGTCCACGAGGACCACGAACGGCGGGATCTTCATGACCATAGCGTTCTTCTCAAAGACCCAAACGCGGCAGGGACCGGTTGCAATCGGGATTTTCCTAACGCTTGGTTTGCTAACCGCCGGCTGCTCCGAGCGGACGCTACCGCCCGAGCCCGCTGGAACGCCGCCTACGCGGGAGGCCGAGCAGCTCGTGAACTACACGGAGGCTCGAGAGGCTTGCGCCGACCGCAGTGACACCCGCCATGCCTACTTCGGCGATCTGCATATTCACACCGGTTTCTCCTATGATGCCCGTCCCTTCGGTACCCAGATCACGCCGGCCGATGCCTATAGTTTCGCTAAGGGCGAGCCTATCGAGGTGCCACCCTATGGCGGGGACGGAGAAGCGCTCCAGACCATGACATTGAACAGGCCCCTGGACTTTGCCGCGGTCACCGACCACTCTGAGTTCTTTGGCGAGCTGAAGCTCTGCGCCGATCCAACGAGCGCCGTTTATCAACATCCGACCTGCCGCCTGGTTCGTGACGGCGGGGGGCGGGGCATGACGCCTTTCTTTCCGGCGATCCTGAGCCATGAGCCTAAGCGGCCGGATATCTGTGGTGAGAACGGCGCCGATTGCTGGGAGGCTTCGATCTCGCTGTGGGAGGCCACGCAGGAGATGGCGGAAGAAGCCTACGACCGGTCGTCAAGCTGTGAGTTCACGACCTTCATTGGCTACGAGCATACGGGCACGCCCAACGCCAACAACTACCATCGCAACGTCATCTTCCGGAACGATAGGGTGCCGGAACGGGCCATCTCGTACGTGGAAACCCCATACGATCATCAGCTTTGGGAGGCGCTTACAGAGCAGTGTCTAGAAGGCATCCCGGGCTGTGATGTTCTGGCCATTCCGCACAATTCCAACCTGAGCGCGGGATCCATGTTTCCGTCCTACATCGCCGGCTTTGAATCAACGGAGTCGGCGCGAGCCATGGCGAACTTGAGAAATGCCATGGAACCCGTGATGGAGGTGTTCCAGCACAAGGGTAATTCAGAGTGCTTTAATGGTCTTCCGGACATCCTCGGCGAGCCGGATGAGCTGTGTAACGTGGAACAATACATGGTAGTCGGCGAGCAAACCGATGCGCTGGGCCAGACTTACAGCGTCGACTTCTGCGAAGAGGGCGAGGTGGGTCGCCGCGGGTTTGTGCGTCGGGGTTGCGTTTCCAAGAACGATTTCTACCGTAGTGTTCTGCTGACGGGAATGCAGGATCAGGCGATCATCGGAGTGAACTCGTACAAAATTGGCGTGATTGCCTCAACGGACACCCATATCGGCCTGTCCGGCCACACAGATGAGGGCGACTGGCACGGGCACCTGGTACCGGAAACCGACCTGGCGGGGCGGCTCAAAGACATGCGCACATCGCCGCGCAGCCTGGACGCCAACCCGGGCGGCCTGGCCGGGATCTGGGCCGTTGAGAACTCCCGCGATGCCCTTTTTGAGGCATTGAAACGCCGTGAGGTTTTTGGCACAACGGGTACGCGCATCCGTCCCAGGCTGTTCGGTGGCTGGGAGATCGCCGCGGGCGCCTGCGAAGTGCCTAACCGGCCAGAGTACGGCTATCAAATGGGAACGCCCATGGGCGGGGATCTGAGCGCCAGACCGCCGGGAGCAAAGCCGAAGCTTTTTGCTACCGCCGTCCAGGATCCCGAAGCAGCCCAGCTTCAGAAACTACAAATCATCAAAGGGTGGATCGATTCGGAGGGGCAGTCACGGTATAAAGTTGTTGATGTTGGCGGGCGAGAACATTCCGAAGGAGAACTAGATCTTGCCACCGGCCGCTGGGGCGGCAGCGGGGCGTCCTCTCTGTGTGCCGTATTCGAAGACGATGAATTTGATCCCAGCCTGCCTGCTTACTATTACCTGCGAGCCGTGGAAGTGCCCACGTTACGCTGGAGCTGGGCTCAGTGCGTCGCTTTGCCCGAGAGCGAGCGGCCGGAGGAGTGTGACAATGACGCGCCGAAGTCGATACAAGAAATGGCGTGGACATCGCCCATCTGGTATCTACCATCAGGGTGAGCGAATTCGGGGCCGTGGCCGTTTTCAAACCGACGGCCATGCAGCCATGACGGCTCCGCTGCCCATAGACCGCATGCATAGCTTGGTCAGTAACGGGTATTGGAAGCGGCTTGCCTGCCGCTGGATACTCGGACATGTATGGTTTAATACGTGGTGGTATAGTCACGACACAACAGCGAGTTCTTGCTAATTGGGGGTTCAGAATATGTCTATCCGTCGCATTTTCACAACACTCATCGTGGCCTCGTTAGGTTTTGCGGCACCCGCGACCTCCTTCGGCCAAATCGAAGAAATCACGGTCACGGCCCGAAAAATGGGCGAG
>JAHEKG010000112.1:0-2092 GCA_024638475.1 Rhodospirillales bacterium | reverse complement strand
CTTCGGTGCCGAGCAGATCAAGGACCAGCAGATCACCAACATCGAAGACCTCGCGAAATTCACGCCCGGACTGCACCGGAGTAACGACCTGGGCAACCGCGGAGATCCATCGCTGCGTTTTCGCGGCATGGACCCACCGTCGTTTGAGCGCGAGAAGCAGCTGGCCTCGGCGTTCGTGGATGGCGTTTACCTTCCGGGCGGCTCCCTTTGGGTGTCCATGAACGACATCGAGCGCGTTGAGGTCGTTAAGGGTCCCCAGAGCGCCTTCTTCGGCCGGGCCACCTTCAGCGGTGCGATCAACTACATTACCAAGACGCCGGGCAACGATTGGGGCGGCGATGTTCAGATGATCGTCGGCGATAACGGCCGGAATGATCTGTGGCTCAGCGCCGAGGGCCCGATTGTCGAGGACAAGCTCTCCTTCCGCGCATCCGCCCGGTTGTACAGCTACGACGGGGCCTGGGATAACGAATTCCCCGGCGCCGATAGCCTGGGCGCCCAGGAAACCTCATCGGCTAGCCTGACGCTGTACGCCACGCCCACCGAGAATGTTTCCATCAAGTTGCGCCACGTGTATTCCGAGGACCGGGACGGCCTGGGGACCAGCTGGATTGTCAAGGGCGAGAACAATAACTGCGGGCCGTTTACCACCAACGGCGTCACCGGGACGGCCAACTACTACTGCGGCACGCTCAGCCGCGACCTGGTGACGGGCGGCCTGGCGATCGATACGTCGCCGCCGTTGGACACGACCTACAAGACGGAAATGGGTTTGGAGCGGTTCACCAATCTCACCAGCCTTGAGGTGAATGTCGATATCGGCGATTACACGCTGACCTCGGTGACGGGTAACTTCACCGAGTCTAGCCAGGACTTGAAGGAAACGATAACGGATGAAATCTTGTCCTATGTGCAGTACGAAGATGAGTCGTTCTCCCAGGAGCTGCGGCTCTCCTCGCCTCAGGAGAACCGGCTGCGCGGGATGATCGGCGTCTACTATCTCGACCTCACCTACTTCAAGAGCGGTCAGGCCGGCTTCCCCTGCCCGTCGGCCACCGGGCCCTTCTGCTTCGACCCGACGATTGGAGCGGTGAGCCAAAGAGGCGGCCGCGGCCTGTTTGGTGTCAATCCGATCATCGCCAAGGAAGTCGAGAATACGGCGATCTTCGGCAGCCTCGCCTTTGACATCACGGAGCAGTTTACCGTGAATCTGGAGCTGCGGCGGGAAGAGGAAACGATTAAGAACGCATCATCCGTGATTCAGGAGGCCATGCCGCTGGATCCCAATGATCCCATCAACACGGCACAACCCTTCGGTGGCGCCGAGGTTCCGTTAAAAGGCGAATTCACGGCGACATTGCCGCGGGTCATCCTGGACTACAAATGGAACGAAGACACGACGATTTATGCCAGCTATGCCGAGGGTAACAATCCCGGCGACTTCAATCCGGAAGTCATTCAAATGGAGCCCACCGTCGCGTTCCCGGCCTTCCAGGCCGCAACCGGGATCGGCTACACGGTCCAACAGGGGGACCTCAAGTCTTACGAGCTGGGTGTCAAGCACAGCCTGGCCAATGGGCGCGGCTTTGTGAACGGGGCTGTCTATTGGTTGGACTGGAACAATCAGGTCTATCGCGGCTTTTTAGCCAGCACAGACAGCAACGGCGATGGCGTTTACATCGTGGGTTCAGACCGGCTCGGCGGCCAGATCGACTACAACGGTAACGGCAGTAGCGAAATATGGGGCATCGAGCTGGCGGGGATCTATGCGCTGAATGAGTCCTGGCGCGCAAGCCTTTCCTACAACTACAACAAGACCGAGATCACGGAACTTCTGGATGCTCAGCATAATCGGGTTTTCGGCTCGTTTGATGCGAAAGGCAAGGAGATTGCCCGCACGCCGGAGCAATCCGCCACGTTTTCCGTGGATTTCAATAGGCCCTCCAACGCCTGGGGCGGTGGCGAATGGTTCGCCCTTCGTGTTCGAGCTCGCCGGCAAGTACGGCATCCAGATCGTGTCGATGGAGGTGACCCACGAGTCCCACATCGACGAGATCCAGGAGGCGCTGCGCGAGGCCGGCTCACCCACCGG
>JAHEKG010000111.1 GCA_024638475.1 Rhodospirillales bacterium | reverse complement strand
TCGACGCAAACGGCGGGTACGAGACGACGGCCATCAGTATGGTCTTTTATACCGATTTAGAAACCGGCGAATACCTGCGAACCTTCAACAATCCTTATACTGGGAAAACGGTCGACATCAATTACTTTCCCGCCAGGCCGTCGAAACGCGTAACCCGCATCGGCGGCCCTAAGTCAGAGCCGCCGTCTCGACCGGGGTACAAGGTCATTTCTAGCCACCCACTGGGGCCCGCTGTGATCGAGGGTGACGATGTTTGGGTGCGGGTGGATGACATCACCCGGATGGAGCCCGAGACGCCGGAGGCCGGCCCAGTATTTCGCGTCAACGACTGGAGCACGTATCACGGCTCTGTCAGTGACGTGGCAAATACTGAAATACAGAACGCACCGGCCACCTGGCACTTCAACGACATACTCAGCTTCCCACCATGGCTAGGTATGGGCGATAGGCCCGGGGATTTCGTTTCGCGCGGGTTCGGCCGCAAGGTTGATGGGTTCCGTTCCATGCCCGCAAAGCTGCATGACCTGATCAAAGCGCGCCATCCGGATATCTATAAAGACCCGGCAGGCGCGCTGCGGGGCTAGGTTTCCGTAAAGAGTATGGATGGACCGTACGAGCACTAAGTGACCGCCACGCCGCCTGGGTCGCCAATGGTCTTGAGGCGTTGGACATCGAGCGCTGTCACCTGTTTGGCCACCATACCGGCGCGAATATCGCGCTTCAGTTAAGCCAGGAGTATCCGCAAAAGGTGGCCAGCTTGATGTTGATGGGCGTGACTTATATGAGTTTCGAGGAACGGGAGGCGTTCCGGCCCGCCTTCAAAACAACTTTCACTAGACAGCGCGCGGCTGGCCGCCACCATCAGTGGGTTCGTCGGCGGTCACAGCCGCTAGCGCAGGCGCGGGAACTTATAACATCGTGGACAAACGTGGGGGAAACGCAATGAGAATTACCTCAAGTTGGGTTGGCATTTTTCTTCTAGTGATGTCCACCGGGGGAACCTCCACCGCGCTTGCCGCGGACATGCCGCCGGGTATTGCGGATCCCGATAAGGCGATACTGGATCCGATGTATAACGATCCCGTTTTCGTTTGGCGGATAACGTCGGTCCCTAAGGATATCTATGAGCCCGACCCTTACTTCTATTGGCCATCGGCGGTGATCGCCGGAAAACCAGGCCAGTTTCCGCCACAAGCGAAAACCAGTGAACTGACAGTGCCCACCGATGCCTTGGAGGATGCGGCGGAATGGGCAGCTGCGCACAAGACCCACGCGCTGATCATCATTCGCAACGGCAAGGTACAACTAGAGCGATATTGGAACGATACTCGGCCGGATGTCATCGTGAATGGCCGCGCGATCACACGTTCCGTAACCCCGATGCTGCTCGGCTTTGCCGTTGCCGATGGGAAATTGGCACTGGATGACCCAATCGGCAAATTCATTACGGAATGGCGCGATGAAGAGCGCGGACAAATAAAAGTCCGGCACTTGGCGCAGAATGCATCTGGGCTCGAAGTAGCGCCTCAATTAGGGCTATCGCAAATTTACGGCAACAAGGACTTGTGCCTTGCATACTGCGGCGACGTTGTCAGAGCCGCGATGAACTATCCTGCCGCGGTGCCGCCGGGGACTCGGTTCGAAGTAGCGCAAGAAAATATGCAGTTATTAGCGCTTGTGATTGAACGCGCCATGGACACGCCAATTCAGTCACTCCTTTCCGAGCGCGTGTGGAAACACATTGGCGCGGAAGATGCGACCTTTCAACTCGATCGCCCTGGCGGCACCGCGCGCGTGATGTGTTGTATGCGAGCGACGCCGCGGTCCTGGGCACGGTTGGGGCTATTGATCCTGCAAAAAGGCCAATGGGAAGGCAAGCAGGTGCTACCCAAGGGGTGGGTCGACATCATGATGACGCCGTCTGAACGCAACGCTAATTTCGGGCTGGGACTATGGCTAGGCAGTCCGTATGTGCCATTGCGCACCTATTTCGAGGGCAAGCCGGGCGCCATACCACAAGCTGAACCGTTTCTTGCAGAAGACGTTAGTATTATGGAAGGCGGAGGGTTCAAGGCCAATTTCATGGTCCCGTCCCATGGACTTTTGATCTATCGAGATGGCGATTACGTCGACGACTGGGATCATGCGTATCTAGTCAATACGGTGCTGAAAGCCATCCAACGCGAGTGATTACCGGAGAAAAACATGACCGACGAGTTTACCGATAACGAATCTCCAGAATCGTTAAGGCGCCGACAGCTATTGGCTGCCGGCTCAGTCGGCGCGGTGGCCGCGGCATTGGGTAACGGAGCGGCGATGGCGCAAGCGTCGGGGGGGAGTCGCGCAGGCGCTGTCAGCGTCGCCGCCGACGGCAACTACGAACGCGTGCCGCTGCGCAAGGATGCGCTGCGCGTAACCGCCGTGCAGTCGATCATACGCGCGGTTCGCGATACTAAGGCGCCCGCGCGCGAGATGAAAGCGAACCTCGACCATATGCTCGAGCTGATCGACATGGCGAATGGCTTTCCGGGCCCGCAGGATCTTGTCTGTTTCCACGAGCAGCCGATCATGGGCTGGAATCCATGGACGCGAGAAGAAGCGCTGCGCGTCGCCATCGAAGTACCCGGGCCGGAAACTGAGGCGCTGGGCAAGAAGGCGAAACAATACGGCTGCTATATCACCTTCGGCACTTATGCGAGGGACCGCGACTGGCCCGGCCATCTGCTGCTGAACGGCGTATTGATCGGCCCCGATGGCAGCGTCGTTGCGAATCATTGGAAGACCAACAATGGTCGTGGGTTCCTTCCCGGCTGGGACATTTTTACAACGTCGATCTACGACGTGCTCGATCAATACCGCGAGATGTATGGCGAGGATGCCGTGTTGCCGATTGCGCGCACGGATATCGGCAACCTGTCGTGCTCGATTACACCTGGCCAGCCAGACGTGATGCGCGCACACGCCATGAAAGGTCTCGAAGTTCGGTTGAGTTCGTCGTCAGGGGGTTATAGCGTCGAAGAGGCTCAGGTCATCTCGCGGCACAATGGGCTGTGGAGTGTCGTCTGCAACCCATCCATCTCTCCGGAGCAGGCAGGGTTTCCAGAGTTCGCGGGTTCGGGGGACACGGCTATCTTCTCGCCAAGGGGAGCGATCGCGGCGCGCGCCAAGTCGGCACACGAGGAGTTCGTGTCGACCCGGATCCCGATTGCCGATTTCCGCCGCTCGCGCACACTGCCACCCGGTGTTCCGATTGAGATGCTGGCGCCGGTATATCAACAGTATGTGCCACGTCACGGCCCAAACTTGCAGGCGACCTACGTGCCCACAGATTCCGCGGACGCATCACGGCACTTCGCGGACAAGCGAAACTGGTAACCCACCGGGAGGCACTTATGAGTACTTACCATCCGCGGCGCAGACAGCTGCTGTTGGCCGGTCTTGCCGGCGCCTTGAGCGGGCCGGCTGCAGCGCCACAATCGAAAGCTGAGTCGGCCGCGCGTTTCTGGCCGCAACTGGCCGGGACCTGGTTGGGCGAACTCAGCTACCTGGACGGTGCAATGCGGCCGATTATCCAAAACTATCACTCGGTGGTAGAGATGACGCTCAGCGCCGGCCGACTAGAACACACCGAGTATAAGTTTTATCCTCCGGGAACGGAGCTGGCGCGCAACGTCGGCGGCAGCGACCTGCCGGCGGACCAGGGCATTGAGCTAATCACGAGCCAAGCGGGAAGCATCGATCAAGGGCGCTGGACACCCAATGCCAACGAGGTCTATCAACTGGTGGACGAGGCCACGATCGTGCGCCATCTACGCGATCCCGACACGGGCGTACCTCGCTATGTGACGTACTGGACCCTTACCAGTGCGCGCACGCTGTTGATCACCAATCTCGGCATTCTATATACCCACCTTGAGGCGGATTATTACAACCGGCCGTTAGCACCACCGCGGCCTAACACACGACTCGGTGAGCTCAAAGGCTGCTCGGTGTTCCGTTATGTCCGGCTAGGCGATGGGCGCTTGGATGCAGAGCGGCAACGGCTTGGCGAGCTGCACAACGCCACACGCAGTGTCGACACGAGATAAATTCAGTCCAGGACCGCCACGGTTTCTTTGTCTACCGTTACCGAGGCCGCTATTTCCTACGGTTCCGAAACGCATTCGCACTGCAGGCATCTGTCATATTTTCTCCGGCGATCGCATTTTCGGGTAGTCCGTCCACAGATTGACGCGTCCATCCCAGGGCGCATCAGGTCCGAAAATTGTTGGATGAACTTGCTCGATCAGCTTTCGGTCTGCGGCGGCGATGGCGTCCGGGCCGGGCAGCTTGATGCCATTGGTATTCCACATCAGGTAGCCCGCTTGCTGGCCCATCAGCAACCAAGGCCACCAGATCATCGCTTGGCTAAGCGAGTAGGTAGCCGACGCGCTGGCAAGGGAAGGATCCGCAAGTTCTGTTGCCAATCCGTTGCTCGTCGTCTTCTCCGAGTACAGCAGATCGGGGCCAGCGTATTCTAAAGGCCAGTTGACCGGGTCGAGGGGGTGCTTGAGGTATACCCCGGACCGGTAGCGCGACGTCCAGATGCGCTCGCCGGCTTGCGTCCATTCGAGGGCGAATGGGGTGCCGGTAGGGGTACTAGAGGCCCATTGCCCGTCGCTACGCAGAAACTGCGGGCCGGTATCTGTCCAAAGCGACTGGCCGCGGCCTTCCCGCTGGTGAAACGGCCTGACCGTTCGCCCATTAAGGGGATTTTCAAAAGCGTCGAGGGGCTGCGGCGCGCCCGGTCGGTGGTAAACGGTGGCTTCCCAGATGCTGATGTGATGGCCTGCGGGGCGCACTTCGACCTGGCGGCGGATGATGGTGGTACTGTCAACCAGCCTGACGGGCGCCCGGCCCGGAAGCAATGCCTCCAGCGTGCCTTTGTACATGTGAAAAACGGTCGCCGCATCCAAGCTGGCAAGCAGCTTGATGAAGGCGCGCACGTGAGCCTCTGGGGAACGGAATTCCAATTGCGGGGGCGTTGCCGCCGGGGCCGAGACGGCGGCTGCCGCCGGGGCCGCGGCGGCAGCCGCAATCACGCTGCGACGTGTCAGCATCGTCATGGTTTATTCCTCAGCTGCGCTTCGGTGACCCGCGGCATTTCGCCGCACAGGGGGTTATCTCCGGACACCACGGGGCCTTCGTTGGCTCGCTTGCATAGCCAATGGTCGAGTTGCGGCTTGATCGTGGGGTCATCGATGATGAAGGTCTTGTTGAGACATCGTTCGCTGCCGATACAGGCCGCGACCTGTTCGTTGAGGTCGACGCGCAGGACGCCCCCGAACTTCGTCAAGTCGGTGGAAAGATAAGAAGTACCGCTAACCTTATCGGCATCGGGATGAAAGGGGTTAGAGGGAATCAGCGCACCGACGCGGATAATCGTATAAGGCACGCCGGAGTCACGCAGGATGTGTTCAGAACGAGACATGTCTTGGGACAGTACGTAAAGCGGTGGGCTCAGTGGGCAGTCTTCCCTTGGATTGTCGCCGCAGCCACCCCCAATGCTGACGAACTGCTTGACCTTCATACGTTGAGCATGGGGGACGAAGTTTCGGTACATCCGCGAATAGCTCGCCTCGGTGCCTGGAAACACTTGCACCGCCTCGACCATTCGATCGAAATGCCGGCCCTTGAGGGCGGCCGCGACTTCGTCGGCACTCATGGCATCGCCGACCACGTAATCCACCGGCAGGCCTTCGAGACGGGAGCGGTCGGTGCTGGACCGAACAAAGGCGGTTACCTGGTATCCGCGGTCGACAAGCAGCTTCGCGATCGCCGAACCAGAATGACCCGCGCCGCCGATAATCAGCGCGTTCTCTTCGGCTGAAGCCAACATGGTGGCCCCTAGAAACAGCACTACACTAAGATATGGGATAGGACTCAGGAAACAGCGCAGCATAGGTTGCTCTCCCTGCCTAGAACACAAGCACATTAGCGTATGCGTAATCGAACGCCTTCTCGTAGCCATCAGAAGTTTATCACTTAGGCGGTAGTTCTCGGCTGGCAGCGGCGAAAGGTCGGCACAGTAAGGGATTGAGACTATGTGCCAGGTGCCCGTCGCCCGGTAATCGCTAGCGCAAGCAGTCCAGCGCCCAGCAGTATTAGATTGCCCACATCGGGCGCCTCTGAACTGGCCTCAATGAAGGTGAGTAGCATTAGCGTCGTGCTGACGAGCAAGCGAACCATATACGGAGGCATGCAAATTACGGTCCAAGGCCCCAAGCCACTGAAAAACCGCCAGGTTATGTGACATTGGACTCGGCGTTGTAAAGCGTACCGACGTTGGAAGACCCTGCCAAGCCGTATGGCAGGCGAATGGACTAGGGTTTCTGGGTTGTGGGTTTTTTCTTCGGTGTCGGTACCAGATGGACACGACCGCGTTTGCCTCTGTACCGTTCGTTCAACTGGGCAACAATCTCCTCCACCGCCCCGGTCACAGCGCTCAGGTGCCCTTGCCGGCAGCCCTGAATGCAGTTGCTGCCTCTAAACGCAATCACATAGCGATTCCAGTCGGAGCCTTCCATGCCGGGCGGAGGCTCTGCTCGCCGAACAGATACCATTTCGTAGGTTGGTCGCATTTCTGAGGATTCTTTCGTCATTCGTGTCCACTATAGAACTAGTTGGGCTTCGGTGCTTGGAAATGTCCGCTTCGGGTCGCGATTTCAAGCCGTCGGTCACTAGTCTTTACCAGCGAGGAGGCAGCACGAGCCAGAAGGCCCCGTGCGGCAAACGTATTGATTTAACAGCGAGTATTCAACGTTGCAGCCTGTAGGAGCACGCGTACCGCTAGCCGGGAAGTTGACTGACCGGCCAACAAAAAGGGCAAGACCCATAGGTCCTGCCCTTTCGGGCCTTAACTCCCAAGGAGTTTCAGGCGGCCCGCAATGACTGCAGTGCGGGCCGAATCGCGTTAATTAAACCGGTACGATATTCGATGCCTGGGGACCTTTTTCGCCCTGAGTAAGGGTGAACTCGACCTTTTGGCCCTCAGTCAGCGATCTGTGCCCATCGCCTGTAATAGCGCTGAAGTGGGCAAACACGTCGGGGCCAGATTCTTGCTCGATAAAGCCAAAGCCTTTGGCATCATTAAACCATTTAACGGTTCCAGTAGTAGACATAGTGATAATCCTATTTATTCAAGAGTAATGGGAGCCTTCTGGTGAAGGCCATATCGCTGGAAGTGGTGCTATTACTTATGAAAAACAGGACGAGGTATTACAGAAGGAACTTCGAAATGGTTGTGCATAAATATCAGACGTACTTTCAAGCTGGCGGGAGTATAACACCTTGGCCCGTAATTGTGCCAGAAGGCAAAATCGGGTCATTCTGGCATTATTTCGAATAACACCAATGTGTTGCGTCGACTGGTTTTCGTGGCCGTGGGTCGCTCTCGCATATTTCTGTGCTCTGCCACACTTGGACATCCTGTCCAGCGGGGGATCTTTGAGGCTCCCGGATCAACAAAAAAAGCAGCCGTTGGTTGCCTTTTCTTTTGTTTGGTAGCGGGAGCTATAGCTCATGGCCAAGATCAGAGATCATTGCATTTGCAGTTCTGCGAGGACCTTTACGAGCACGCTGTGCTCATACTCACCGTGTCCGCTCCGCAAGTAATGCTCGGCTGCGTTGCGCACGCAAATGCAGAAGCACTCTCGACAACCCGTCTGGATCGCCGCCCTGACTCTTGGACTGTTCCGCCCGTCGCACTGCGCGGGATAATTCGCTGTCGCTGATAGTGGTCGCACCCGAATTCACATTTTCATGAATGCTTCCGTCGCCACGAGGTATCTGTTGAAGAAGATGTGTCACAAGGTCGACGGTTGTCACGATGCCAACCAGTGCACGGTTGTGTTCGACTACCGGCAAAGCATGATATCCGCCAATTGACAACGTGGTGGCGGCATCGCGAAGACTTGCACCTGATTGCAGCACAACCGGATCTGCTTCCATTATTTGGCGAACCGTTGTAGACGATAGGACCGCTGGGTCGCAATCTAGCAAGTGAAACTTAAGTAAATCCGACGAAGAAACAATACCCACAAGCAGGCCATTTTCAACAACTGGCAAATGGTGGATATCACCCGACGCGAACAATTGTTTCGCTACGGATATAGGATCGCTTAATTCGACCACTGTCGGATCTGTCGTCATAATCCGGTTAATTTCAATGTCTCTCACAAACGAACTCGCACGGCAATCATTGGCGACACCACTGTCGATTTGGCCATTATCCGCCAGATTGGGAACACGTCCTGTGATTTGGAGCATATTTTCGAGACGCTCAATGCTGTTGGTGTGCCTTTTCGATGAAAACAAAGACATTCAAGTCCGCAATCGCGCCGATCCCGGGCATATGAGCCTCGTCGAAGGGAACAAGTTGCTGGGCAATTAGTGTCGTTTTGTGCTTTTACGCCGAGACGTCGGTGGGGGATTCTTTGCAACATAGCGATGATCCTCGACGAGCTTTAGCAGGTCGAATGCGCTGAGAATGCCGACCACTTCTTTCTCATGCGTAACTACCACGTGATGAATCTTGTGATTGCGCATGACGCGCGCTGCGATGCTCGTGTCCTCGTACTTAGGCACGACGTATACTTTCTTCGTCATGATTGTGCTGATTGCTGAACCAGCTTTGAGGTCGTACGCGAGATCGGTGACCGAGACGATGCCAACCGGTCGGCCTTCACTATCGACGACAGGCACCGAGCTAATGGCGTTACGATCCAGGAGTTTACGGACGTGCTCAACGCTGTGGTGCGGCTCCGCAGTCACAACTGCTTTACTCATGAGTTCGGCCACTTTTGTGTTCATGATATCTCCATCTGGTGTGTTAAGTAGAGCATGCATCATTACACTGCACATGTGGCTCCGTAGTTTCCACAGCCTCAATTACCTACTCATGGCCAAAACCAATAAGGCCGGCCCTTCTCGAGAACCGGCCCTTTGTGCAGGTAGCCGCGGCAGGATTTGCCTTGGTTTCGCCGCGCAGTTGGTCTCGGCGCCTATTAGCCTACGCTACGCGCCGGGGCAGCCTCGGCTGAACCTGCTTCCGTCGCAGGCGAAATTCCTGCCCCCGCTACCAACACAAAATCAACAAAATTACAGGCAGCTAACGGCCGGGAGCCAACATTCTTAGAACGCGATTCTTGTAGAATTGTTACCTTGCGCCGCTGGAACCCAAATCTGCTAAGTTGGCCCCGCTCCGACTGACAGTCGACTTTGGCCAATGCCCTAGCACCAGAAAGGCTGATAGATGCCTAGAGCACGAAACGTCCTAATATCAATCGTATTGGCGGCAACCGGTTTAGCCGGCTACTTGCTGGTGAAGGGGACCATTTCGCAGGTGGGGACGAATACTAGATTAGTTAGCTGTACTCCAGTGCTCACTAGCATATGGTCTAGATCGCTCTGCAGCCTATCGTTTGGATTGGCTCACAATCGAGAGTAGCCGATTAGCTAGAATGACTCAAAGGGTTTGGGGCCCTAATGGAGAGAGATGTTATCTCTGTTAAATCATGACGGCAAAATGCTAATCACTTTTGGGCCTCCTTCATATGCACCGTATGGTAGTCATATGCGCTTCTTCTCAAAGATTCCTTGGCTGAATATATGGTTCTCAGAGAAGACTGTGATGGCCGTGCAGCGGGCCTATTCGCCAAGCTGGATGCAACGACAAATAACGAGGGTACTCGGGGAACGATCGGAGGCCGAAGGTCTAGAACTCTATGCGAACGCGCGGCGCAGCATCCCCTGCCTCATCGATTGTCTCCCGGCAGGAAAATAATCGATCGGGCGCAATCATGGCCTCCTTTGTCAGGTACTCGATCGCAACCGTTGTGCGCCGCGCAGCCAGCTGTAACAATTCTGCGTCGCTTACTGGTGGTGGCATCGGTTCTGCAGGTGCTTGTTCCGAGGAAGGATCGGCCTGCGTGTCGACTGCCGGCACTTCAGTGCCTGGTGCCAACGCGGCCAGCGCTATTATCGTTAATGTTTCGCGATCCACTTCAGTGGCAATGCCACACAGGTTTAATTGCAGGCGGGGGCGCTGGGTTAACAGATCGCCGATTTTTGACAGGTACTCACGGCTGGCCGGAGAAAGGCTTGCCTCGCCAGCTGCCATCTCCAGCGGGGCAAAGCGCGGCGCAGCAGCCTGGCTGGCCAGGTCCCGCACCAGCAGCAGTGTCCCCA
>JAHEKG010000110.1 GCA_024638475.1 Rhodospirillales bacterium | reverse complement strand
ATGGAAAGTGTCTGCAAGTATTATCGCTCAATGCCTGCCCCCTTATGGCGCTCAAACCAAGCCAACACGTGCGCCACCTTGGAGATCATTTGACTGGGTCGCGCGACGATCCCGTGGGACGCCCCGGGTACCCGCACGAGCACGGTCTCAATGTCCCGTAGCTTCAGGGCCTGGTAATACTGCTCAGATTCCGAGATCGGGGTCCGGTAGTCGGCTTCACCGGTGAGGATCATCGTCGGCGTCTCCACCTGGCCCACGAGGGACAACGGCGAGCGGGCAAAATAAGTCTCGGGGATGTTCCAGGGCGTATCGGGGAACCAATAGCGATAAAAATAGGTGTAAGCATCCGCGGTGAGCGTGAAGCTGATCCAATTAATCACCGGCTTCGCGACGACGGCGGCTTGGAAACGCCGGGTCTTACCGATAATCCAAGCGGCGAGGACGCCCCCGCCACTACCGCCCGTCACGTACAAGCGCTCGGGATCGGCCATGCTCTGGTCAACCAGGTAGTCCACGCCCGCCATCAAATCATCGAAGTCTTCCCCAGGGTAATTGTGGTGAATGAGGTTGGCGAACGCCTCGCCATAACTGGTGCTCCCCCGGGGGTTGGCGAACAACACGAGGTAGCCGGCAGCAGCATACAGCTGAGCCTCCATCGAGAATCGCGGGCCGTAGTTGGCGAAGGGCCCACCATGGATTTCCAATATCAGCGGATACGCCCGGCCGGGTTCATAGCCGGGGGGTTTGACCAGCCAGCCGTCGATTTCGAGTCCGTCCGCGGCGGAGGAACGCCATCGAATCCCCTCCACCTCGCCTAGCTCCCGCTGGCCTAATAGATCGTCATTCAGGTCGGTCAATCTGCGCGGCGCCCCCCCGGGCCGCAGCAGGGCAACCTCCGCTGGCTGCTGCGGCGCCGTTTGCACATACGCCAGCACGCCGGCATCCGAGGCACTGAACGAACCCGCCGGGTAGGGCCTGCCGATGGATTCGCCGCCGAGATCGTTGGCCAGATTCGTCACTTTCCCGTTGCGGTCGACGCGAGCGATATGGGTTTGGCCCCGATCGTCGTAGCGTACGAATAAGCGCCCCCGGCTCGCCCAGGCGATGGGGCTCACACTGCGATCAAGGCCCGTGTCGACCCGCCGCGACCGCCCATTACGCAAGTCATGGATATACAGTCCCATGTTTTGGTATCCCAAAACTCGGTCGTCAAACCCCGCGTAGGCGAGCCAGCGACCGTCGGCGGAGGCCACCGGTGCCTGGTCTGGGCCATCACGGTCGGTGACCACCGTTACTTCGCCGCCTTCCAAGGGTACCCGGTAGATGTCGGTATTGAGCGGCTCGCGATCCCAATCGGCCCTACGATTGCCGACGACGAAAATAGATTGATCGTCGGCCGCCCACGCCAACCCCGGGTAGTAGTGATGGGGGCCCTGGGTCAGCTGGCGCGCTGTCCCGCCTTCGGCCGGGACGACAAAGACATGGGTGAAACCATAGGGCAGATAACCCCGCCCATCCTCGCGATAAAGCAACCGGTCAATCACTTGGGCAGCGGGCGCCCACTTGGCGCCCTGCGGCTTGGCGGGTAGCTTCACCATGGGTTCCTTGGTGAGTTTTACAAATTTGAGAAAGGCAATCTGGCTGCCATCGTTGGACCAAGCGATACTGCTGGGTGCCTGCTGCAGCCGCGTCACCTGGGCGACTTGGCCGGTGTCTAGCCAGCGGACGAAAATCTGTGCCGCGCCACCCTCAGTGCCGATGTAGGCCAATTTGTTACCGTCGGGCGAATACCGCGGCGAGCGGTACCGACCGTCAGTGGGCGTGATCGGCCGCTGCTCGCCGCTGCGCACGTCAATCATCCATAAACCACCGCGCCGCACGTCACTCATCTTGTCCATGGCGTTGCGCACGTAGACGATGCTGGCGCCGTCGGGAGAAATCTGGGGATCGCTGGCCCATTCGAGCTCAAAAACGTCGCTAAGCGACAGCTTGTCCCCCGCGTGGCCCACGCTGGCGGCAAACAGCAAACTTAACCCAACGGCGTGAAGTGTTTTCATGCAACCTCGTCGTTGGACATGATAATTTTGCCGAAGTGATCCCGATCATTGACCATGGCGTGCGCCTTAGCCAGCTCTGACATGGGTAGTACGGTATCAATGACGGGTTTGAATGCGCCAGTGGCGAATAACGGCAACGCCTGCTCACGGAAAGTTCGCATGGTTTCCGGCAGAAAACGCGGGCTCGTAGAAATGCTCATGCTCTTCAGTTGGAGGTTGCGGCTCCCAATGTTTAGGTCAAAGGTTACTTTCTTGCCGCTGGTGCTGCCGTACATGATCACCTGTCCTTCCTGGCCCATGCAATCGAACAGGGCCGCGGCCGTTTCTTCGCCGATCGTCATGAGGCCGATGTCGATGCCGGCGCCGCCGGTATCCTCGCCCACCCGTTGGCGCAGGTCGCCGGTTTTGTAGTTGTAGACGGCATCGGCGCCGGCTTGCTTCGCGCGTTCTAGTTTAGGGTCTCGGCTCGCCGTACCCGCTACCCATGCGCCTTGCCATTGCGCGATCTGCAGGGCCGCACTGCCCACGGAACTGGCAACCGCTTCGATCAACACCCGCTGGCCAGGCCGGGTACGTGCCACCGTCACGAGGGCATGCCAAGCGGTTAGCCAGCCCACCGGGATGGCAGCGGCCGCGACGAAGTCCAACCGTTCGGGGAGAGGCATCAGGTGCTCGGCCTCGAACAATACCGCTTCCGCGTGGCTGCCGCGGGCTCGCCCGAAGACCCGGTCTCCGACCGCAAACTCCGTTACGCCGCTGCCCACCTCGAGTACTTCACCCGCGCTCTCCATGCCCATCACGAAGGGCAGTTCTTGACCCGAATAGGTGCCTCGGCGCATCCGCGTTTCCGCGAAGTTGATGCCTGAAGCGTGAACCCTAACCAGGACTTGCCCGGGACCGGGCGCCAAGTCGCCGAGTTCCTCCCAGACCATTGCCCCGGCATCACCGAATTCCTGTACCCGATAACCTTTCATGACACATCCCCTCGCGCTTCGCGCGCCAAGTGTAGCTGCACCTCTTCGACTTCGATGCCCGACGGCACGGGAGTCAAAAACAGATAAAAAATACCGGCAAGAAACAACGGTATGGCACCAAACATGGAAAACGCGATGTCCCAACCCCACCGATCCACCGCCGTTAGCACCAATACCGGACCGATCGCCGTACCCAAGGTCACGGCCAAAGAACTCGCCAAAGCGAGACCTGTTGCGCGCAGTTCGGTGGGGAAAACCTCGGCGACGAATGCGAACTTCACGGCCGCCGCGCCATAAAAGAAAATCGACATGACACCGAAGGCAAGCAGGCTATCGCCATAACCTTGCGTTCCCCACACTAGCCATAGAAAGCCCAGGGCACCGGCCAGGGTCCACACGACGACAGTATTGCGCCGGCTCAGCACGAATTCGCCGACCAAAGCAGCGCCAAGGTAGCCGATGATCGCGATGGCGTTACCGAAGCCCACTAGCGTGGCCGATGACCCGATGGAGAAACCGCGCTCTTCGGTAAAGTACAAAGGGAACAACAAAGCCGTTCCGCCGTAAGCCACAACAAACAAGAATTGCGCGCAGAACAGCGTGACCGTTCGACTCCGATACGGCGGGCGTAACAACATCGAGATACGGTCACGGCTGCCGAGCGAGCGATGTTCGGCATCTTGCGTGTTAAAGCGTTGGGATTCCCGCAACGTTCGATGCACTACCCAGGCATAGGGAATAGAAAGCAACCCCACAAGAAACAACAAGCGCCAGCCGAGGATGGTCAGCAAGGGTGCGGCAAACATCGCCGCCAAAAACCACCCGGCAGGGTACCCCGTTTGTAATAGTCCCGCGTAAATGCCGCGCCAACGCGCCGGCGCGACTTCCGTAACCATAGCGCCGCTGACAGGATAGGTGAGGCCGCCCGTGGCGATCGCGGCACCCCGCAGGGCAGCGAGGCCTATCGGTCCCGCGACCAAGCTATGGCCCGCGACGAAGCCGGAGGACGCGAGGATGGAACCCACCAACATCCGCTTTCGCCCCAAGCGGTCCGTCAGCGTCCCTAGCCACACAAGCACTACGCCGCCGCCGGCAAAGGAGCAGAACAAAATCCACCGTAAATCACCGCGGTCGAGGTTCCACTCCTCGAGAATTAGGGGTAACGCATACCCAAATAGCGCCAAATCCATTTGGCTGGTTGCATAGGCTACCCAGCAAATGAAAAAAACCTTGAGGGGTTGGCGCTGGCTCACCGGCGGCGCAAGCACGCGAAGCATGGCAGGCATAGCATCCGGCTCAACGCCCCGCCCCCGCCGGCGGGCGGTGGAGGACCGGGCGGTGGCGGATTGGCTCGGTCGTCGTCTACCACAGTAATAGCCACCGTATTCGTTGCGCTCAAGACAGCATTACCCTGAACCATCGACAAATCAACATTAAACGTTTCGTCGCCTTCGACCGATAGTAGCGCCGTGGCCGAACAATTCTTGCTGGACGAGAGGCTGTCGGACCCTTGCTAATCCGCCGCCAGGATTTTCTCGTAAGCCTCCCGAAACGGCTTCCATGCACGCCACAAGATGAGCGCCGACAAGGGGGCCGCGATTCCCGTCACCAGTGCCAAGGAATAGCCGACCTTGAGATCATCCTTGAATACATAGTCCGTCACCAGGGCCGTAATCGTTGGCGCCGTGGCAACGCCGGCTAGATTGACGACGAATAAGTACAACGCGGAGATTTGTCCGCGCATGCGATTAGGCGTCACTAATTGCAATGCAGCAGCCGCGACGCCGTAAGGAAAGCTCGAAAAGAATATCAGGGGGCACAGCAACGCCATCGCGACGCTCAAGTTAGTGGCCAGCGGCGCCAAGATGACGAAAGGGATGATTGCCGTGACCCCAAGCGTTGCTGCCCGCATTGGGGCGTCTTGATAACCCCTCGTCGCTAACCAATCTCCGAACCAACCCCCGCAAACAATGCCGGCACTGCCGAACACGGCGATAATGGTCCCGAAATGAATACCGAACTGGCCGGCATCGTAATCGAAGTTACGCATGAAGTGGGCCGGCATCCAAACGGCAACGGCATTAAAAATGAGCGCCAGTAATGCGAAGCCGACAAAATGGGCAAGGAAAATACCGCGTCTTTGGACGACGAACGTAATGAGCTGCCTGATTCCCACCGTGGTTTGCGTGATCCCACCCATGTTCTTACGCTGCGGTTCCTTGATGCTGAAGATCAGCAAAGCCACCAGCAACCCGGGGAGGCCTACCACGAAGAAAACGACCTGCCAGGAACGCGTGCTGCCGACGACCGGCAAGTCCAGGTTGGGCGTGTCGGCCAGGGCGGAAATCACCAACCCGCCGACGATATAGGCCAGCCCGGCACCGGCGTAAACGCCAGTGGAATAGGTCGCCAACGCTCGGCCCAACTTATTGGCCGGGAAATAGTCCGCAATTAGCGAGTAGGCCGCGGGGGACAGTGCCGCTTCGCCCACGCCCACCCCAATCCGCGCCAAGAATAGTTGCCAGAAGTTGCGCGTCACCCCGCACAGCGCCGTCATGAGGCTCCAAACGGCGACGCCCGCGGCCATGATGTTGCGCCGATTGCTACGATCAGCCAAGCGGCCCAGCGGCAACCCCATCAACGTGTAAAAAATCCCGAAAGCGAGTCCGACGAGCAGACTGAATTGCGTGTCTGACAGGCCGAGGTCGGCACGCACGGGCTTGACCAACAGAGCCAATATCTGACGATCGATATACGAAAACGTATAGGCCAGAAACAGCACGCCGATGACATACCAGGCATAGCGCAGGCTAGGTTCCTCGGCTTCCTCTTGCATCGGCTGGCTCTTGCGGGTTTCGGCGAGTCTACCGGATGCACGCTTGCCACGCCCGGTGAGGCTTTCAAGATGGTCCGTTTAGCGACTATGCTAATACCATGATCCGCGCATTTCTCTGGCAATGGTCGAAGCTGCTGCTGCTGTTGGCAGCGCTTGGTTTGGCGCAGCAGCCGGTGGCACTTGCCGAACAGGTTCTGACGGTCGGCGTTTACGGGATCCCCAAGGCGCTCGGTAACCCTTACAGTTCTACGAGCATTTCCGAGAGCTACACCTGGTCAGCTATTTTCGACGCCCTCACCGAGGTCGACGGCAAAGCCAACGTACTGCCGGCGTTGGCGACGGAATGGCGCTCTATCGATCCATTGACGTGGCGTTTTAAACTCCGGCCCGGCGTAAAGTTCTCTAATGGCGAACCGTTTGACGCCCGTGCCGTGATCGGCGTCATCGATTACCTAACCTCGCCGAAAGCCACCGGCGACTCCATGGCTCGCGAGCTGCGGGCGCTGCGCGGCGCCAAGGCAATCCATGACCTCGAGGTGGAAGTCTATACACACGAACCGACGCTTATTCTGCCCGCCATGCTCGCCGCAATGCGGATCGTGGCCCCGAAGGCTTGGCAGGAGTTGGGGCCGGCGGCATTCGCCCGCGCACCCGTCGGCACCGGCGCGTTCCGCGTGCAGAAGTGGTCGGCTGCGAAAGTCAGCCTCGTGGCCAACCGCGACGCTTGGCGGCCGCCGCTCGTGGATCGGCTTGAGATCCTGGAAATTCTGGACCCGGCGGCCCGCGCTCAGGGCGTGCAATCGGGCGGGTTGGACATCGCCATCGCGCTCACCGCAGACGATATTCCCGTACTGGAGAGTTCCGGCGCCGTAGCTTATGTCGGCCCGGGTAGCGGCGTGGTGGGAATGTCGTTCGTCACGGTGAAAGACACCCCGATCGCCGACCCAAGAGTCCGCCAGGCACTCAACTATGCTGTGGACAAGCGCCCCATCGTCGACGTGCTCATGGGCGGACACACTCGCATCGCGGGGCAGCCGGCGCCGCACTATGCCCACGGCTACAACCCCGACATCGAACCTTATGAATTCAACCCGACCAGGGCCAGGGCGCTGCTCAAAGAAGCGGGCTACGAAAATGGCTTCTCATTCGTGGCAGAGGTGGTACTTAGCGGCAGCACTTCGGCGGCGGCGACCTACGGGTACCTAGCCCAGCAGCTGGCTAACGTCGGCGTTAAAATGGAGGTGCGCTCAATCCCGATCGCGCAACTCATCGCCAAGGCGGTCGGCGGCGGCTTCGACGGGGCCGCGTTTGGCATGGAATTCGACTTCAAGCCCACCCTCGACGCGATGCGGGCCATCCCGATGCACTCATGTCAGCGAGCTGTCCCATGGCATTGCGACAAGGAAATCATGCCGACGATCGAAGCCGCGCAAAGAGAGTTCGATCGCGACCGCCGCCTGGCGCTGCTGCAGCAAATCATGCAGCGGTATCACGACAATCCATCGATGCTGTTTCTGTTCGAGTCGGTGCATTTCGACGGCCTTTCACCGCGGGTGCGCAACTACAATCCCAGCAACCGCATTATCAATTACCACGGCATCCGGCTCGAATAGCGGCGACGCTACGCGGTAATACGCGGCCTCTTGATACCGTAGGCCTTGAGACGATCATTAAGCGTCGTCGGCTTCACCCCCAGCAACCGGGCCGCCCCATTGGGCCCGGAGACGCGCCAATCCGCCTCCTCTAACGCTTTGATAGTATTGGCCCGAATGAGGGCTTTGATCTCCCGCTCAGTCAGCACCGATGCGGCAGCGGCTTCCTTGCCAGCCCTCTCGGGCCCCTGCTGGCGCTCCTCCATGCCCAAATCCAAACGCAGGCTCTTGCCTTTGGAGAGAATGACCGCGCGTTCAATCACGTTCTTGAGTTCGCGGACGTTGCCCGGCCAGTCGTAGCCCTTCAGCGTCTTGACCTGCTGGCGAGATAACCGCATCGGAGCGTGGCCGAAATCCTTGCAGGCCCGCTCGAGAAAATGGCTTGCCAACTGAACGATGTCGTCCCCCCGCTCGCGCAGCGGCGGAACGTCCACCGGAAATACGCTGAGGCGATAGAACAAATCTTCCCGAAAGCGGCCCGCTGCGACTGCTTTTTCCAGGTCCTGGTTCGTGGCGGCGATGACCCGCACATCGACGCGGCTTGTCTTGTCGTCGCCCACCCGTTCGAACTCATTTTCCTGTAACACCCGCAACAACTTGCCCTGCAACTCGATGGGTATTTCGGAAACCTCGTCCAGAAACAGCGTGCCGCCATCGGCGAGTTGGAAACGGCCGACACGGTCCCGGTGGGCACCGGTAAACGCGCCTTTGACGTGCCCGAAAAACTCACTTTCGAACAGCTCGCGCGGGATGGATGCGCAGTTGACCTTGACCAATGGTTTGGCTGCGCGCGGGCTGCTGGCGTGGACGATGTGGGCCACTAACTCCTTGCCGACACCGGATTCGCCCTCGATGAGCACACTGGCGGCCGTTTCGGCCACGGCCGCCACCCGCGCTAACATTTTCTTTAAAGCCACACTTTCGCCGATGATTCGGCCGAAGTTCATCGATATCTGTACTTCTTCGCGCAGGTAGTCCCGCTCGCGCTCCAACTCTTCTCGTAGCTTCGCGTTTTCCTCGAATGCCTTGCGCAGTTCGCGTTCAGCCTGATTGCGTTCGGTAACGTCCTTGACCGCGACGAGCATCCGCCGAACGGTGCCGTTACGGTCGCGTTCCACCACGGCGGACAGCAGCACCTCGATTTTCTGTCCGCTCTTGGTCTGCATGATGCGTGGTTCGTTGTCGAGCAGGCCGCGGGCGATCAGCTCCTGAAGGCGGCCCTGTTGCAAGACCTCCTGGCTTTCGGGTGCCATGAAATCGGTAATCGGCTTACCCATCACCTCGAGCCGGGTATAGCCTAGTTTCGTAAGCCAACGGTCGCTGACATAAAGCACGCGTCCCTCCGCGTCCACCGCATGCAGCATGGCGGGCGTCGCCCGGTAGATGCGCCGAAAGTAGGTTTGAATGTCGGCATGTTCCTCGGCCTCGGTGTACACGGCAACCGTGCGCAAGTAGTCCCCGCTTGTGCCCAATTCGACGATCGCGCTGGAAACACAATGCACCAATTGCCCGTCCTTCGTGAGCATGCTGATTGGAACCCCGTCCAATATCCCGGTGCGCCGCAACAGAGGGCGGTATTCGTCGGCGATGATGCGCGCCTGCTCCGGGGTCGCCAGGTCGTCGGGCCGCAGGGTCAGGATCTCTTCCCGCTCATAGCCGAACCGCGCCAGCCAGGCATCGCTCGCATCGAGGAAATAACCGTCCTGATCGAGAGAAACGGTCATCGCGGGCGATTTTCGGAACAACCATTGGTAGCGTTCGGCAATGTCCATGTCGGACAGTTTTACGGAATTCCGTTACTAATACAACGATAATCCGCTAATTGACGAATAACCGTAGGCGGCTTCTCTGTTAAGTGATTGTTTTTAAGTAAATTTAAAGTTGGCACACTCTATGCATATTACGAAGTCGGGGATCAACTATGATCCGAATTTTATCGAACTGCGAAAACTCGTCAAAGGAAGGACGACAACATGAATACGCTATTGCATCAAAGCACCACAGGTGCCAAGGGTTTCGCCCTCGGCTTGCTGTTGATGACGGCCCTCGCCGGCACTACCCCAGTACGAGGTGACGAAGTCACCGCGTACGAGAGTTATCCGTCGGTCGAGCTGGCGGAACAACGGTCGGATCTAGACGGATCGATGCAACGCACAGCGGAGCTCGCGCAGCAAGCCTTGGTTGCCGAGCTCAAGCTGAACTTGAAACAACAAGTTCGGCCAACAAAGGTCGCGACGATCGAAAACCGGTCACGCGCGCGGGGTTAACGGTCAGGTGTCGTTCTAGCGCGGCTGGTGGTCATCCCCCCCCCACCGCCAGCTGCGCTGCTTAGGCCGAGAGGCCATTTGGGGGCCGGAGCTGGTCTTTCGGCCATGGGTGTCGGACCCATTAGGAAGTTCGAATAAGGATATTCGGCTCCGGTCCCCGTCTTTTTA
Source organism: Rhodospirillales bacterium (assembly GCA_024638475.1). Lineage (GTDB taxonomy): Bacteria > Pseudomonadota > Gammaproteobacteria > Steroidobacterales > JAHEKG01 > JAHEKG01. The sequence continues at coordinate 357 of JAHEKG010000110.1, read as the reverse complement.
CTGCGCCGCCGAATCATCCTTTAGCGTTCGCGCCAGGAACTCGAGTGTCTTTGCCCAAGCCGCTTCGGCCGCAGCCGCATTGAAGTTGACCCCCGTCGGATTAGCGAAGGCGTGGCCCACGTTGGGAAATATCTGCACGGTGGCGTCTTTACCGAGACGATTCAGGATGTTACGGAAACGTTGAACATCGGCCACTTTGATTGCGGTGTCCTCAGCGCCGAACAGGCCCAACAACGGCATCGCTAAACCACCCAATTGCACCTCGTCGTCAATCACGCGACCGTAGTACATCACTACAGCGTCCAGGTCTTCCGGCATCCATAGACCGGCGCTAAGGCTCACGCCACCGCCTAAACA
>JAHEKG010000109.1 GCA_024638475.1 Rhodospirillales bacterium | reverse complement strand
CCGTGCTTCTCCGCCATCACCTTCGTCAACGCCGCCGTCAGCGTCGTCTTACCATGATCAACATGACCAATCGTACCCACATTTACATGCGGCTTCGTTCGCTCAAACTTCTCCTTGGACATCGGAAATACTCCTGCGAGGGCTAATCCAAAATGCGCCCTATATATAATGTGTAAAAATAGATTCGAAGATCGAACACTCTGGAGCCCACAACCGGACTTGAACCGGTGACCTCTTCCTTACCAAGGAAGTGCTCTACCACTGAGCTATGTGGGCGGTCATTTCCCCTTAAATAATTCTATCGTTGACTACTCAAGCCTTCTGGAGCGGGTGAGCGGACTCGAACCGCCATCATCAGCTTGGAAGGCTGAGGTTCTACCGTTGAACTACACCCGCCCTGTCAAACTAGTTATGCAGCACATACGCGACCTACCGGATCTGCCTCGGTGTTGGGTACCCGTCAGTCATGACAAGCCATGGTGGAGGGGGTAGGATTCGAACCTACGTAGGCATAAGCCAGCAGATTTACAGTCTGCCCCCGTTGGCCGCTTGGGTACCCCTCCGCGGACACAAGCGGCGTATTGTCTGTTTTAGGCTTGGGGGTGTCAACCAAAGTTAAGCAAATAGGCAGGGGCACTACCCGCATAAACGGGGACATTCCCCTTTTTTGGGCTCCAAAAAAGGGGAATGTCCCCCTAGTCCTGGCCGTGGAGCAGGCTCACCAGCTTGGCCTCGCCCGCGGTCAGGCCGAAACAGGACACTAGCCGCTCCGGGGCTTCGCCCTGCTCGGCCAGGCTGATCGCCTGGTCATAGGGCCGACCCGTGCTGGCCAGCTGCAACTGACCGAGCTGCTCTTCCAGTACCGCCAGGCGGCTGCGCAACGCCCGATTGGTCCGGACGATCCCCACCGCAAGCGCCGTTGCCTCCTCCACCGAGGCCTTCAGACTGGCTTGGGATTCCATCAAGCGCGCCGCCCGCCGGCGCAAAGGCAAGACTGCCAGCAGCTCATAAATAATTAACAGCGCGGGTAATGCCAACCAATACCAAATCGTGTAGTCGATCATTAGGCGTACTCGTCAATGTGGCCGTCGTCGGCGGGTTTTTTCGGCTGCTCGGCAGCGGGCTTGGGTTCGTTGTCCTCGTCGTCTTCCGTGTCTGGCGGGGGCATGACGGGCCGCCGAAACCGCCCTGTGGGCTCATCCTTGGTGACGGGAGGAACCGGGCTTGATGGGGCTATGGGATCAAAATCTGGCATCTCATCTCACACGCTCAGCCACTCCTCGATGCGACCGCGGATTCTTACTACCGCTTGGCCGTGGATTTGGCAGACTCGGGATTCGCTAACCCCCAAGACTTTGCCGATTTCTCGCAAATTGAGCTCATCGTCATAGTAAAGGGACAGCACGAGTTGCTCCCGCTCCGGGAGAGTATGGATCGCCTCCGCCAAGGCATCGCGGAACTGATCTCGCTCGAGGACGTCGATGGGCTCGTCATCGGGGGATTTTGGCAGGGCGCCAGCACGCTCGGGGTCGTCGGCCAGCTGATCGAAACTCAAAAGCCGGCTCGAGGCCGCGTTTTCGAGAATACGATGATACTCGTCCAACGTGATATCCAGGGCTTCCGCAACCTCCGTCGGCTTGGCATCCCGCCCGGTCTCGTGCTCGATGGTGCGAATCGTCTGGGCCAGTTGCTTGGCGTTCTTGAAGGTCGACCGCGGCGTCCAATTGGCCTTGCGGGCCTCATCCAACATGGAGCCTCGAATGCGAATGCCCGCATAAGTCTCGAAATTGGCGCCCTTATCCGAGCGGAAATTCTCCGCCGCATTGAGCAGGCCGATCATCCCGGCTTGGATAAGATCATCTACTTCGACGTGAGGGGGCATCTTGCTTACCAAATGATAGGCAATTCGTTTCACTAGCTCGGCGTGGGCGAGCACCAGCTCGTCCATACTCCCGTGCGCCGCCACGGCTTCAGAGGTTGCATTCATTGCAGCGTGTCTTCCTGACTCACATCGCCCCACCCCACCATTTGTTCGATAAAAAACGTCAGGTGCCCCGGGGCTACATCCGGTGTTTTAAGGTTATCGGCAGCAACCGCCAGTTTCTTGAATGCCCTGGCGGAGGGGCTCCCGGGAAAGGCCTCCACGACGGGGGTTTGGGCCTGCACCGCCCGGCGCAGAAAGGGGTCCAGGGGCAGGTGGCCCAGATAGGTCAGCCTGGCGTTGTCCAAGAATCGCCGCGAAACCCGGGCCAGCTTCTCGAACAACGCCCTCCCCGTGGCCGCATCGCCCACCATATTGGCGATCACCTGGAATTCCGTGCAGCGGCCGCGGCGGCTCAGGCTTTTGATTAAGCCGTAGGCATCCGTGAGCGCTGCCGGCTCATCGCAAACCACGACCAATACGTGATGCGCCGCCTCGCTGAAGGTCAACGCCGCGTCTCCGAGACCGGCGGCGGTATCGACTAGCAGCAGGTCCACCGGCTCCAACAGCTCGCTGAAGGCGTGGACCAAACCCGCGTGTTGGCCTGGTGTGAGCTGGGCGAGCTGGTAATTTCCCGAAGCCGCCGGCAGCAGCAATAGGTCCGAGGGCGTGCGCACCACGACGTCACGCAGATCGCACTGACCGCTGAAGACATGTTCAAGGGTTCGGGTCGCGCGAACCCCTAACAGGATGTCCAGATTTGCAAGGCCGAGATCCCCATCCAGTACCATCACTCGGCGCCCGCGGCGCTGCAACGCTAAGGCCAAGTTGGCACATACATTGGTTTTGCCAACGCCACCCTTGCCGCCTGTGACCGCCAGCACTCTGATGGGGCGGCGTTGGACTAATCGACGCAGCCCCGATGCCTGATCCAGATTCAGATCAGCCATTGGCGGCCAACTCCAATTCACCGAAGGTCAGCGCGAGTTCGTCCTCGCGCTGGGGCGCCGCATATTCGCGAGCCAACTCAACGGCGCGGCGCAGCAACCACGGTCGCTGCCCGCGCGCGGGCTGGAGATCCTCGGGAACCCGTTGGCCATCGGCCAGATACGCAATCGGCAGCTCCGACTGCACGACTGCCGACAATGCCGGGCCTAAGCTCACGGCCTCATCCAATTTGGTCAACACCAGAGCCCGGGGCGCAGCGGGGCGAAAACTATCGATGACTTGTCTCATGGCGGATCGTTCGGTCGCCGCGGATAACGCCAACAGAGTCGTGACGTCATGTCCTTCCGGCCGGAGGGTGGCGAATTGCTGGGCCAGACCGATATCCCGCTGACTCATCCCGGCGGTATCGATCAATACCAGCTTGCAGCGTTTCAGCTGGTCCAACACGGCCCGCAGATCCCGCGCACTCTCGGCCACATGCATCGGCACGCCTAAGATGCGCGCGAAGGTAAGCAACTGTTCGCGCGCCCCGATGCGAAAGGTGTCGGTGCTGACCAACGCCAACGATTTGACCCCATGTTGGAGGGCGAAACGGGCGGCGATTTTCGCAATCGTCGTGGTTTTGCCCACCCCAGTGGGTCCCACGATCGCCAAGACCCCCGCCGCTTCGATCGCGTCGCTGCTCGTGACGGAAATCCGGTTGGCCAGCTGGCTGATGGCCACCCGCCACGCGTCGCCGGGTTTCGTCATGGGGGGAACGGCGTCCGCAATCTGTTCGGACAACACCGGGTCGATACCGATGCGCGAGAGCTGCCGCAGCACCCGCATCTTTAGGGGGCGAGCATGACCGAGATCGTTCCAGGCCAAACTGGCCAGTTGCGTCTCCAGCAACCGACGCATGTCCTTGATTTCGTTTTCCAGCGCCGCCACATTGCCGTCGCCGGCCCGGGTTGCGACATTTGCCTCATTAAGCGCGCCGGCCACCCGGCCGTAGGCGCTGGCACCATTGGTTTGGGCGGCCGTGTGGACGGGTAGCTCGAGGCTGGAGCCATCCTCGCCCGCCCCCATCAGCTCATCGTCGTAGTCCATCGCGGCGATGACCTCAATTCCGTTATCCATTGCTTGGCTCGACAAAATGACGGCGTCGGCCCCGAGTTCCGCGCGAATATCACGCATTGCTGAACGCATGTCAGCGGCCAAGAAACGTTTGATATGCATGTTGCCTACTCCTTAGGCACCGACGGTGCTCAACACACGTAAAGATTTGTCTTGCGGCACTTCGCCATACGCTAAGACGTGTAGCTGCGGAATAGCGAAGCGAGTGAGGCGCGCCAGCCATGGGCGTAATCCCGGCGCGACGAGGAGCACCGGCGGATCGCCGTTTAACTCCTGGCGCTGCGTCGCCTCCGCAAGCGCCTGTACCAGACGATCGGCCAAACCGGGCTCAACACTCGGCGCGCTATCCGGACTTTGCTGAACCGCGTCCCGCAGCATCTGTTCAAGCTGCGGATCGAGTGTCATCACCGGCAGCTCTTGGCGCATGCCGAAGACACCTTGCACGATGGAGCGCGCTAAGGATTGCCGGACCGCCGCCAGCAAAGCACCGGTGTCTTGACTGCGCGATGCTTGGTCGGCTAAAGCCTCCGCGATCGAACGGATATTGCGCAGGCTGACCTTCTCCGCCAACAGATCCTGCAGGACCTTGACGACCACGGGTAACGTCAAAGTACCGGGCACTAAATTCTCGACCAGCTTTGGCGCCTTTTCGCCCAAGCGATCCAGCAGCTTCTGCGCCTCCTCGTGGCCAAATAACTCGTGGCTATGATTGCGAATCAAATCGCTTAGATGAGTCGCCACCACGGTGCTCGGATCGACAACGGTATAGCCTAAAGTCTGGGCATGCTCGCGTCCCGCAGGCGTGATCCAATATGCTTGCAGGCCGAACGTAGGATCTTTGGTCTCTGTACCACTGAGGGTCGTGGTCACATGCCCCGGGTTGATCGCTAATTCCCGGTCTACCTGGATATCGCCCTCGCCGACAGGCACACCAAGGATAGAAATTCGGTAGGCACCCGGTTTTAACTCCAGGTTGTCACGGATATGCACCGGCTGAATAAGAAAACCCAGATCCGCAGAAAGCTGTTTACGCACGCCTTTGATACGCGCCAGCAGTGGCCCGTCCTGGTTGCGATCGACCAGCGGAATCAGCCGATAGCCCACTTCCAGACCAATCAAATCGACGTTGGCAACGTCGTCCCAGGAAAGATCGACCGGGGCCTCGACCGGCGGTGGGGGCTCGGGCACCTGCGCCGCAGCCCGGTCTTTGGCGTGGATAAGATAACCGCCGCCGGCAACGATTGCCGCGATACTCAAGAACGCCAAGTTCGGCATACCGGGCAACAGACCCAGCACGCCCAGGGCCCCCGCCGCCACGAATAGGCTGCGAGAGCTAAACAGCAACTGTTGCACCACTTGCTCAGTCAGCGCCTGTGGCCGCGACATTCGCGTCACGATAATGGCAACCGACGTCGACAGGAGTAGCGATGGGATCTGCGCGACCAGACCATCGCCGATCGTCAGTAGGGTATAAATTCGCATGGCATCGCCGACGGCAAGACCGTGATCCAGTGTGCCGATCGCTAGACCGCCGACGATGTTGATCAACAAGATCAAGATACCGGCGACCGCGTCGCCCCGTACAAACTTGCTGGCACCATCCATCGAGCCGTAGAAATCCGCCTCCTCGGCGATTTCTGCGCGCCGAGCCAGCGCCTGCTCTCGGTCGATCAGCCCGGCATTGAGATCGGCATCAATCGCCATTTGCTTGCCCGGCATGGCATCGAGGGTGAAGCGGGCGCTCACCTCCGACACGCGCCCGGCACCTTTGGTGACGACAACGAAATTGATAATGACCAGGATCGAGAACACGACCAAGCCGACAGCGTAGTTGCCGCCCACCACGAACGCGCCGAAGGCTTCGATTACCTTGCCCGCCGCGTCTGAGCCAGTATGACCGTCCAGTAGTACGACGCGGGTGGACGCCACATTGAGAGCGAGGCGCAGCAAGGTCACACCAAGCAACACGGTTGGGAAAACACCAAAGTCCAACGGCCGGGCGACGTAAATGACTGCCAGAATGATGATGATCGATAGGGTGATATTGAACGTGAACAGCCCGTCCAATAGCAGCGGCGGCAGCGGCACGACCACCATTGCCAACAACATGAACAACAAAGCCGGGACACCCAAGCCTAGGCGAGAAATGTCGTTCAGACGGCCCATCATCGTCGCCTCGCTCACGACGTGCCCTCGTTGCCACTACGCTCCCAGGCACGGCGGGTCAAATCATCGTCGACCTGGATCTCTGGTAAAACAACCCGCCGGCCAACGGCCGCCGATCTAAGTTGATAAACGTAGGTCAGCACCTGTGCCACGGCGGTGTACAACCGCGGCGGGATTTCCTCGCCAAGCTTGGTGGTATTAAACAGCGCCCGCGCCAGCGGCGGATGTTCGAACAAAGGCACGCCGTGCCGTATAGCTAGCCGGCGGATGCGCAAAGCGATCAAGTCAGCGCCCTTGGCAACAACGCGTGGCGCGCGCATGCGCCCTTGATCGTATTTCAAGGCCACGGCGAAATGCTGTGGGTTGGTGGTGACCACATCCGCGGTAGGCACCGCCTCCATCATTCGCCGGGTGGCGGCTTCCTGTTGCAGGCTGCGGATGCGCGACTTGACCTCGGGCCTTCCATCCGTCTCCTTGTGCTCGTCTTTCAATTCCTGTTTGGTCATCTTGAGTTTGCGGCGGTGCTGCCACAGCTGGAACGGCGTATCGACGGCCGCGATGAGTACGAGCGTTACCGAGAGAAGGATGAATGCCCCGCCGATGAGCGCGGCCGCCTCATCCAGCGCGTCCAAGACCGGCTGGCGCCCGAGGCCGAGAAAGCGTTCCTGAAGTTGCAACAGCAACAGCGTAGCCACGGAACCAACGAATAAGAACTTGGCAATCGCTTTCAACAGCTCCACTAATCCGTTGACGCCGAATACCCGCTTTAGCCCCGTAATCGGATTCAACTTGCTAAGAGATGGCTTCGCAGATTCCAAGCTAAACACGAAGCCGCCGATTGCCGTCGTTCCGGCAATCGCCGCAACGATCACTACGGCGAACAAGGGCATCAACATCCACACGCCGTCCGACGCTGCCGACCCAAGCGCAGCGACAAGATCAATCGAATCAAGTCCGGTTTCGAATCGCTGGGTAAGGTTACCTCGCAAGATCGCCTGCAGGCGGGCGGCGAAGTACGGCTGCAGTACCAAGCAAGCCGCCGCGCCTACTACCATCACCAGCATCATGCTCAGCTCCCGCGAGCGGGCAACTTGGCCCTTCTTGCGCGCGTCCTCTAGCCGTTTCGGCGTCGCCGGCTCTGTGCGTTCTTGTTGTGACTGTTCGTTTTCGGCCATTAATCGTCGACCCTTAGGGCACGAGCACGTTGCGCATGACGGTGAAGCTGGCATCCATTAGCTGGCGTATGCCCGGAGTCAGGTTTGGCGTGTTCAGCAGCAACACCAAGAAGCCCAACAACATGGCTACGGGAAATCCAACCGCAAAAAGATTGAGCGTCGGTGCCGCGCGACTCATGACCCCGAACGCAATGTTGACCACCAACAACGCAACCACCGCTGGTAGCGCGATCGTGAGCGCACCAGCAAACATGCCGCTACCCCACTCCAGCAGCGCCCACAAACCATCGCGTGATAGCCCGGACCCCACCGGCAACCACTCGAAACTCGCCACCAAGACCTTCAGCATCATGAGGTGGCCATTGAGGGCTAGAAATATCAGCAGCCCAAGCACAATGAGGAATTGACTGAGCACCGGCACCGACACGCCACGCTGGGGGTCAATCAACATGGCAAAACCCAACCCCATGCTCATCGCGATGGTTTGGCCGCCGATGACCAGCGCGTCGAAAATCATTTGTACAATGAACCCCATCGATAACCCGATGACGACTTCCTGCAGCGAGAAAAGAAAACCGGTGAGGCTGATAATCGCGGCATCGGGCACCGCGGGCAGAGTGGGCACGACCACCGCCGTTATCCCGATGGCCAATGCCAATCGCACCCGTGGGGATACCATGCGGGCACCGAACACCGGGGCGATCATCAGCAGGGCGGCGATACGCAAGAATGGCCAACCGTAGCGAGCCAGCTCGTCAATCAAGACAACCTCGAGGTTGGGTAGCTGAATCACCCAATCAGACTCGGAATGCTGAGGATTAGGGACTTGGAGTAACCGGTGATCAGATCCAACATCCAGCCACTGCCCAGGTATAAGGCCAACACCAGCACCAGCAGCTTCGGAATGAAGCTCAGAGTCATCTCATTGATCTGAGTAGCGGCTTGAAACATGCCGATGACCAAGCCGGCTGCGAGCGCCGATAACAGCAATGGGGCCGCCAACAAAGCGGTCACGATCAGCGCGTTCTGGCCAATCGTGATGACGGATTCAGCCGACATTCGCAACCCATCCCATCTAGGCACCAAAAAAACTGGCGGCTAGGGTGCCAATTAACAAGGACCACCCATCCACCAGCACGAAAAGCATGATCTTGAAAGGCAGAGAAATGAGCATGGGCGACAGCATCATCATGCCCATGGACATCAATACGCTCGCCACAACAAGATCGATGATCAGAAACGGAATAAACACGAGGAATCCGATCTGGAACGCGGTTTTCAATTCGCTAGTGAGAAACGTCGGCATGAGGATCGTCAGCGGGATGTCGTCCGGGGTTTCGAAATCACCGCTGCCAGCCAGCTCTACGAATAGCTCCAGATCCGCTTCGCGGCTTTGGGCCAGCATGAAATTTCGCAGCGGGTCCAAAACCGCCTCAATCGCCTCTCCTGCCGCGACCTCACCGGCGATGTAGGGTTCGACGGCCGTGTCGTAGGCATCCTGCATCACCGGAGTCATCACGAATAATGTCAAGAACAGCGCCAGACCGACCAACACCTGATTCGGTGGGGTCTGCGGAGTCCCCATGGCCTGTCGCAATATCGCGAGCACGATAATGATGCGGGTAAACGAGGTCATTGACAGCATCAGCGCGGGTAACACCGACAGCACAGTCATGAACAAGAGCACTTGGACGCTGAGCGAATAAGTTTCGGTGCCGTCGCCGCCGGCGATCGTTACGGCAGGCACTGTCTGCGCCAGACTCGGCGATGCCAATAGCAGCAGCAAGACCCCGATTCCGAAGTGGCGTTCGATCACCGTTGCTGACCCATCAATTCTAAAAACGAACGGGTTTCCGCAGTCGCCGCCGTTGCTTCGCGCGGTTCCGAGCTGGCGTCGCATTCGCTTAGCAGCGTGATTCGCTGGCTATTCACGCCCAGCAGCAGGTCCCTATCGTCAAAACGCACGACAAGCAATCGCTCGCGGGTGCCCAGCGACAGGGAATCCCTCACGGTCAATATCTTGCCCGTGCGGCGAACCAGCGGAGTCCGCCGCAGTAGCCACGCGCAAACGCCGATCACGGCGAGCACGATCAACAGCTGCAGCACAACGGGCCCGGCGGCCGGTAGGGCGTCGGCCGCGAACGCCGCGCCGGGCAACGCTAGGGTTAGGCTCGCCCATGGAATTGTCTTCATGTGTCTTGCAATGATTCGACGCGGGCATCCGTGCTAACGACGTCGATGAGTCGGATACCGAACTTGTCGTTGACTACCACGACTTCTCCATGAGCGATAAGGGTTCCGTTGACGTAAACGTCCAAAGGATCTCCGGCCTGCTTATCAAGCTCGATGACGGAGCCCTGCGACAACTTGAGCAAGTCCCGCACGTTCAATCTCGCTCTGCCGACTTCCAAGGTGAGGCTCAAGGGGACATCCATGATGAGATCTAGGTTGAGTTCGCCCTCCCCGTTGCCCTCCTGTTGCAGATCGGCAAATTCCGCGGGTTGCGCATCCGCCACGACAGCCTCGGAGTCTGGAGTACTCATGGTTGCTGCTCCTTTGTTTTTAGCCGCTGAGGCTCCGCTTGCAGGACCTTGATAGCGTTGTAGCCGCGGGATCGGCCAAACTTCCCGTGCAACAATGGTCGACCGCCGGCGTATAGCACCGTGGTTTTCGGCATTTCAATGGGCACAACGTCACCGGCCTTCAAACCCATCACTTCGCGGACGCTAAGCGTGGATCTGAGGAATACGCTCGCCAGAACGAGATCGGTTTGCTTGAGCCGGGCATGGAGAGTTTGCCGCCAATGCGCCTGCGACTCGGGCGCGCCCGTCTTGAGTTGCTCGTCCAACTTGGCCCTAAAGGGCTCCAGCAAGGATGCCGGGAACATCCAGTCGACCCGGCCGCTGGCTGCTTCGAAGCCGATATTCAGGCTGATCACCATCACCGACTCGCTCGGTGTAGCGACGCTGACGTAATTGGGGTTCGTGTCCGTACGCAC
>JAHEKG010000362.1 GCA_024638475.1 Rhodospirillales bacterium | reverse complement strand
CGCACTCGCAACGAGGGTCGCGTACGCAGCCTGCAGCAGATGCGAGCGATCCGCGAGCAACGCTTGAAACCCCAGGGCGGTGCGCATATTCAGATCGATCAAGCGGAAGCCTCCGGACGCAAGGTCGTGACGGTTCGGAATATCAGTTACGGATACGGTGACAAGCCGCTGGTACACAACCTGTCGCTCAAGATCGTGCGCGGCGATCGAATCGGCCTGGTCGGTAACAATGGCGTCGGCAAGAGCACGTTGTTGCGGTTGTTGATCGGGGAATTGAAACCCCAGAAGGGCACCGTCAAATTAGGCACCAATCTTGCGATCGGGTATTTCGATCAGCTGCGCCGCGACCTGGATTTGGAACGCAGTGTGGCCGACACGGTGGCCGACGGCCGCGACTTTGTTCGAATCAACGGCAAGGACCGCCACGTCGTGGGTTATCTGAAGGGTTTTTTGTTCAGCCCTAAGCGGGCATTGTCGCCCGTGGCCACGTTATCCGGTGGCGAACGCAATCGGCTAATCCTAGCGCGGCTGTTTGCCCAACCTTCGAATCTGCTGATTCTGGACGAACCGACCAACGACCTGGACGTGGAGACGCTGGAGGTTCTAGAACAACGCCTCGTGGAATATACCGGCACGTTACTTGTCGTCAGTCATGATCGCGCGTTTCTAGACAATGTCGTGACCAGTATTCTGGTCTTCGAAGCCGGGGATCGCATCGAAGAATACGTTGGCGGCTTCAGTGACTGGATTCGCCATGGCAAGCAGCTAGCGGAAACCGATTCCCCAGCGGCGGCACAGCGGGCAGAGGAACCACGCGAGCTGCGGCGCAGTCGATCCAGCAAGCTCAGCTACAAATTGCAGCGCGAGCTCGATCAGCTGCCCGAGCGGATGAGTTCGATCGAGGTGGAGATTGCCGCTCTCGAGGCACGCATTTCAGAACCGGAGTTCTATCAGCAACCCCATGAACAGGTTCAAGACGTACTCGCGGAGTTGGCGCAGGCGAAGGCAGCCCTGGACAGCGCACTGCAGCGCTGGGTCGAACTCGAAGAACGCCAGCAATCGTTGCAGGGCAGCCGATCCGACTGAACGTTTAGCGGAGCTGACTAATGCTGTTGGCGTAGTACTGCAACAAGGGGAGTTGATCGGCGGCGGCCTTGTAGGCCCCATTGTGGAGGTTGACCAGGTGCCTGAGCGTGAGCATCCGCAGACCTACGGTCGTGAAATAGGCCGCGTCGTTGCGCGGAATATAAACGTGGGCGTTGGCGGCCCGCAGCGCGTCGATTCTCGCCTGCACGACCTGCTCTAGCGCGGCCTGACTAAACTCAGCTTCGGGTTGTTCAGTGAGGATGCTGGCCAGCAACGCGACGGGTAGCACGGGAATATTCTGGCCGATCTCGGCCATAATGTGTTCCGCTAACGCGATGACCTTAGGGACCCGCACCGCCTTGCTTTCCTTGTTGGGCACCCAGGTATGCTGGCGGGCGTACGCGCGCAGCGATAATGGCGTGCCGAAATTGGCGCAGGCATAGCCGAATCGATACAGCCGCCCCTGCAGCTTGAGTTTGATGCTGCGAAACAGCATCCGAGTACATACTCGAACGGCTTGCAGTCCCAAATGACGTTCGTTCGAGTCCGATCGCGGGGCAATGAGGGTGCGGTCTTCCAGTACCCGGTCGTAGTTAATGGAAATCGGCACGAAGACGATGTCGCGCGGACCATCTGGATCGAAGTCCCGCAACATGTAGTCCAGCAGGCCGATGCGGGGTTCGCGCAGTTCGCCCGTGCGGGTCAAACCTCCCTCGGGGAAGATCGCCTGCGCCGCGCCGCCGGCTACGGCGATTTGCACGTAGCGTTCCAATACGCGCCGATACAACGCGTTGCCGGAGTTGCGGCGGACGAAATAGGCGCCCAGGGCCCGCACGAGCTGTTGCAGCGGCCACACCCGCGCCCATTCGCCCACCGCATAACTCACGGCGACCCGCTCCAGGACCAGGTAGGTCACCAGCACATAGTCCACATTGCTGCGATGATTCATCACGAGGACGATGCTGGCGTTCGGGTCTATCGCCTGGAGTTTCGCCTCGTCAATTTGACCCAGACGCACGCGGTACAGCCGCTCCACGATGCGCTTGCTGACCCAGCTACCGACACGAAAATAAAAGTAGGCGTTGAATGCGGGCGCCACTTCGCGTGCATAACGGCGTACATGGCCCATGGCGACTTGGAGTGGCACGCCTTGCTGCTCACTGTAGCGTGTCGCTTCTTCGATGACGCTCGGATCGTAAACGAGACGGTCGATGATGACCTGGCGTCTGGCCAGGGTGAGTGGCGGAATCTTTAGGTCCAGTCTCTTGTTGAGTTCTTCGATAAGCCGGTTGGCGCGCCGACTCAAAAACCAGCGTGCGCCCGGGACCAGCAGGCGCGCGAATAGTGCCCATATGGCGGTTATGCCGAGAATGACTGCAAGCCAGGTCGGCACGGCAACGGTTCCGGTCATGCAGGGGGCTCTCGCTACGGCACGGGCCTAGTATATATGGTAAGTTTGGCGCCCGACGGCGCCTCGAGCGGAGGCCCACTTATTATTGACTAGCGGAAGGCACTATGGCGCAAGCACCAGAAATTAAT
>JAHEKG010000361.1 GCA_024638475.1 Rhodospirillales bacterium | reverse complement strand
CTTACACTTAGCGACGCACGCCAGCTCCGATAGTGCGTTCCCGGAGCTTTCCGGCCTGACGTTGTCGACGATGGACGCGAGGGGCAGCGCAATTAACGGTTTCGTGGGCCTCCGCGACTTGTTTCGCCTGCGGGGTTCGGCGGACCTTGTGGTGCTGAGTGCCTGCGATACGGCGCTGGGCAGCGAGGTCCGTGGCGAAGGGTTAGTCGGCCTGACACGCGGATTCCTGTACGCCGGTGCCCGCCAGGTCATCGGCACGCTGTGGCCAGTGGAAGATCGCAGCAACACGGCGCTGATGCTCGAGTTTTACAAGGCTATTCTCGGCGAGGGGGCATCAGCCGGCGCGGCACTGCAGGCCGCGCAGCGCACCATCCGCAAGCAGGAGGGCCGTAGCCATCCATTTTATTGGGGCGGGATCACCCTCTACGGAGATTGGGAATAAAGTTAAATTGGCACGACTCTACCGCCATTTTCTGCGAAAATAAGCGGTTAGGGGTAAGGGGAGTCAACGTGAACGAGCTCGGCGAGCTCACAACCCAGCTGCTGGCGCGATTCGGCCGCGGTATCAATTTCCTCCTGGATCACCGTCTGCGGGCGCGATCGGCGGACTCGGCCACCTTGATCTGTGATCAAGCGGCTCGCCGGCTACTCCGAGACGGCCATACTGAAGCAGGGGAATCCGCCTGGGCCGCTGCGGTGCGCCAGTCGTTGGCCGATTACATCGCCGACTGCGACGGCGGCACCGATTCCGCTCGGGGAGCGATGGCCGATAAGAAACCCAATAGCCGGGCAATCGTCTCATTACTCGAAAAGCTGGAGGAGCTAGACCGCCAAGTCTTGCTGCGCTATTACCGCAGCAATCAGGACAAGTCCGTAATTTGCTGCGATTTGGAACTTAGCGACTACCATTTCAATCAAATCCTGGCGAGAGCCAAATACCGATACACCTCCGCTCCCACGGCCGTGGGCGATAAGTTCGACATCACCGTGAGCCCGTTCGGTGATCGCCTGGACCGATACTTACTCAACCAATCCACAGAGCAGGAATCTCGCGACGCCGAAATCGCGCTCTTGGAAAAGCCGGCGATTATCCAGGAAGCTGAGGCAACCAAGAAACTGATCAACGATCTTCGCAACGCGCGTTTGCCGCGCCGCTGGCGGCTGGCGGATGAACCGCGCAGCGATTCCCGGGCCAAGGGCCGGCTGCGACGGCGCCGCCGCGGCATCTGGCGGTTCTTGACCCGGCCCTGTCTCGGCGCGGCAGCCAGTATCCTTTGCGTTATCGGCGTCATCGGCAGCTGGATTGTTTGGGACATGCAGCAAATCAATTCGGCAACGACGCGGCCCGCCAGCGCCAATATCGTCCCACTGCGAATCGCACAAACTCGCGGTTCCCGGCCCAGCACCTTCCTCCAACTGCCGAGCGATATGCATGTCGTTGACGTCACCCTGGACATCGGCACGCCACAGAACGACCAGTATCGAATCAGTCTGCTCGGTACCGACGGACAATTGCTCTTCGAACAAGGCGGCATTGTCCCCGACGAAGACGATCTACTCCGCTTCCCCGTGGCTTCGAACATCTTGACTGACGGCGTCCATCGTTTTGTAGTTGAACCTAGCCATGGGCCGGGGCACCGAATTCAACTCGCGTTTCAAGTCGAGACGGCGACGGATTCCACCTAGGCCGCTCGCTGCCGTTGGGCAGCAACCAAGAATTATTCACCACCGTGCATCTTTCTATGAGGGACTCATGACTCCTGAACAGGCTCCAACCTATACCGCCCTGGCTCTGCAGGTCACTACACCATGCGTGAACGGGTGCGCAAGTCGTACCGACGCTCGCGCTTTAATGCGCAAAACCATCGCCACTGTCAGCAAACACGTGCTCGGAAGCAAAGCTTTCATCACTACTTTTTCCGGCACCGAGGTAAAACTGGTGGTGCTGCCGGAGTATTTTCTCACCGGCTTCCCGATGGGCGAGAGTTGTGCCGAGTGGCGCGACAAAGCCGCGATCGACCCGGATGGCGTGGAATACGAGCAACTTGCCGCTCTAGCATCTAAAGCAGGTGTTTTTCTGGGCGGTAACGTTTACGAAACCGATGCGAACTTCCCGGAGTTATTCTTTCAGTGTTGCTTCATTATCGACCCCAGCGGCAATACCGTGTTGCGGTACCGGCGGTTAATCTCGTTGAACACGCCGTCGCCATACGACGTTTGGGACAAATACTTGGACATCTATGGTGCCGATGCGGTGTTTCCCGTTGCGGACACGGCGATCGGCCGCCTCGCGGCAATCGCGTCCGAGGAAATTCTCTATCCGGAAATCGCTCGCTGCCACGCCGTCCGAGGCGCGGAGGTATTTATCCATCCTACGAGTGAGGTCGGCAGTCCCCTATTGACGCCAAAGGATATCGCCAAGCGTGCCCGGGCGGTGGAGAATCTCGCGTACGTGGTTTCGGCGAATACTGCGCGCCTGACGGAAATCACGTTCCCGGCGATTTCCAGTACCGGCATGTCTAAAATTGTCGACTACACCGGCAAGGTGAAGAAGGGCGAAATTTATAACGCGGTCGTTGTGCGTACCCGGAAAGGCGTGCGTCGCAAGGATGGATCATTGATTCGTT
>JAHEKG010000360.1 GCA_024638475.1 Rhodospirillales bacterium | reverse complement strand
GCTCCGCTTCCTGAAGCAGGTCCACGATTTGCCACCTCCGCGGACTGAACGCGCCCCCTCACCGCCGCCGGTGGGCGCCCCGGCTTCACCCTCGGCGCCGCCGATGCGCGCGGTCGCGTCGACCGCCGTGCCGGTAAGCTCGGCGACCAGTTGCTCCACCGGTCCGCCCGGGGCGAACTGCACGATGGCGAAGTTGAGCACCATGATCCCGAAAAGCGTCGGGATGATCAGTAACAGCCGCCGGATGATATAGGCCAACATAGCGCCCTAAGCCCTCCATTTCCGGCGGAACATCCAGCCCCAGGCGACCACCGCCCCCACCATCGCCGTCAAGATCAGGATCGAGCGCAAGGGAAACGGCGGCGGCCCATCGTCCTTGGCGGCGATGCCGCGATATTCATCGGCGCGGGCCGCCTTGGCCGGCACCTCCCACCAAGTGTCCAGTTGATAGCCCCGGTCGGGCGTTTGCGCCGGCCAGCCGAAGCGATCCCATAGCGCCACCCGGTCGGAGCGTGAGTGCCAGTTGGGAATGACGTAATGGCCCCACAGGAGGACGCGATCCAACGCCCGAACGGTATCGATCAGGGCCTGGCGGCTGGGCGCGGCAATGACCTCGTCGACCAAGGCGTCGACCACGGGGTTCTTGACGCCGGCGAAATTGGCGCTGCCGGCGACATCGGCGCTGGCCGAGGTCCAAAGGTTCCGCTGTTCGTTCCCCGGCGAGAGCGACTGGCGCCAGACCACCAGGGTCATGTCGTAGGCGAAGTTCTTGCGCCGGTTCTGGTATTGCGAGGTATCGACCACGCGGACGCGCACCGAGATGCCGAGCCGTGCGAGGTTGCGGACGAAGGGGCCGGTGATGCGCTCAAAGGAGGGGTTGTTGAGCAGCAGTTCGAAATGAAACGGTTCGCCGGTCTTTTCATTGACCAGCCGTTCATCGCGCATGATCCAACCGGCCTCGTGCAGCAATTTCTGGGCCTTCATAAGGTTCGGCCGTATGCCCGACGCGGGTTTAGTTGCCGGTGGCCGGTAGGGGGTGGTGAAGACCTCGTCGGGGACTTGGCCCCGGAAACGGGCGAGGACGGCCTTTTCTCCGGCCGTGATCGGCCCTTCGGCAGCGAAATCGGAGTTAGAGAAATAACTCCTCGTGCGGCGGTAGAGCTTGTAGAACAGCGCCACGTTGGTCCATTGGAAGTCGAAAGCGTAGGCCAAGGCCTGGCGTACCCGGGGATCGGAAAAGATCTTCCGGCGGGTGTTATAGACGAATGCCTGCATGCCCGCCGGGCGGCGGTGGGTGAACCTCTTTTTCCGGATCATCTTGTCGGCCACCGCCGGTGTGCCGTAGGCCGTGGACCAGAACTTCGACACATATTCCTGGCGCAGGTCGTATTCGCCGGCTTTGAAGGCCTCTAACGCGACCGTGCGGTCCCGGTAATAATCGTACTGGATGATATCGAAATTATGGCGCCCACGCTTAACCGGCAGGTCGGCGGCCCAGTAATCGGCGACCCGCTGGTAGGTGACGGCGCGCCCCGGCTTGAGCGCGGCTACGCGATAGGGTCCGCTGCCCAGCGGCGGGGCTAGGCTCGTCTTGGCGAAATCCTTGTCGACCCAATAGGCCTTGGACAGGATCGGCAATTGCGCGACCAGCAGCGGCAGTTCGCGGTTGCCGCCGCTGGTGAATTCGAAGCGGACCCGGTTGGGGGCCTCCGCCACCGCTTTTGAAACGTTCTTGAGGTACAGGCGGTAGCGCGGGTGACCCTTCGTCTTCAGCAGGCTGAATGTATGGACCACGTCTTCGGCGGTGATCGGGCTGCCGTCATGGAAGCGCGCCCTCGCCCGCAGGTTAAACCGGGCCCAGGCGCGGTCGTCGGGCACCTCGATGCTTTCGGCCACCAGTCCGTAAAGCGAGAGCGGCTCGTCGGCGGCCCCTTCCATCAGGGTATCGAACAACAGGATCGCGCCGGTTGCGGCCACGCCCTTGAGGTTGAAGGGGTTGAGCTTGTCGAAGGTGCCGGTCGCGGCCAGCTTGATGCGCCCACCCTTGGGCGCGGCCGGGTTCACGTAGGCGAAATGGGAAAACCCCGGGGGGTATTTGAAGTCCCCGTATTTGGAAATTGCATGTTGTGGCGGCAGATCCGGAAACGCGCGCGATTCCTGAGCCCTGAGTGCGCCCGTTCCGACACACAGAGACATGATCGCGACCACCAGAAAAGTGCAATGTTTCACCGTCGACAATTCCAGAGATTCTTGCCTACCCCATACCAATTATGGCCATCTTAGCCATATAAACGGCCCCTAGGATTGCAAAATCTGTCGCCATTGAGAAAGGCTCAGGGCGTGATTGATCTTTTACCGGCCTTCGGCTATCCCCCTACAAGGCCGAAGCTGATGTCCACCTTGGGTCAGAAGCGGTCATCGGGTTAAGGGAAATCCAAAGGCCCAACTCCGAGTGCGGAGAAAATTCAGACCTTGAAGACAAGCTATTGATTTGCATAGGGCCCTTATTCGGGCTCTATGTCTGAAAACTCCCAGAGCTCTGCCAATCTCCGAATTCTCTCAATCACCGGGTCTGGGGTTCCAGCCCCCGATCGCCCCCCATTTTTTAAGGGCTCGGAGGTAAAATTCTTG
>JAHEKG010000359.1:2208-2634 GCA_024638475.1 Rhodospirillales bacterium | reverse complement strand
GCCTCCATGGACCGGCGCTACCGCAGCCGGCGCTGAAATAGGCTGTGGACCCGTTCCCAATGTTTCTCTGCTGCCGCGCGGTCGTAGCGCTCGCCGCCAGGTGGGGCAAACCCGTGCAGAGCGCCGTCCATGAAGTCGATCCGATAGTCGATCCCGGCGTCCGCCATCGCCTGATTCATGATCTCCCGTTCCTCGGCGGTCGCCGTCGGATCGTCGTCCGCCCAGGCGAAGTAGACCTCGGCTTTAATCTGGTCGATCTTCCGGTGAGGGGAGTCATCCTTATCGGTCACCACCCACGCGCCGTGCACCGATGCAATGGCGCCCACTTTGTCGGGCATGGTTTGCGCGAGCGCCATCACCAGCGGCCCGCTCATGCAGAACCCCACCGCGCCAATCTTCCTATTGAGATCCGCCTTCTCGTTTTGG
>JAHEKG010000359.1:0-2198 GCA_024638475.1 Rhodospirillales bacterium | reverse complement strand
TCGCGAGCCTGGACGCCATGTCCCTGAGCGCGGGTCGAATGCTCGGGGCGTCCATGAGATACAGCACGACGGGATAGGGCCCGCCCTCCTCGGGGTGAAACTCGAAGGTCGTCATCCTGCCGTCGCCAGTCTCGATCTCGACTTGTCGTTCGATCATCTGCATTCCCCGTTGCGCTTCGTGTGTCTGTAAATCTACACCCGATGTGCGAGTCGTGTCTGTCGCAGGCGGGTTGGGTAGACTGTCGCCATGAAGCTGAATCTCTCGCAACACCTGGCGGGTTTACGTCCCGCCGGGGGCTCACCGGTCGTTGCTTTTTTCGACCTGGACCGCACCCTGATTGATGGCTACTCGTTGAGCGCGCTCGCCTGGCAGCAGTTTTTCAACGGTCGAATCGGACCGCGTCGTTTTTGGCAACTGGGCTTAATGTTCATAAGCTACGCGAGAAAACGCATCGGTTACGCCGAGATGCTGCAAGCCACAGTTGACGATATTACGGGTATGGACGAGGAGGAACTGCGGGCGTTAGGCAGGCAGGCGTTCGACAATCGCCTCAGTAAGTCGATATACCGGGAAGGGTTCACGCTCATCGATGCGCACAGGCAAGCGGGCCACGACGTGGTGATGGTCACGTCCGCGACGAATTATCAGGCCGAGCCGGTCGCGCAGGTGCTCGGCATCGAGCATTTGTGCTGCACCGAGATCGGCATTGCCGCAGGGCAGGTAACCGGTCAGGTGCAAGCGTGCCACGGTCCGGGCAAGGTGACGGCGGCCGAGCGCTACCTCGAGGGCGTCGGCGCGAGCTTGGAGCATGCATATTTCTATTCGGATTCGTACGACGATTTGCCATTGCTCGAACGCGTCGGAAACCCGGTCGTTGTCAATGGTCGGGCCGCTATCGTCGAGCTCAGCGAGAAGCGCGGGTGGCCGGTCCTCGAGTTCAAGGAAAAAGGAGTGGAGCAGATTCATGATTGACCTATACACCTGGCCGACGCCGAACGGCAGGAAGATCTCGATTGCGCTGGAAGAGTTTGAGCTGGATTACGTCGTTCATCCTATCAATATCGGCAAGGATGAGCAGTTCACGGAAGCCTTCCTCGCAATCAGCCCGAACAATAAAATACCCGCCATCGTCGACCAGGATGGCGGCCGCTCGTTGATGGAGTCGGGCGCAATACTCATTTATCTCGCCGAGAAGCACGACCGCTTCTGGGGTGACGACCGCTACGTCACCCTCGAGTGGTTGATGCTGCAAATGGGCGGGGTGGGACCGATGCTGGGTCAAGCGCACCATTTCCTCAAGTTCAATGCGGGCAAGGCGCCTTATGCCGAAGCGCGCTACGCGGCCGAGGCCAAGCGGCTGTACAAGGTGCTCGATGCGCGACTGCGGGATGTCGAGTATTTGTCGGGTACGTACTCGATCGCCGACATGGCGACCTGGCCGTGGATCTCGCGCTACGAATGGCAGGGGATCGATTGGAAGGACTATCCCGACCTGAAGCGCTGGTACCTCGCGATCGCCGACCGCCCACCGGTGCAGAAAGGTTACGACGTGCCGATGTACGTCAACGACATCCCCAGACCCGACTAACCGGAGACGGGTGAGTCGCTAGCGCTGTTTGACGTGGCGCCGTGTGTCGAGCCCTCTATGAGCGGGTTAGATGGGCGGTCAGGCGTTCGAGTAGCTCGTGGCGAGCGCGCTCCTCGTAGGGGATGGCGCGCCCCTCACCCCAGACGGGCTTCGGCCAGGCGGCATCATGCTCCTGCCGCGCTATGACGTGGATGTGGAGTTGCGCAACCTGATTGCCCAAGGCGGCGACGTTCATCTTGTGTGCTTGGGCGATCGCTTCGAGCGCGGCCGCAGCCAGGTTGACCTCGGCTAGCACCTGCGCTTGACGATCGTCCGGCACCTCGTGCCAATTGCGCAGGTTTTCGATCTGCGGCACCAATATGAGCCAGGGGAAGCGCGCATCGTTCGCGAGGAGCACACGGCAAACTTCGAGCGAGACCACGTCGAACGTGTCGCTCGCAAGCTGGGGATGAAGCGCGAAACCGCTCATCGTTTGCCGTAGCCGCCGACCCAAATGGGGCTCGACCAGGCGATCGCGTCGTTGGCCTGCACGACGCGCACGAAGTAGTAGTCGCCTTGCTTGATGCCGGTGTCGGTCAGGTTGAATTCGACGACGCGTTCGCCGTCCAA
>JAHEKG010000108.1 GCA_024638475.1 Rhodospirillales bacterium | reverse complement strand
GGCGAGGACCCGGGTTTTTGCAAGAATCGTGAAACCTACACTTGTCCCATTGCGGGGATCGTGATGGAACGCACAGCAATGGGTAGCCTACTTTTGTAGTCTCACGATCGGCGCAAGGAAGCCGCTGCATTTGACTTAATGATGGCCGAGGAAAATAAGACAATCAGACGGGAACGCCGCGCGGTGGGCAAAGTGGGCTTTGACGACCGCGGTAATAGTGTATGGGATTGGAATCCGCGTACCGAGGCGCACTCGTCGGGCGATACCAACGCCTTGTTGGAGCAACTGGATAACGACACCCTAGCGCTAGTCGATACCCATGGGGTCGAAATCACATCGCGGTTGCAGGCGTTGCGTGACGAATTCGAAATCTATAAGCGCGGGGAGCCCCAGGACGACGGCAGCGGCTTGTATCCACGCGAGCGCGCTCCGCGCAAGACCGTCCCCGCGAAGGTTCGGCAAATGCCGATCCCGAGTATTTGTTCGATTGAAGACGAGGAGCCGGCCGACGCCGGTGCCGATCCCTACAATCATGGCGCGCGTAAGGCCCGCTAAGCAGTATGCCTAGTCATCAAGGCCACTAGCGTCTAGTGGCGCTCGAGAAAATCGAACAGCACTTCGCAGAAACGAATTTTCTGTTCCTTACCCGCGACGACGTGGGCGATCTCCTCCATCAGAACGCCTTCTGCACCCGGTATTCCGTGTTCCAGCGGTAGCGTTGTCCGCGGGCTCGTGACCAGATCTTGGCCGGCATGAATGATCAGGGTGGGGCAGCGAATTTGAGCCATGCTGTCGCGAATATCATGGTGCAGGCAGGCTTCCACAAGCCGTTCATGAGTTTGAAACCGGCCGTTAAGCTCTTTCCAGCCCGCTTCGGGACCCAACAGCTTGTCTTTGTTGGCATTGTAGTAATCCGGCAGGAAAGACATCACCGTGACAAACTTTTGAAACGCCAAGAAGCCACTGTCACGGTGAACATCGCGAAATAATGACAGCTGGTCGTGGAGGAAATCGTCGCAATAGGCCCAAGAACCCATGTTGACCATTGAGCGCACCAGTTCCGGCCGCTTGATGGCAACGACTTGGGAGATGCAGGCGCCCATGCCGACGAGGCCCACAAAGTGGACGTTGCTCCAGCCGAGGTGATCCAAGAGCTGGATAACGTCGTCGGCGTATACGGACATGCGCGGTTCAACGCTGAGGTCGTCGTCCGACTCGCCGATGCCCCGGTAATCCACAATCAGGGTTTTGTAGCGATCGGTCAGTCCACGAGCGAGGTGCACGTCCCCCCCATGACAAAATGTGCCCCAGCCTCCCATACAGATTGCCGGATCGCCTTCGCCGTGAATTTCATAATACATTTGATGGCCGTTGATATTTGCGACGGGCATGGGTGCTGGGCTCCTAGAAAACGATGGGCAAAGTTACCACAAAATTTTGTTGGCCGGCGCCGCGGCCGAGCGTAATTCGCCGAAATCTGCTAAGGTTCGCGCCCTTGGCCGAGCTATGGAGTCGACTTTAAATGGTGCAGTTAGTCGTGACTGACCGCGATGGCAACGTCGTGGAAGTTGATGCCGATACCGGTGGTTCAGTGATGGAGAGCATTCGGGATTTGGATGCGAGCGTGGAGGCGATATGCGGTGGCATGTGCTCCTGCGCTACTTGCCATTGCCTGATGGATATGAACTGGGTGGAGCATTTGCCACCGCGCAGCGACGATGAGCTCGAGCTGCTCGAAGAACTTGAAGCTTTCGATCCAGTGCGCTCGCGGTTGTCTTGCCAAATCCCCGTCACCGATGATCTAGACGGCCTGGCGCTTACCGTTGGCCCAGAAGAATAGCCCGCGGCCGGCCAATATCAGGTCATGCCGACGGCCACAGCCAGCCAAACACCCCACCGGTCAGTAGCGCATAAATAAGGCCATCCAGTAGGGTTTTGCCGACCGAACTCCAGGGCTTGCCGAACCAGATGGCATCGGTGGCGACGCCGAAACTATGTGCAATCCAAGCGGCAGCGCCGGTAATCTGAAAAACCTTCAAGTACGCGGTTCCGGCGGGCAGCGACCGCGAGGCAATGTAGGCCACGACCACGCCGACGACGAGATAGAAAACAAAGCTCGCGAGCATCGCGCCGCCCATCCCCGGGATGCCGTTGGGCCTAATGGTGATAAACCCGCTCGGCCCTTCGTCGAACCGCTTCGCCATTTCCGGCTGCTTCATCTCCGCCGGCGAGGTGCAGTGGGGGATATCGTACTGTCCAGGCGGCAAACCCTTTAACGCAGCGCGCGCGCCTTCTTCGTCGGCGACGGCTTTGAAGTCGGTCTTGTGCCAGGGCAGGACCATCCAAACAATGGCGCTGGCGACCCAAACAACGGCTGCTGAAACGACTATCGCTAAACTCAAGGCTGTGATGGAAATCATATTGCCTCCGATTCTTGAGCGTGCACGTTGACGGGTGACTGCGGCGGGCGGTTCATCATATCGTTCGCATGCAGTGGCTGTCAGCATGTGGAGAGCATTTCCGCTCCCATTTGCGGCCAGCCAAAGAGGGCCCAGGAGCGCCTTTGTGCCTACACAATGGTCGGAGGGCAGCATCGTGCTGGCTCCGGCAAGGCTGTCGTGTACGGTATGCGTCCGCCGTTTAACTAGCCCGAGACCGACGCAATGGACATCCAATTTGAGACCAAGATCGATTTCAAGAGCCCGCAGTGGAATAGGGACGCCTGGGCCCGCATACACGGCGATTTGAACCCGGACAAAGAGAAGGTGACCGCTTGCAGCGGCACAATCTTGGCCGTGCAGGCCGGCACTAAGGTGAAAGAGATTCTCGGATTCGAGTCGTTCCTGGTTACTCGGCTGCTGCCGCTAGAGGGCGGTAGCTACCGGCGGCTGAATCGTGAAGTCATTTACTACCGCGACGTTCGTAGCGGCGAGCTTATCGACGAATGGAAAAACCCGTGGACGGATGAGGTCGTGGATGTCGTGCAAGTCGCCAATGACCCGTTCAATTACACCATTAGCGATACGTTGATCCTTGCACCGGAAGATTTCGGCGGCGATAGCAAACCTGAGCCGCGCCGGATTCCGCTAATTTTCCCATGGAAACGGATGAACGACGAAACCTTGACGTTGACGACCGACATGCATCTTTACTATCCGAACGCGCTAGACCCCAAGAAATGGGTGCGGGAGTCTAGTGGTAGCATGGTGCAAATATCGGAAATGATGCGTTACTTTGTGTCGATCAAAGATCTCGAGAACCCAGAACTCACCGCGGTACCCCATGTCGGGACTTGGAATCGCGTGACACCCTGGTTGCCCTGGATGTTGATGGGCGACACCGCGGGCCATCTGCTGTACATGGGTACAATGACTTGTTCAGATAACCTAGACATTGTTCCCGAGGATGCGCAAGAGTATGCGCGAAAACATCATCCGCAATTCCTGAGCGCGCCCACGGAAGACTATGGTCCGAGCCTGTCGAGCCTGGAGCTGTACGCACGTAATCAGAAGCCGGCACCGTCTAGCTAGCCCTCAAGCCGCTGCAAACTGAAGCTTTGCAAGCCGCGAATACAAGCTATTAGTTTGGAGCAGCTCGTCGTGGCTACCCGTGGCGACGATGCGGCCGTCGTTCATCACGATGATGCGGTTCGCCTTAAGTACCGTTGCCAGCCGGTGAGCGATAATAATCGTCGTGCGTTCTTCCATGAGCCGCTCGAGTGCATGCTGCACAAGCCGTTCACTTTCGGCGTCCAATGAGCTAGTCGCTTCATCCAACAACAGGATCGGTGGGTTCTTGAGAATGGCCCGCGCAATCGCGATGCGCTGGCGCTGTCCGCCGGACAGCCGGGTTCCTCGTTCGCCCAGAAAGGTGTCGTAGCCTTCCGGGAGCTCGGCAATGAACTCATGGGCGGCCGCGGCGCGGGCCGCCGCCTCGATCTCTGCATCGTTTGCTTCGGGGCGGCCGAAGCGGATGTTTTCCCGCGCGGTGGCTCCGAAAACAACCGTGTCCTGGGGAACGAGGCCAATTCGTCGGCGGACGGCCGCGGGATCGGCGCGGCTCACATCGACGCCGTCGACCAAGATCGAGCCCGATTGTGGGTCGAAAAAACGCAGCAACAGCTGGAATGTCGTGCTCTTGCCAGCCCCCGAGGGTCCGACGAAGGCGACCGTTTCCCCCGGTTCGATGTGCAGGTCGAAGTTGTCGATGGCGCGAATCGAAGGTCTAGAAGGGTAGCTGAAGCAGACGCCCAGGAAGTCGATGCTGCCGCGGCTCGGTTCGGGTAACGGAATGGGATTGGCTGGGCAGGCGACGGCAGCTTGGGCCTCGTTGAGTTCTATCAACCGTTCCATCGCGCCGGCCGCGCGCTGAACTTCGCCCCACATCTCGCTCAGCGAGGCGGCGGATCCGGCAATGAATAAGGCATACAACAAAAACTGGCTGAGCTGGCCGCCGGTCATGGTGCCATCTATCACGGCCTGGGCCCCCAACCACAGCACCGTCGTGATTGCGCCGAAGGAAAGCAATATCGCGACCGCGGTCAATAGCGCCCGCACTCTGATACGCCTAACCGCCGCATCGAAAGCGGCTTCCACGGCGGTGCCGAAACGGTTGCTCTGCAGGGATTCGAGAGTAAACGCCTGAATCGTTTGAATCGCGTTCAAGGATTCGCCGGCCATGCCGGCGGAATCGGCCACTCGGTCCTGACTCTTGCGCGACAGTCGTCTCACGCGCCGGCCGATAACGATAATCGGTACGATGACAACGGGGATCATAATGAGAATCATCCCCATCAAGCGCGGGCTGGTCAGGGCTAACATGATTAAGGCGCCCGTGAGGTTCACCAGCGAACGCAATGTGATGGAGATACCCACTCCCGCGATCGATTGGATCAACGTGGTGTCGGTCGTCAACCGCGACAGTACCTCGCCTGTCTGCGTGGTTTCGAAATAGGCGGGGTCCAAACGCACGACATTGGCGAATGTCTGGGCGCGAATATCGGCAACCACGCGCTCGCCGAGCCAGGTGACCAGGTAAAAGCGCAGTGCGGCAAAGCAGCCGAACACGGCGGCGACTCCCAATAGCCCGATAAAATAACGATCGATGGCGGCAGCGTTGTCCGCCGCGAGCCCGGAGTCGATAACCAGGCGAATCGCCACGGGAAGACTGAGCATGGCAATTGAGGCGACTAGCAGTGCGCCCAGTGCCAACGCCAACGTACCCCAATAGGGTGTGATAAACGGCCACAATGAGCGCAACGGCTTTAAAGAGCTGCTTTTCGGGCGTTCTGGTAACGAATCGGGCATGGCTGCGGCATCATAGAGGGGACGCGCGGTGTTGGCCAGCCGTGGTTTGACGTTAGCGAATGGCCACGCTTGAGTGTGGACACCTCTTTGGAGGGATGGCTCCCTTTGGTCCGCTTTATTCCCTCCAAAGAGGTGTCCACACTCAAGCGTGGCCAACGGGCGGGGTTCGGTGCACCCCTTCCGTCTGTAGCGGTCCCGGGGCCAACTAAGCGTACAGCCTTATCATGGGAATAAAGCGGACCGCAGGGAGCCATCCCATGATAAGGCTGTACGCTTAGTTGGCCCAGGGGTTTTCAGGCCGCATCATTGCGCTGTTCGGATGACGGCGCCGCCCGGTTTTCGGTATCCTATCTGTATCACCGTTCGGAGTCGCCGGATGTTCATAAACTTTTGGTACGCCGCGGAATATAGTGACCGGTTGCATTCGGAGCCGCTGCGAGTGCGTATCCTGAGCCACGATTTGGTGTTGTTTCGGGATGCCGATGGCAAGGCTCGTTGTCTGAGCGACACCTGCGTCCATCGAGGCGCATCACTGTCCCGTGGCAAACTAAAGCACGACTGCGTGCAATGCCCATATCACGGCTGGCGTTTTGACGGCGAGGGCCGTTGCCAAGCCATTCCGTCCCTCGGGCCTGGGCACAAAGTCCCTCCGCGAGCGCGGGTGGACGCCTATCCGACGGAGGAACGCTACGGCTTGGTTTTCGTGTTCCTGGGTGACCTGCCAGCGGCAGAGCGGCCGCCGATCATGCCCGTTGAGGAGTGGGGCAACGAGGATTGGCGTGCAACGCTACTGGATTATTATTGGCAAGCCAATTATCAACGGGTGATCGAAAACGGCTTGGATCCGGCGCACAACGAATTCGTGCATCCTACCCACGGTATGTCTGGCGAAGACCCGGACTACCGCGTCAACGAGCTGCGGATGAATGAAGAGCCTTGGGGATGGTCGTTCATGCATACCTACCGGGGCACGAGCACTAAGAGTTTCTTGACCCGCTTCAACGAAAAGAAACGTGTTCCCCCCGAGGCCGGTACCGGGCATCACGGGCCGAATCAAATGGTGACTAAGATTCACATCAACGAGACCAAATGGTTACATCAATACATTTATGAAACGCCGATTGATGAATTTCATACCCGCGGTTTCCTCATTAACATGCGCAACTTCGTGTTACCGAAGATTCTCGACCGTGCTGTCTCTAAACGTAACATGCTGGTCGCGGAACAAGATCGCGTTATCGTCGAGCGCCTCGCACCGCGGCGTACACCACGGCGCGCCCCAACGGAGCTGTTGATGCCGGCAGATAAGATCGTGGCGCTTTACCGCAGCCGCATGCGCGAGTGGGAAGACCGCGGTTGGCGTATCGACACCGAGGCGCTCAACCGCGTCCGCGCGCAGGGCGATGTCGTGACGGTGATCCCAAGCCCGGCGCGCCGGGAGCGTGGCGGGTGGGTATTCGACCCGGCCCCGCTGCTCGCGGGCGAGGCTGAGGCTGGCGACGCCCAGAGGCCGCAAATCGCCTGAGTGAATCAGCCGCGCACCGTTTCGGTGCAGCCATCGATCCATATTCCCTACCTGCACCTCAGGTGGGCGTCGGCGTCTAGGGGATAATTCATATAAAACAAAAGGTTATCTCGTTTCTGCGAGTTGGCACGGGGCTTGCTATGTATTGACCTAAACCCCTCAAGCTCGTTTTTCAACAGGAGATGCCTCGTGCGACCCACCCAACTCTTCGCCCCACTAGGGCTGCTCACCGTCCTAGCGGCTCCTGCCGCAGCCGAACTCTCCGCGAATGTGGGCTGGGTCAGTGACTACATTTTTCGCGGCATACCGCAAAGCAATTCATCCGCGTCGGCGGGCATCGACTATGCACAAGAAGGATTCTACGTCGGCGCATGGGGTGCGGATGTGGGTATGGGATCGGAAGTCGATGTCTACTTCGGCTACGGTGGCGAGGCGGGTGACTTCACCTATGGGGTCGGCGCCACCGGTTACTTCTACACCGACGACTTCGATGACACCTACCAGGAACTGAACCTGAGCCTCGGCTACGAATTGCTAACCATCGACGCGGCCCTTGGCCAATACGACAACTTTGCCGGCCCAACCCAGGATTACAGCTTCGTGTCCATTGGACTTGAGTTAGGGCCTGTTTCGCTCACCTTCGGAACCTTTGGACAGGATTTCAATGGTGAGTATGCAGAACTTGGTTTTGGTTGGGAGGTGGAGGGCGTCGACCTTTCCTTCGGCGTTGTCCACAGCACCGATGATTTGTTGGGTGGGCCGGGGACTCGGGACACCTCACTTGTTTTTGGCATCAACAAATCCTTCGATCTGAGTAATTAGACAAACAGGATGACAGCATGAAATTGGTGATAGCGATAGTTAAGCCCTTCAAACTCGATGACGTCCGTCTTGCCGTTGCAGAGACCGGGGTATCGGGGATGACCGTCTCCGAAGTGAAGGGATTCGGTCGTCAAAAAGGTCATACCGAACTGTACCGCGGCGCGGAATACTCGGTTGATTTCGTACCGAAGGTAAAAATCGAAGTCGCCGTGCCGGACGAGCGTGCGGACGACGTCATTGAAGCCGTCATCACAGCTGCGCGCACCGGCTCGATCGGGGATGGCAAGGTATTTACCCTCGACCTTCGCGACGCGCGTCGTATTAGAACCGGCGATACCGGCGACCAGGCACTATAGGGGAGTATTGTGGATCAGATAACGGAACTAAGTTATGCGTTGGATACGCTTTATTTTCTCGTCATGGGTGCGCTGGTCATGTGGATGGCCGCCGGGTTCACTATGCTCGAGGCGGGCCTCGTGCGCGCGAAAAATACAGCGGAAATCCTGACCAAGAACGTCGGTTTGTATTCGATAGCGAGCATCATGTATATGCTCTGCGGTTACGGCATTATGTACGGCGATGGTAATGGCTTGATTCCGGGCTTGTCGATGCTGGGGTCGGCCGATAATGCGGCATCCGCAGTGACCGGCGGTGGCGACGATGCACCCTACTACTCGAACTTGTCCGATTTCTTTTTCCAGGTCGTGTTTGTCGCCACTGCGATGTCGATCGTCTCGGGTGCTGTGGCGGAGCGTATGAAACTGTGGGCGTTCTTTCTTTTTTCAGTCGTTCTCACCGGATTTATCTATCCGATTCAGGGCTATTGGAAGTGGGGCGGCGGTTGGCTCGACGAGCTGGGCTTTCTCGATTTCGCGGGTTCCGGAGTGGTGCACCTGTGTGGTGCTTCCGCCGCCTTGGCGGGCGTGCTGTTGCTGGGTGCGCGCAAAGGCAAGTACTCGTCCACAGGCGCGGTCAAGGCCATTCCAGGCTGTAATTTGCCGCTGGCAACGCTCGGTACGTTGATCCTTTGGCTCGGTTGGTTTGGTTTCAACGGCGGCTCCGAATTGAAAGTGTCTGATGTCGCCGAGGCCAATGCCGTGGCACTGGTATTCGTCAATACCAACATGGCAGCCGCCGGCGGGTTGGTCGCAGCGCTGCTACTGGCCCGCGGTTGGTTCGGCAAAGCCGATTTGACGATGGCGCTCAACGGTGCGTTGGCCGGCCTCGTCGCGATTACAGCCGAACCGTTGACGCCGACTCCACTGCTGGCGACGCTCATCGGCGGAATCGGTGGCCTGCTCGTCGTCGTTTCCATCGTGACCATGGACCGGGTATTCAAAATCGACGATCCCGTCGGCGCCATATCGGTTCATGGGGTAGTGGGTATTTGGGGCCTATTGGCGGTACTGCTCTCTAATCCGGAAGCAAGCCTGGCGGCCCAATTGATCGGAATTCTCGTGATTTTCGCCTGGGTGTTTCTCGTGAGTGGCCTGGTTTGGGCCGCGCTGCGGTTTACCATCGGCATCCGGGTGCCGGAAGAGGAAGAATACGAGGGTGTCGACATTGGCGAATGTGGGCTCGAGGCTTACCCTGAGTTTGCGAAAGTGGGTGACTAGGGGGCGCTGGCCAGGAGTCCGGATTAGCGGTCGCTCTGCGGTGTCGGCCGCGATGCCACTAGAGCGGATGCGGCCTGGGTGGCATCATTGGCCAACTCAACGGATTCCGAGGGTGGTCAGAATGCACAACTATCTACTGAGCCTCAGTCTTGCCACCGCCATCTTGGCATGGTCAAGTCTCGCGAGTGCCCAAGAAGACCATAGCGCACATCACGGCCATCACAACATGAGTCAGGAGGATTTCGCTCGCCTCCGGGACGTGGTCGATCAATACAAGACCATGTCCGATGACCAGATCATGCAGAGCATGGCGGAAATGCCCGGGAACTACGATTGGTACGTGAGCGACAAGGCGGTACGGAACGACACGGGAGTCTTGGTATTGGCTCACGGGGGTGGTGAGTATGGGGACCGGATTTTCAAGCAGTCCCTGGAACCGTTAGCCGGCAAACAGCCCGTGGCCTTAGGTTTTGGCATGGCAATGATGGGTTCCGGTCACTTGCAGAAAGCCGTCGATGAATTAACCGCGGCCGGGGCAATGCGGGTCGTGGTTGTGCCGGCGGCGTTGTCGCGCAACGCGTCCGTTTACCGCCAATGGAGCTACATTCTCGGCAAGCGGCCACAGGCGGCCTATCTTGAGGCGGATCAGATCAAGACCGATGCCGAACTGATTCTTAGGCCCGTCATGGGCGGGCATCCGCTGGCGGCTGAAATCATGCTGGACTTTGCAAACGAGATCAGTGAAACGCCCCAAAAAGAGGCGTTGATCATCGTCGGTCACGGCCCTGAGGATATTAACGACAATCAGCGCGAGTTGGCCATTCTTCGCCGGCATGTCGATTTTCTGCGGCAACAAACGGACTTCGCCAGCGTCAAAGCCATTAATCTCCAGGACGATGCGCCCGACGAAATTCGCTCCGCGAACGTTGGCGCGTTGCGTTCGTGGATTAGCGAAGCGAGCGCGGCGGGGCAGCGGGTCCTCATCGTGGGCTACTTGATGTCCACGCGGGGAATCCAGTGGAAATTCAAGGAAGACCTCAAGGGTCTCGACTACACGCTGCAAACCAAGGGGATCTCATCCCATCCGTTATTTTCCCAATGGATTGAGCTAAGCGTCGG
>JAHEKG010000358.1 GCA_024638475.1 Rhodospirillales bacterium | reverse complement strand
TACCGGTCGAGTAGACCGTGGCTGAAGTCGTGAGACTTCGCGGGGGTGGGCGTCTTTGTAAGTCCCGAAGGGGACGTCGCTGACCTAGCCCAGGGCCAGGAAATGCGAGCGTAGCGAGCATTGACGCAGCCCTGGGTTGCCTGCCCGAATCACTCGTAGCCACAACGTGGCGGCCCTAAAAGATTTGTCATTTGTCATCTGTCATCTGTCATTTGTCATCCGACAGGGGCGGTTACTCGCTCGCGGAACACGTACGGAGGGGGTAGGCGTATAACGAGTTGGCGGGCTAAACACGTACTGAGACATCAGTACTTCGGATCAGATTGCTCCGACCCGTCGATTCTGCGATCATGGAATCGGAGGGTAAGTGAGCATGGGGCTCCCGGTTCAATGTCCGCGCTGTGGGGGTTCATTTGCGGCCGACCCGTCGTTGGCGGGTCAGCAAGTCGCTTGCGCTTGCGGGGGAGTGATCAGCGTGCCCGCCCCGGCACCCGCCGCCAGCCAGTTCACAGTGCAGTGTCGCGCGTGTGGCAGCAGTTTTGCGGCCAATCCCCAACTGGCCGGTCGACAAGTTGCTTGTCCCTCGTGCGCCGGCGCGATTCAAGTGCCAGCGGTCACCGCACCGTCAACCGTTGCGGCTCCAGCGTCCGCGGTTGCCGCCGCATCCATCGGAGTTCAGTGTCAGCAATGCGGGGGACGCTTCTCGGCGCCGGGTAACCTGGCGGGAACGCAAACCGCCTGTCCCAATTGCCGCACGCCGATCTCGATTCCTGCGCCGGGCGCGCCGGCGCCGGTCCACGATCCGTTTTCCATGCCTGCGGCTGCTTCGGACCCATTCGCTGCACCGGCAGCCGGCTACGGGCAACCTGGCAACTACGGGCAACCTGGCAACTACGGGCAACCCGGCAGCTACGCTCCGGCATCAAGCCCAGCCGAGAGCTATCCGGCTCCGCGACCGCCGGCGGCTGCCAAACCGCGCTTCGACGCCCTTCAATGGATCACGTCGCATAAGTTGATGATCGCAGCCTTCGTGACGGCGATCATCACTTCGATCGTTTGCCTGGCAGCCGGGCTGGGACCAGCCGCGTTGGGGTTATTGATCTTGGGATTGGTGGTCGTGCTGTTCGGTTTCGTGCCCGAGTCGAAAGACCGCGGTAAACAGAAACGGCGTCGCTCGTCCAGTTCGTCCGGTACCGCCAAGGGCGGAATGGCAGCGGGTGGCGGCGTCCTGGCCATCGTGGGCTTGATCGTGCTGCGAGTTGTGCTTCGATCGATGCGCCATCTGGACAATCCCGACCTGCCCGAGTTCGGCGCGATGATTGGCTTGGTGGTCGGCGGGCTGGTGTTGGTCGGCGGCGCCATCGCCTGGTTTTCCGCCGGTCGCGCCTTTGGCTTCTACACGGTGTCGGCGGTTACCTACATTGCTTTCGCGTTGTGCGCGACCGCGGGCGGGCTGGTCTGGAACGGAATCGCCAACGGCGGTAGCTGGGGGGGCGGCGCCATGGCGGGCGGCGCGGGCGACACCGCGGCGTCGGTCGCGGCGCAGGTCGAAGGTGTCTCGGTTCCGCAGTTTCCCGAGATGCCGCCCAAGAACGGCCCACGCGACGGCATTCGCTGGGCGACGGTCCGCCTGCCGATCTCCAGCGGTCCCGGCTATGCCCACACCCTTTATGTTTACACGCCCGAGGGCGATCACAAGCCTCAGTCGTTGCCGTGCGTTTTTATCGCTCCGGCCGGCGCCACGGCCGTCACCGGTATGCACTTGGGTGAGGCGGATCGCGCGGAGCACCGGCCCTACGTGAAGGCCGGATTTGCCGTGGTGGCTTACGAAATCGACGGTGAGTTGGCGAACCTGGATTCAGCTAGCGACCAGCAATGGAAATCGGCGTACCAGTCCTTCAGCGAATCAATCGCGGGCCTGGTGAACGGTCGCAATGCGATTGATTTTGCGCTGGCCAAAATGCCTGAAGTCGATCCTAACCGGCTTTACACCGCCGGTCACAGTTCGGCGGGCCGCCACGCGCTGTTGCTAGCGGCAACGGATGATCGGATCGCGGGGGCGATTGCGTACGCCCCAGTCACCAACGTGCCGGAAAACCTGGCACCGTTCAAACGACAACTCTCCAGGATCCTGGGGCCCATCGACGAGTTCCTGGTGCGAAGTTCGCCGCATACGCACGCCGATGAACTGGACTGCCCCGTGTTTTTGTTCCACGCCATGGACGACACCGTGGTCGATGCCGCCGAAACTCGACGCTTTGCCGAACAGCTACGCAACGCCCAGAAGGAAGTGCAGTTTCGGGACACGGTGTCCGGTGGTCATTACGATTCGATGATCCGCGTCGGAATACCCGCCGCGATTCAGTGGCTGAAGAACCAAGGCGCGCTGCGCCACACGTCGCCCGACTCGTCAACGCCCGACACTGTGAGGCCCAACCCGAACGCTTTCGCCGGCACAACCCCGGCCGAACTTCCCGCCACTCCCTACGGAAGCCCGCGTACCACATCCCCAGACACGCCAATCAACCCGGACGTCGACCCGACGCGCGGGCGACCGCCGCAGCCAGCAGGCGTTCCCCGCGGGATTGAGTTGCCCGACGACTTCAACGACCGGCTTTATGAACCGGTGCTGCTGAAGATGTT
>JAHEKG010000107.1 GCA_024638475.1 Rhodospirillales bacterium | reverse complement strand
CGACGGGGCCGCGGTGAGGGCGGCCGGTGCGGGCCGCGTCGTCTATACGGGCAGCGGTCTCATCGGTTATGGGGAGTTGGTCATCATCAAACACAACGACACCTATTTGTCCGCGTACGGCTACAACCAGACCGTGGCTGTTAAAGAGGGCGATGCCGTGACGATGGGACAGACCATTGCGAAGATGGGGCGGGGCCCGGGCGATCGCGCCATGTTGCACTTCGAGATTCGCCGCGACGGCAGCCCCATCGACCCCATAAGCCAATTACCGCGCCGCTAGTTAGTTGATCAATGCAGCGACGACGGGGCGGCCCTCGACCGCGAGCACGTTGAAGGTCCGGCAGGCCGCCGGCGTGGCCATGATTTCTAAACCGATGCCCTCTAGGGCGAGCAGGCCGGCCAAGTCGGCGTCGGGGAAGCGCACCTCCGGCCCCGTGCCGAGCAGCAGAATGCCCGGTTTCATCGCCAACGCCGGCGCCAGCGACGCCAGACTGATGTCCTTGATCGGCGGGGGTTGCCAATCGCTGACCAGTCGTTCGGCGCCGATGATGAGATGGCTCGTGAAACGTTCCTCGTCGACACGGATGACGCCGGGCTCCCAGCCCCGAATCAAATAGGTCGTGCCTGTTTCCCGTGTTAACTTCATGGCCTTGCCCGGCGGGGTGGATGACAGAGTGATACGAATGCAACCAGTGGCGACGAATTATAGGCTAACCAGGGTCCGATGACTGAGCCGCCGCTGATCCGCCACCGGCCGAAACGGCCCCAAGCCGATGCCTGGCAATGGCCCCCCGACTTGCACCCGGTCTTGCGGCAAGTCTACAGCCGGCGGGCCATCGCCGGGCCCGACGAATTGGAGTTGCGGCTCGCCCACCTCGTCCCGGTCAGTCAGTTTCAAACCCTGGAGGCTGGGGTCGACTTGTTACTGCGCCATCGCGACGGCTGCATCGTGATCGTGGGTGACTTTGACGCGGACGGGGCGACATCCACGGCGCTGATGAAACGCTGCCTGGGTGATTTCGGTTTTCCTGCCGTGGACTTCGTCGTGCCGGACCGCTTCGAGTTGGGTTATGGCTTGACCCCGGGCGCGGTGGAACTCGCGGCGCAACGCGGCGCCACCCTCGTCGTCACCGTGGATAACGGCATCAGCAGTTTGAACGGCGTGGCCCGAGCGCGGGAACTGGGGATCGAGGTGTTGGTGACCGACCATCATCTGCCCGGTTCGCAATTGCCCGCCGCCACTGTGATCGTCAACCCCCACTGCGCGGGCAGCGGGTTGGATAGCTGCAATCTGGCCGGCGTGGGGGTGGTGTTTTATTTGATGGCGGCCCTCGGGCGGCGCGTGGGCGAGCCCAGCTTGCCGGCCCGGTACCTCGATCTCGTCGCCCTGGGCACGGTCGCCGACGTGGTCCCGTTGGACCGGGGGAACCGCATTCTCGTCCAGCAGGGTTTGTTGCGCATGCGCGCCGGCCAGGCCACGGCGGGTGTGCAGGCGCTGTTCCGCATCGCGGGCAAACCAGCGGCGCAGGCCGTGGCCGCAGATTTGGGTTTTCACATCGGGCCGCGGCTCAACGCGGCTGGCCGGCTCGACGACATGACCCAGGGTGTGCGCTGCCTGTTGAGCGACGACATCGACGCGGCCCTGGTCATGGCCGCGCGCCTAGACGAACTCAATCAGGAGCGGCGCAGCATCGAGCGGCGCATGTCGGAGGAAGCCGACGCGCTCACCCGGAGCCTAAACGCCGACCAGAACCAAGACGCCTATGTCATTCACCATCCGGATTGGCATCAGGGCGTCGTTGGCCTCGTCGCGTCACGCATCAAGGAACGTTACCGGCGACCCGTAATCGCGTTTGCCGAGGCGGAGGCGGGCAAGCTGAAGGGTTCCGGCCGCTGCATTCCGGGCGTGCACCTGCGCGACAGCCTGGCCGACGTGGAGAGCCGGGCGCCGGGGCTGATCGAAAAATTCGGTGGCCACGCCATGGCCGCGGGCCTCACCATCAGCACCGTCAACCTCGCCGCGTTCACGGCCGCATTCGAGGCCGTGGTGGCGGAACGCCTCGCGGGCGTGGATTTAGACGACACGCCGATCAGCGACGGGCCGCTGGACCCGGCGTTTATCAATCTCGAAGTGGCGCAATTGCTGCGCACGGCGGGGCCCTGGGGGCAATTGTTTCCCGAGCCGGTGTTCGACGGCGAGTTCGAGTTGTTGGAGGGGCGTGTCGTCGGCGGCGAGCATTTTCAGATGCGCCTGCGGCCGGTGGACTCGCAACAGGCCATCAAGGCGATTGCCTTTCGCCAAACCGGCGATTACTCGCCCGGTTGCCGTTTGTTGTTGACCTATCGGCTCGAGGTCGACGACTATCGGTACACGCCGCGGCCGCAGCTCATCGTCGAAACGATTGCCACAGCGATGCCGGCGAGTCCGTGATAGACTGCCCCCGCTTTCGCGGGGGTGAGCGTGGAAATCAATCCAATCAAAACCGAGATCGAAGATCTCCAGGGTCGTGCCGAGGCTCTGAGGGGGTATCTTTGACTACGCCGACAAGCGTGAACGGCTCGAGGAAGTAGACCGCGAGCTGGAAGACCCGGACGTATGGAACGATCCGGAACGCGCCCAAGGCCTCGGCCAGGAGCGGGCGCGCCTGGAGAGCATCGTGGCCACCCTGGATACGATCGGCAATGCCCTGACGGAGG
This sequence comes from Rhodospirillales bacterium, assembly GCA_024638475.1. Classification (GTDB taxonomy): domain Bacteria; phylum Pseudomonadota; class Gammaproteobacteria; order Steroidobacterales; family JAHEKG01; genus JAHEKG01. The sequence goes on along the minus strand of JAHEKG010000107.1, from coordinate 7,745 downwards.
CCGCCGAGCTGCTCGAGCTGGCCGCGGAAGAATCCGACGAGGCAGCCCTTCAAGACGTCATCAAGGACGTGGCCGCGACGGCGAAACAGGTGGAGCGATTGGAATTTCGGCGGATGTTTTCCGGCGAAATGGATGACCATGCGGCGTTCGTCGATATTCAGGCCGGTTCCGGCGGCACGGAGGCCCAGGATTGGGCCGAGATGCTGTTGCGCATGTACTTGCGCTGGGGTGAGGACCACGGGTTTCGTACGGAAATCCTCGAACTTTCCCCGGGGGATGTGGCGGGGATCAAGAGCGCGAGTATTCGCTTCGAAGGGGAATACGGTTACGGCTGGCTGCGGACGGAAACCGGCGTGCACCGCCTGGTGCGCAAGTCGCCCTTCGACTCCGGCCATCGCCGGCATACTTCCTTTGCCGCCGTGTTCGTCTCGCCGGAAGTGGACGACGACATCGAGATCGACATCGACCCCAGCGATTTACGCATCGACGTGTATCGGGCCAGCGGGGCAGGTGGCCAGCACGTGAACCGCACGGAGTCGGCCGTGCGGATTACCCATCTGCCGACCAATATTGTGGTGCAATGCCAAAATGACCGATCCCAACACAAGAACAAAGCCACGGCCATGAAACAGCTCAAGGCACGGTTGTATGAGCACGAGCTGGGTTTGCGCCGCGAGCAGGCGCAGGCCGTGGAAGACAGCAAGTCCGATATCGGCTGGGGCAGCCAAATTCGGTCTTATGTGTTGGATCAGTCGCGGGTGAAAGATCTGCGCACCAACGTGGAGAGCGGCAACCCCACCGCGATCCTCGACGGGGCCCTGGACCCGTTTCTCGAAGCTAGCTTAAAACAAGGTTTGTAAGTGCATGGAGAAGGTTGACCCGGACGAGAACAAATTGATCGCCGAACGCCGCCGCAAGTTGAGCGAGGCGCGCGAACGCGGGGTGGCGTTCCCGAATGAATTTCGGCGCGATGTCCTCGCCGATCAGCTGCAAGCGAGTTTCGGCGCGCGCAGCAAGGAAGCCTTGGAGGAGGAGGCGATCACCGTCAACGTGGGTGGCCGGATGATGGTGAAACGGGTAATGGGCAAGACCAGCTTCGCCAAGCTGCAGGATCGTAGCGGCCAGATCCAGCTCATGATCGAGCGCGACCGGATCGGCGAGGAGGCCTATCGGCTGTTCAAGACGGCCGACCTGGGCGACATCGTCGGTGCGACAGGCACCTTATGCAAGACCAAGACCGGGGAGCTGTCCGTGCGGACCAAGCAACTCCACCCGCTCGTCAAATCCTTACGGCCGCTGCCGGATAAATGGCACGGCCTCACGGACCAGGAGCTGCGTTACCGGCGGCGCTACGTCGATCTCATCGTCAACGAGGAGGCCCGCGACGCGTTCAAGACCCGCACGCGGGTGATCGCCTTCATGCGGTCGTTCCTCGACGCGCTGGGTTTCATGGAAGTTGAAACTCCCATGATGCAGCCCATTCCCGGCGGAGCGGTGGCGAGGCCCTTCGTGACCCACCACAACGCCTTGGACATGGCGCTGTACCTGCGGATCGCGCCCGAGCTGTATTTGAAACGCTTGTTGGTGGGCGGGATGGAGCGGGTGTACGAAATCAATCGCAGTTTCCGGAACGAGGGTTTGTCCACCCAACACAACCCGGAATTCACGATGCTCGAGCTCTATCAGGCCTACGCCGACTATCGCGAGGTGATGGAGCATGCGGAAGCCTTGGTACGGGAATCCGCGCGCGCCGTGCTGGGCACCACCGAAGTCGAATATCAAGGCGTAAGCCTGGATTTCGGCAAACCGTTTCGGCAACTGACGGTGGCCGAGAGCCTGTTGGAACACGGCACCGGCCTGGACGCCTCGCGACTGCGTGATGTGGATTATCTGCGCGGCGTATGCAAGCAGCACGAGTTGGCCGTCGAAGACCATTGGCAGGCCGGCAAGTTACAGATCGAGCTGTTCGAACATTGGGTGGAGCCGAAATTGCAGCAAGCCACGTTCGTCACCCAATACCCCGCCGAGGTGTCGCCGTTGGCGCGACGCAACGACGCGGACCCGTTCGTGACCGATCGGTTCGAGTTGTTTATCACCGGCCGCGAGATCGCCAACGGCTTTTCCGAACTCAACGACCCGGAAGACCAAGCCGAGCGCTTCGCCGCCCAAGTCAACGCCAAGAGCGCGGGTGACGACGAAGCCATGTTCTTCGATCACGATTACATTCGCGCCCTGGAATACGGCATGCCCCCTGCGGGCGGCCTCGGCATCGGCATCGATCGCCTCGTCATGTTGCTGACGAATTCGGCATCGATCAGGGACGTATTGCTGTTCCCTCTCATGCGGCCGGAAGACCCTGACTAGCCAACCCAGGCGCCATCGCGCGGGCTTTCCGCCGGCCCGTAGGGTAGCCGTCAGAATTAGTCTCTAACGATTTCTAAGTTGTTACTATAACTTATTGTTAATAATAGCTTATTCGGTCTACTGGAGCCCTCTGGTATGCTGCTTATACCGCACCGGAGTTAATACCGTACCCCACGAAAAACGCCTGGAGCGTAGATGATAGATCACCCCGTTTTTCAGAAAATTCCATACCAAAATCTAGTCGACCTAATAACCATCAATGCACCGGAAGATTGGAAAGAGCTGTACGTGATTGGGCTCAATCATGATGACGTCATGAAAATCGAAACATTCAGCCGCAGTGGAACGGGTACAGAATGGAGTAAATATAGTACTGGTGGCTTTGAGCTTTTCGACTGGTTTGAAGAATTTATTGAAATCGTAAATAGGTCCGAAAATTCTGACCTAAAAAGTGTCAAGTTTTCACTAGACCGGACTGGAAACATAAAAGGAAAACTTGGGTATGATCCAGTTGACGCTTTGTCTCATCGCGACTTAAGGGGTGAAATTGAAACGCTAGATGACTAGGTCTCAGATGTTGGACAACTCTAAGATCGAAAGAGAGGGGGCGATCGGAATATGGCTTTGATCGCATCTGAATCGATAGAAATCGGTGCAGCGCCAGAAGCGGTATGGGCCGTAATCACGGACATTCAGAACGCGGCCAACGTGATATCGGGGATCAAGCAAATCGAGATTCTTGAGGCTGTCCCCGGCCCGACAATTACCGGGCTGAAGTGGAAGGAGACGCGTGAGTGGATGGGTCGGGATGCCGTTGAGGTGATGTGGATCACGGACGCTCGTGCGCCTGCGTTCTACAAGACTCGTGCCGAGAGTCATGGCTCCATTTACACATCCAGAATGGACCTTGAGCCGACCCAAACCGGGACCTGTCTCACAATGAAGTTCAACTGCCAGCCGGTAACTTTCGGCGCAAAGCTGATGTGGCTCCTGACGGGATGGATGGCGAAAAAGTCCCTTTGCAAGGTGATCGGCCAAGACCTGGCGGACATAAAAGCTGCGGCCGAAAATGCATCCTAACGTTTGCTCCGGGATACGCGGGCGCTCCCCCGCACCGCGTTCGCCGTTGGCCGCAATTCCGGGTGCTTTCTGGTAATGTGGGCGCTCAGTCCGCTAAAGAACGAACCGCTTCATGGCCAGGCCGGGACCACAAACCCAAGCAAAACGCCAGCGCGAACAGGCAAAAAAAGACAAGCGCGCGGCCAAGGAAGAGAAAAAAGCTCTGAGAAAGGCGCAGAAAGTGGCTAACAGTTAGCCGCCCCGATATTTGCGTTTTGCCGTCGTAGCGCGCAGCATGCGCACGCGATCTGCGTTTAGGCCTGCCTTTTAGCGATCGTCCGTGTCACGGACATACGATTCAAGTCATGCGATGCGATCAGGTTGTTCGTTTGCTGCGCCCGAAGCGTGCGCAGTCGTTTAGTTGTGGAGGCCAAACATGGCTATAGGGACTGTTAAATTCTTTAATGCTGCCAAAGGCTTTGGATTCATTGCACCCGAATCCGGAGAGAAGGACGTATTCGTGCATATTAGTGCGGTTGAGAGTGCCGGTATGAGCACGCTAACCGAAGGGCAGCGCGTCAGCTACGATATCGTCACTGAACGCGGTAAGCAGGCGGCAGGCAACCTTAAGCCCGCTTAGACTGCGGCATCTTCTTGGGCGATACGGGCGGTCCTCGTAGGGGTCGCCTTTGCCGCGCAGATTCCCGATTATCGGTGCCACTTCTGGCCGGTAGCGGAGGTCTCGGCCATCCTAAGCTAGACTAAGCAAACTAGACTTCGGGAGCTGTAGCGTGCCGCCCTATAGCCACTTACTCCGGCTGAGGTTTGCCACTGTCGCAACGAGTACGGCCGTCGCGGCCACATTCCTGGTGCGAAAAACGTGACGGCGTGGGAAATCCTCGAACGCGAGACGATGCGTTATCGCCCCGTTAACGAGCTGCGAGAGCTGTTCTCCCCGATGCTGGAGGCAAGGCGGATTATCACTTACTGCGGCGGTGGCATTGCCGCTTCGAGTGCGTTTGTCCTGAACTTGCTTGGGCATCAGAACGTAGCCGTTTACGACGCAGGGCTCATTGAATGGTGTGCAGACCGAGAGCTACCGCTCGAGCTCGGGAGGTAAGGTCCCGGCGCTGATACGGTAAACTAAGGATCACCGGCGAAGGCGACGCCAGAGCCTGGTGTAAGAACTTTCTAACCTGACCGAAAACGGACGGTATCCAACATGAGACTGAAAGGCCTAATCATCCCGTTCGCCGTGCTGTTGTCGGCATGCGCGTACAACCCGAGCTTTAGGTTCCCGGTTCAGGAGGGGGACCTGGATGCGGGGAGACAAGCCTTTATCGATCACCAGTGCCACCAGTGTCACAGCGTCGCTGGCGTGAAGATGCCGCTGCTTGCGGGGGCCTCGCCTATTCTACTTGAGCTAGGCGGGGAGACGGCCGGGGCGAAGACTTATGCCGAGCTCATGACGTCAGTGATCAATCCTAATCACATCATTTCCGAACGGTACCGCGAGCGGCTACGGCTAGAAGCCTCGGTACCACTGGACTCCCCGATGCCGATGCCACAGATCGATAACATGACGGTGCGCCAACTCATCGATTTGGTGGCCTTCCTGGACTCAAGGTATGTCCAGGTCGAGGGGTATGGTTCGGACTACTAAGAGCGCCCCACAAGTCCTATCACTATCGAATAATTCGCAGAGAATGGTCACGCTAATCCCTAGAGCCTCCTGGTGGCTAACGTTGTTGCTATGCGCCGGCGTGGCCGGATATGCATTGTGGGTTTATGGAACGATGCCGATAGGCGTGGAAGTACACCCCGATATGCAAGCGGCTTTCGAGCGAAATGCGCCTGCGGTATACAGTCACATTTTCGCCTCGTCGATTGCGCTTATTCTTGGCCCGTTTCAGTTCTCGACACGGCTTCGTAAAAGGCTTCCTGATCTACACCGTTGGATGGGGCGGATCTATTTGCTTGCGGGTATTTTTGTAGGCGGCCTGGCGGGCCTGTACATCGCCCGTTTCGCCTACGGAGGACTAGTAACTAGCGTCGGATTTTCCGCCTTGGCGATCGCCTGGCTGTTTACCGGGGCGATGGCATACCTTTCGATTCGGAACAGAGACGTCATTGCGCACCGAAGATGGATGATTAGAAATTTTTCGCTGACATTTGCTGCGGTAACGCTGCGGATATACTTGGCCATGTTTTTCGCTGCAAAAGTAGAGTTTGGCGTCTTCTATCCGCTCTTGGCGTGGCTTTGCTGGGTGCCTAACCTGCTGGTTGCCGAATGGCTGTTCAACGATAGACTTCTAAAGCGCGGATGACCGAAAGTGACGATGGCGCTCCCGTGCCTCTGCCCAGTCCTTTTCGGTCAATCGGTACACGATTGATGGGTCTTGCGCCTCGCTATCAGGCGGCCAATCAATCTCCCGCTCGAACTTCGCGCCCAATTTATCGATGGCTCGCCGCGAACGCTGATTAGTTGCTGCGGCGACAAGAAACACGCTGTCAACAGACTTAAACGCGTGTTCCAGCATGAGTTGCTTGGCTTCTGCATTGTGTCCTTGTCCCCAGCAGCGGCGACTCAGAAAAGTCCAACCGATTTCAACCTCACTCTTCTCCTGGTTAAACCGGGCGTACCGAGAGCTGCCGACCAGGCTTTCGCTTGACCGCTCAACAATCGCCAGGGTGGTTCTTAGTGAAAGCGATTCGGCAAAGAACTTTTCGAATACCTCCAGCCTATGGCGCTCGACCCTCGGCAGTTGTTCCCAGATCAATGGGTCGGACGAAGCGCGATATAGTGCTTGGAAATCCTCCGCCGCCAGTGGTCGCAGTAAAATCAGATCTCCAACAAGGGTAGGTTGAAAGTCGAAGGCCGGTTTGGCTTGTGCGTCACGATTCTTGTTCATTCATAGCCATCACGGTAAGTTCAAGCTGGGCGTGGACAGCACCCTTTGCGATCTTCTGAGTTACACTAACCAAGTCGGTGTTGAAGAACTGTAGCACGAGGAGACTTTTGTGAAAAACACCGCGGAGGCTCTCATTTGCTCGATTCAATACTTGGCCGTCGATAGAAACGATGAGGAATTTAGGGAAGGGGATGACCCAAAAATAGTTGAACTAGACGATCGCCAGCGGGGACGGTTCGGGTAAGTTCGCCCCGCTTGGCGTTTCGCGGGCGGTAGGGCGATGAAACTGGAGTGGAACGCGGGTGGTTGGTTTGGTAGTCAACTGGGTGGCACTGCTTGGATCCTGGTCGCTGCAGCGCTATCAGCGGTCCACGATGTTTCAATCGGCGGGGTGCTCTTGGGGCTATTCCTCCTTCCAAACATCGTCGGCTATCTTTTTTGGCGCACAAGAAAGTGGTCTTGCTATGCGGCGACACAATGGCTGATCGGGCTCATGGGTATTTGCGGCCTGTTGGCGGTTTACGTATTGGATCGCGGCTCGCTATGGCGAGAGATCCAGACAGGCGGCTCGGTATCGGCCCAATCTGGCTATTTTATCGTCGGCGGAGTTTTCATCCTAATGATGCTCGTGTTTTACGTACGATTTGGCAGGGGTGCGGGTGATTCGGCCAGCTAGCCGGTTGCGGCACCGTCGGGCCTCGGTGCCCGATGACACGGCTGGGTATCGGCGTTAGGCGACCGTCTTGTCGAACCGAATTACAGGCGCTTGTCATTGCGGCAACGTGGCCTACGAAATCACGACCGAGATGCCGCTATCTGCCATGACTGCCAGGTCGTGTGACTGCAGCTTCTGCCGGATGCACGCGGCAAAGACGTGGTCCGATCCGCAGGGCTCCGCGTCGATTCGGGTAAAAGACCTGGATCAACTACAGAAGTATCGATTCGGGTTAAAGACTGCGGACTTTTACCTGTGTCGGACCTGCGGTGGCTACGTGGGTGCCGTGTTGAGCGAAGGTAATCATATGTGGTCAACGCTCAATCTGCGGCTCTCGACATTGGCGCTTGATGCCATACGAGCGAGCTACGGCGCTGAAAACGCAGCCGACAGAATTAGCCGTCGCAGGCAGGCATGGACGCCCACGGTCGTCGTCGGTCCCGCCGAATCGGCAACGCCAGCGGATGCTTGACACGGTCAGTCGGTGGGCTATCTTGGCGGTGTCATTCATGATCGGGAGGGCGTGATGAAAACCTTTAAACACCAGCGTGGTATTGGGTTGTTGGCCGCGATCGTGATCGCTTTGGTGGCCGCCGGGGTAGCCGCATTCTTTTCCAGTTGGTACTCGTCGAATGCCATCCAACACTCAAATCGATGTACCGGAGATCTACTACGCATGCAGGGTGACGAACGGC
>JAHEKG010000106.1 GCA_024638475.1 Rhodospirillales bacterium | reverse complement strand
GGCCGTAACCTCACCGACGAAGACATCATTTCGTACAGCAATCCCGTCCCGGTGTCGGGCAGTACCTTCGGTGCCAACAGCCATTACGCTTTTATTCAGCGGCCTCGGTCCATCGCGTTGCAAGGCAGCTACCGCTTCTAAAATGGGGACATTCCCCTTTTTCTAGCCGCAAACAGCATTTAATGGGGAATGTCCCCATTAGGGTTCGAGGAAGCGGGTTTGCAGGCGTTTCAGGGCGGCGCTGTCGAGGCCCATGGCGGCCTTGAAGTAGCTCGGGGGATCGCCCCACCCGCGCGCGATTTCGTCCATGGCCGCGGTCAGGTAATCCGCGTGCACCGTGCAGTATGGGCGCATCGCCTCGCGGTCCCATTGGTCGTGGCCGCGTTCGCTCAGGAATCGGTCCATGATCGTCAAGACGTGCTCGGCCGGATGCGTTTCGATCGTTAGCAGGTAGTCTTCCAGGATCACTTCCGGATCGACTTCCAAGGCCAGCAACACGAGAGCAGTGGCGAGCCCCGTCCGGTCCTTGCCGGCGGTGCAGTGCAATAGCACGCCCGCATCCGTCGGCTGCGCCAGTTGGCGTAACAGCCGCCCAAACTCGCCAGTGCGCTCGCTGATGAAACTGCGGTAACCCTCTACCATCATTTGATGGGTGTCGCTGGCGGACATTTCCCCCGCCACGAAACGATCGATAAAGCCGGTGGTGCTACCCATGCGCAGTTCGTAATGATGCGTGCGGGCATAGGCGATCGCGGGGCTCGGGTGCATGCTTTGCTCGGAAGGGCGGCGAAAGTCATGGATCTCGGTGATACCCAAGTCCCTCAGCGCCGCCAAATCCATCGGCGTGGCATCGGCCAGGTGCCCAGACCTCAACAGCCGTCCCCAGGCGACGCGCCGCCCGCCGCGGCCCGCATAACCGCCCACGTCACGGAGGTTGGGTATGCCTTCACTGGTGAGTAGGCGTTGATTCATTGGCGCGGGAATCGGTTGGGGTATTGGCTATTGTGCCCGGTCATGCCGCTAGTATATACTTACTTGTCGATAGCAAGTATCTTTCTCGATGGTAGCCAACACCGAAGCGCCGCTGACCCAGGCCGAACGCAAGGCCCTGTCCGATCAATGCATGCTCGATGCGGCGGTGCGCTTGATCGTGGAGCGCGGCCCAGAGAAAACCACCCTGAAGGCGCTGGGTGAGGCGGCGGGCTATAGCCGCGGCTTGGTGACCTACCGCTTCGGTTCCAAGGCGGGCTTATTCAAAGCGGTGATCAAGCGGGTGTCGGAACGGTTCGGCCAAGAGGTCGATGCTGCCGTCGCGGGTTCCACGGGCATCGACGCGGTGTTGGCCGCTGCCGAAACCTACTATCGATTTGTGCTCAGGTCGCCGAAAGACATTCGCGCCATGCAAATACTGTTTCACAGCGCCGCGGAGCCGGGCTCTTCGCTGACCGAGGTGGTGAATCGGGTGCATGCTAGGCAGCGCGCTCAGGTGGCCGAGTGGGTAGCAGCAGGCCAGCGCAGCGGCGCCATCAATCCTAAGCTTTGCGCGGCCACTTTCGCCGCCCGGTTTTGCGCCTACACCCTGGGAATGACGTTCTATTGGATGTTGGATTCCCGCAGTATCCAATGGGAGCAGGCGCACCAGGATTTCAAGGTTAGTATTCAGCAACAACTCGCGGCCTAGGTCGCGCAACAAAGAGAGAGGAACACACGATGGCCGAGGCCTACATTTGCGATCACGTTCGCACGCCACGGGGACGCGGAAAAGCCTCCGGCAGTCTCCACGAAATTACTCCCATCGAGCTGACCAGCCAGGTACTCGAAGCCGTGCGGGACCGGAATGCGTTGGATACCTCCCGCGTCGACGACGTCATTTTGGGTTGCGTCGCGCCGGTGGGCGAACAGGGCGCCAATATTGCCCGGGTCGGCGCGTTGAATGCCGACTACGATCTGCGCGCTCCGGGCAAGCAGCTGAATCGTTTCTGCGCGTCCGGGCTTGAGGCCGTCAACAGCGCCGCCGCGCAGTTGATGGCGGGCATGTCCGACGTGTGTATCGGCGGCGGCGTGGAGTCCATGTCGCGGGTGCCGATGGGCGCCGACGGCGGCGCCATGGCGGCCGATCCGCAGGTGGCCTTCAAAACCTATTTCGCCCCCCAGGGCATCGGTGCCGATCTCATCGCTACCCTGCACGGCTTTACCCGCGAGGATGTCGACCGCTATGCGGTAGAAAGTCAGCGCCGCGCCGGCCACGCTCGGGAAAACGGTTATTTCGACCACTCCATCGTGCCGGTCAAAGACCAGCTCGGCCTGACGGTCCTCGATCACGACGAGCACATGCGTCCCGATACGACGCTGGAAGGTCTTGGCGAGTTGCGCGCCGCGTTCACCATTCCCGGCGAGCAATTCGGTTTCGACAGCGTCGCGTTGCAGCGTTATCCCGAGGTCGCTAGCATCGACCACGTGCATACGGGCGGCAATTCGTCCGGCATCGTCGATGGTGCTGCGGCCGTGTTGCTCGCGACCAAAGAAGCGGCTAAGGAGCTGGGCCTAAAACCCCGCGCGCGGATTGTCGGGTTTTCTTCCATCGGCACGGATCCCACCATCATGCTGACGGGCCCCGCGCCCTCGGCGGAGAAAGTCCTCAAACGTTGCGGCATGGCGGTCAAGGACATCGACCTGTTCGAGCTCAACGAGGCCTTTGCCTCGGTGGTGATGCGGTTTATGCAATTACTCGACATTCCCCACGACAAAATCAATGTCAACGGCGGTGCCATCGCCATGGGCCACCCCCTGGGCGCCACCGGCGCGATGATCCTGGGCACGGTGCTGGACGAACTGGAGCGTCGCGATTTAAACACCGCCTTGGTCAACCTGTGCGTCGGTGCGGGGATGGGCACCGCGACGATTATCGAGCGCGTGTAAGGAGCGCAGCGAACAATGAAAACAATCAATTTCTCCGCCGAAAACGGTATTGCCACACTCACCCTGGATTTGCCGGGCCGTTCCATGAATCTGCTAACGCCGGAGTTCATGGCCGACCTGGACGAGGCCGTCGATCGGGTCGCCGCGGACGACGGCATCAAGGGCGCCATCGTCACCTCCGCCAAGGACGCCTTCTTGGCGGGCGCGGATCTCATGTGGTTGGTCAATCAGTTCGACAGCCCGGCCACGCCCGCCGAGCGGCTCGAATCGAACATGGCGCTCAGTAATGTGTTTCGAAAAATCGAGACCTGCGGCAAGCCCTTCGTCGCGGCCATCAACGGCACGGCGTTGGGCGGCGGACTGGAGCTCACGCTCGCTTGCCACCATCGCATCGCGGCGAAGAATCCGTCGCTGGTGCTCGGGTTGCCGGAAGTCAAAGTCGGCTTGTTACCCGGCGCCGGCGGAACTCAGCGCCTGCCGCGCATGATCGGGGTACAAAAAGCCTTGGAACTCATGACCCAGGGTACTCACCTGCGGCTCGACAAGGCTTTGGAGCTGGGCATCGTCGACGCAGTCGTGCCGCCGGACGAACTCATGAAGGCCGCCAACGCCTGGCTCGACGGCTCGCCCAACGCCGAGCAGCCCTGGGACAAGAAGGGCTTTCGCATTCCCGGCGGCGGCGGAGCCATGCACCCGGCGGCGGTGCAAACCTTCATCGCAGGCTCCGCCATGGTGGCCCGGGAAACTCAGCACAACTATCCCGCACCACTGGCGATTCTGTCCTGTGTTTACGAAGGCACCATCGTTCCCATCGACACGGGGCTGCGTATCGAGGCCAAGTATTTCACCAAACTCATGCTCGACCCGGTGTATCGCAACATGACGCGCACCCTGTTCATCAACAAGGGCCTCGCGGACAAGTTGGCGCGACGCCCCGAAGGCGTGCCCAAGCTCCAGGTGAAGCGCCTGGGGATGTTGGGCGCCGGGATGATGGGGGCGGGCATTGCCTACGTCAGCGCCAAGGCCGGTATCGATGTGGTCTTGCTGGACCGCAGCGTCGAGGATGCCGAGCGCGGCAAGGATTATTCGGCGAAGTTGCTCGCCAAACAACTGGAGCGTGGCCGCACGACCCAGGACAAGGCCGACGCGCTGCTGGCGCGGATCAAGACCACCGACAACTACGACGATCTGGCCGATTGCGAGCTTGTGATCGAAGCGGTGTTTGAAAGCCGCGACATCAAGGCCGACGTCACGCACAAAACCGAAGCTGTCATCTCCGACACGGCGATCTTCGCTTCCAACACCTCGACGCTACCGATTACCGGCTTGGCGACCCAGTCGAAACGCCCGGGCAGTTTCATTGGCCTGCATTTCTTCTCCCCGGTGGACAAGATGCCACTGGTAGAAGTCATTGTCGGTGAAAAAACCACGGACGCGACCCTGGCCCAGGCCCTGGACTACGTGCAGCAGATCCGCAAGACGCCCATCGTCGTCAACGACAGCCGCGGCTTCTTCACCAGCCGGGTGTTCGGCACCTTTACCAACGAAGGCATGGCCTTATTGAAGGACGGGGTGAAGCCGGCGTTGATCGAGAATGCGGCCAAGATGGCCGGCATGCCCGTGGGCCCCCTGGCCGTCACCGACGAGGTGACCCAGGAGTTGGTACACAAGGTTCATGTGCAAACGGCCGCGGACCTGGGCGATGACTACGACGTGCCTTCCGCCATCGATGTGGCCGAGAAGCTCCTCGAACTGGGCCGCAAAGGCAAACGCTTCGGCAAAGGCTTTTACGATTATCCCGAGGGCGAAAAGAAGCGGTTGTGGGCAGGCCTCGCCGAGCTGTATCCGCCCGCGGCGGAACAGCCCCCGGTGGAAGAGGTCGAGAAGCGGCTACTCTACCGGCAGGCCGTGGAAACGGCGCGCTGCATTGAAGAGAACGTGCTCACCCATCCCGCGGATGGCGACATCGGTTCAATATTCGGCATCGGCTTTCCGCCGTACACGGGCGGCGCTTTGTCCTTTATCGACACCATCGGCGTGGCGGAGTTTGTCGCCGAATGCGACCGCTTAGCCAAAGCCTACGGGCCGCGTTTTACCCCGCCGGAAAGCCTGCGCCAAATGGCCGCGCGTGGCGAACAGTACTATCCCCGCGCGGACAAAGGCGCCGAGCGCTCCGCGGCGTGAGGCATCAGGAGTTTCCCATGCAGCGACGCATCTTTGACGACGACCACGACATGTTCCGCGATTCCGCGCGGCGCTTCTTTCAAAAAGAGGTGGAGCCCCACCGGGACCGCTGGTACGCAGAGGGTCAGGTCGATCGGGAGGCGTTCGCCAAGGCGGGCGAGCAGGGACTGCTGTGCATGTGGATGGACGAAGCCTACGGCGGCAGCGGGGTCAACGACTACCGCTTCGACCAAATCCTCATCGAGGAGAACATCCGCTACGGCGACGAAGGCTTTTTCATGTCTTTGCACAGCCGCCTTGTCGCGCCCTACATCCACACCCTGGGAACCTATGAGCAAAAACTAAAGTTCCTGCCGAAGTGCGCGACGGGCGAGACCATCCTAGGCGTTGCCATGACCGAACCCAGCGCGGGCAGCGACGTGGCGGCCATGAAGACCCGCGCCGAAGACCGCGGCGATCACTACGTGCTCAATGGCCAGAAAACCTACATCTCCAACGGCATCATCGGCGACTTATTCGTTGTCGCAGCGCGCACCGGGCCGAGCGATTCCCGCCAGCTGGGGTTATTCCTCGTCGAGCGCGGCATGGAAGGTTTCAGCCGTGGCCGCAACCTCAAGAAAATGGGGTTGAAATCCCAGGACACGGCGGAGCTGTTCTTCGAGAACGTGGTGGTGCCCAAGGAGAACGTCCTCGGCGATCCTACCCAGGGCTTTTATTACTTGATGCAGTTTCTCGCCGAGGAGCGCCTGACGGGCGCCTGCAACTACATCGCCTCCTGCCAGGTGGCCTTCGACATCACCATGGACTACATCCAGGACCGGAAAATCTTCGGCCAGGCCGTCGCCGACTTCCAGGTGAACCGTTTCAAGATGGCCGACATGCGCATGGAAATCGATATCGCCCAGGTGTTCGTCGATCACTGCGTGATGGAACACAACGCCGGCAACCTCACCGCGGACATGGCCGCCCGCGCCAAGCTGTTCGGCAGTGAACTGCAGGGCCGGGTGCTGGACGAATGCGTGCAGCTGCATGGCGGCGCCGGCTACATGGACGAGTATCGAATTTCCCGCATGTACACGGACGCGCGCATCTCCCGCATCTACGCCGGCAGCTCGGAAGTGATGCGCGAGATCATCGCCCGCTCCATCGGCCTCGACCCGCGTAAGCGGAGCCGGGCGCAGGGCGCTAATCTTAAGGTTGCCGGCTAGCGAACTCCGACGCTGTCGGCCGCGTTCCCGAACCGCCTAGTTTCCAAACCGATACCGCAGCTTGGCCACAAAGCTCTCGACAATGGGATCGGCCAGGGCATCGTCGAAGAGATCCGAAAAAGGCACTAAGTGGTCGTCCGGCAATTCATTGCCCAGGTTGTAAACCAAATAGAAATCCGTCAATGGGGCGATCTCCCAACGATAGCGCAGCTGTACGGTGAGGATGCTGGCCGTAAAGTCGTGATCGGGTAAGGTTCGCGCCGTCGGTACCAGCCTGCCGTCGCCGATGGGTACGGCGAAGAAACCCCGTTCGTCGGCCTCCACGCCTGCCCATTGCAAAGAAAGTCGGAGTTGATGTTTGGCGGAGATGAACCAGTCCACATCGAGGCTAGGTTGCCAATCCGGGCCGTGATACCGACCAAAGTTGCGCCCCTCGTCATGGACGATCCACCCGTTGCGACGTTTGTAACGCAGGTCTAAGTCCAGCGCTAGCCAATCGCTGGGACGAAAGGTGACGCCGGCGGCGGCGGCGTAGGTCCAGTCGCCCAGGTCCTCTTGTAATGCACCGATGCTGGCGGAGTAGCTGAACATTCTGCCGGCATCTGTGGTGATTTGGATGTCCCCCCACCAACGGCCGTTGGCCAGGTAGGCACCGTTGCCGTCGCTATTGATGTCTTCCCAGCGTTCAGGCAGGTAAGCCAGCGCGGTCTTGAGCGTGTTGCGCCCCGGGAGCACCATCGAATTGCGCCAGAAAACCCCGCTGTCAACAACTTGGCCCTTACTGAGATTGTATTGTTGCCGAACGACAATGGCGCCGCGAATGTCTTTGAAGTGAGTGCTGCCCTCGGCATGGTTGTACAAAAACGCGTACTGGACACCGGCGTAGTCATTGCGACGTAGGAAGCCCAGATCGTCCAGATCGATGTCGTCGTCAAAGTAGTCGAATTCCATCTTGTGTTGGATACGGGGGCTTTGAGAATACTTAAGATCCAAGAGGCCGCCGTAACCCCTGACCCCGGCGACGTCGCTGGACACCAGCTGAATGTCGGCGAACCATTGGTGATTGCTGCTGGTGAAGTGACCATCGATGCCGTGAACGGCGGCATCGTAAAGCGGGCCGCTCACCAACGTGCCCACGTAGCCCACAGACTTGCGGCTGGCGCCGACACTTTCGTAAAGCAGACGAGCCGCCACAAAGTCGCGCCCCGGGGCCAGGATATCAACCGGGTTGCCCGCACTGTCGGTGGCAAACCATTCTACATCCTCCTCGGCGGCGCCCAGTGCGCCGTAACGTAAGTTGCCGAAACCGCCAGTAAGTTTTACCGCGCCTAGCACGTCGGTGGGTAGATCATCCTCGCCGCGGTTGGGCGTGACGCCCGGCGGTTCGATAACCTGCGTTGCGGTACCACCAATGCGCCGCGTGTTGAGCAACGAGATGGGTCTCGGAAAAAAATCCGATCGACTCACCCGGCGGGAGATAGGTGTGAAGGTGTCGTTGGTTACTCCCGTTGAGATATTGATCACGCTCGACCGCGGGGTCGAGGCGAAGACCTCGCTGCCCTCGAGGAAGAACAAGCGTTTCTCCGGGAAAAAAGTTTCCGAAGCGCTCAGGTTCAGCACTACGTCATCGGCCTCAACATTGCCGAAATCCGGCAGTACGCTGGCGGTCAACTCAAGCTTGGGGGAGGGTTTCCAAAAGATGTCAGCGCCCAACCGGCTCTCGCTGCCACCGCGCGCTTTGTCTACCGTATTGGAAGCGTAGGGGATGACGGAAAATTGCTGTCTTGGTTGTACACCGCTCACTTCCATCGTGTTCAAGGCCGTGACGAATTGGGCCGACGTAAACGGATAGCCGGGCCATTGGTAGGTTTGTTTGCTATGCGAAATCTGTCGCTGCATGGCAAAGCCGATCTTGCGTGGCCCATCCACTTTGGGCAGGGTCATCATGGACCAGGACAGCAGCATCTCCATACTCCAGCCGCCCTCGAAACGGGCGGACTTGCCGATCCAGGCGCCATCCCAGTCGGGCTGGTAACGCCGCTCGGGCAGCACTTTGCCGTCCGCGAAAGAATCACCGAGGGCGACGACGAACCAGTAAGCGAACAGCCCTTCACCACTCGTGTCGAGCGTCACAGCAAAGGAATCCCGATCGATGAATTGGTCGCGGCTGGTAATGCGTGATACCAGCGAATCCGGCGGCTGGTACATGACCGCGCTCACGAACAATCCCCGTTCCGTGGCCAACATCCGTACTTCGGTAGGATAGGGGCCCGGTTCACCGGTGGCCGGAACGTACACCAACATGTTGTCGTAGGCGGGGATTGCCTGCCAGAGCGGTTCATCGACACGCCCGTCAATTGCGATGTCGACCTCGCGGTCGAGAAAGCTGGGTACGTCGATGCGATGCCGGGGGATGCCGTCGATGCTGCCGATCAGGTCCTGGCGCACCGTCGGGTTCACGACCTTTGGCGGCTGGGTGATGGCGCCGACCGGGGGAACCATGGTGGCAGTTATCGGCGCCGCTGCCGCGGCTACCTGGCCCAATACAGTGGTTAACGGCGCTGCGTTCAGATTCCGCTTGGTCACCTGACTGATCTCGGCTGAAACGGGCGTGGGAGTCGAAGCCAGTGGTACCGGCGGCGTTGGGACGTGGGGCAAAAACCAGGCCTGGAATCCGTGTGCCCCTAAGCGAGAGACCATTGCCCCATCGGGATCATCAACCACTACCCGAAACCAGCGGGTCGAATCGATGTCGGTTTCGACAATGGTGGCGTCCATCGACAACGCCTCGTTGACGCGGCGCACGGCGGCGTCAGCATACTCTTTGTTTTGATAGCTGCCGACGACGGCCACGCCCTGAACGGCGAAACCCGTCGGCGGCGCCGCGTAGGCAAGGCACAGGGCCAGCATCACTCGTGGGCCGATTTGCGCCTTCAGCCTAGGGTGCCCGGGGGGGCGTCGTACGCTGTTGTGCAGATTCGGCCGTCTGTGCATCGAGCTGTTTTTAAGCGGCGATTTCAGCCGCGCGATCGAGCCCGTAAAGCCGACGGCCGTTGGCATCGACTATCTTGCGAAGGATGCGTTCGTCGACGTCGGTTCGGGCGAGGAGGCCTCGGTGCGCTTCCAGATCCAGGCCGAAATCCGAGTGGCCAAAATCGGTGCCGAGGACCAAGTTGTCTTCACCGGCGAACTTGAGGATCCGTGGCAGATCCTCGTCATAGGTACACGCAATATAGAGGTTGGTACCGGCTAGGGGCGTCTCGTCAAGCGCCACGTCACGCCGAGCCGCTCCGTCAATACCGCGCGAGATAGCGCGCATGGCGAAGGGTAACCACTCCGCGCCCGCCTCTAAGAACGAAAACCTCAAGTTCGGGAAGCGTTCGCCGAGGTTGCTGGTAAACACGTTGACGAAAGCCCCCGTCATGGCGGCGACGGAGAACATCACGCCGTTGAGTTTCGTGTAAGTGGGGTCGAAGGTATTGCCAATGTGGACACCCACGCTGAGGTCGAACTTTTCGGCCTCGGCATAAATGCGATCAAAATATGGGTAAGACAGCAGCCGCTTGTTTTCATGGGCGCGCATGAGCACTGAGGCGGCGCCGTTGGCCGCGCCGAAACGAATCTCCTCCACCGCCGCGTCCATGTCGTGCAGCGGCAACGCCACAGACCAGCGCAAGCGTTCGGGAAACAGTTTGCAGCAGCCTGCCATCCAACGGTTATAGGAGCGGGCGAGCGCCACCTGCGCGTCCGCATCGGCAAATAAAGTGACGATAAAAAAACTGGAAATGATGATCTGGGTTTCAATCCCTAAACGGTCCATCCAGGCTACGCGACCCGGCACGTCGTCGAGCATGCGCACCGCATCGTCCGGGATACCTTCCACATGTAATCCCGTGAGCCCCCGGGGTACCAGTTGGCCTTGGGTGTACCAAAACCGCCGTAGGCCGTGCCACTCGGTTTGCGAACCGTCCGTGTCCAGGGTATTGGGCCGAAACCGGGCTTCGTCATCGGCGAGATAGGACCACGTCGCATCGGTTTCCAACACATGAGTATCCGCATCGATAAAACCCATCGTTGCCCCCGCCTCGAACCGCGAAAGTTCAAGATGATTAGCTTACCTGGATGGTAGCAGAAGGGCGGTCC
>JAHEKG010000357.1 GCA_024638475.1 Rhodospirillales bacterium | reverse complement strand
TCACCATTGCGGTGAATGTGAGCGGTCCACCGGACCCCTCACTCGACGAATCGGAAAAGAGAGGCAAGCCGCAGCTGGAAAATCCTTACCAACGGCAAGTCCACGAATGGGTGAACACGCTGCAATCCAAGTTCCCGTTGGGGGAACGCCAAGATCGCGGACCGATCGAGATCATCACGCGATCGTTCGAAACCATGCAGGCGACGGTTACCCGCCTCAAGCTGGCCGCCCACCCCCCGGACGTCGTCATTACAATACCCCGGAATAGATGCCGGTTTTTCGAATTCTATCGAGCAACCGAGTTGATCGAATTCGGGCGCGAGCGAGCCGAGGCAACCCTCGGTAGCGGCGCCGATGTCTCGGAAACAACGGTTTGATTCGAAGGCCTTGGAGACATCCAAGCACAACCGTCGTGATTCGTTACAAGGCTGGATGAAGGGACTCGAGTGACTGGCTTTGGCCCGGGACCGCCGTCCGCGATGCCGATAAAATCATGACGATGCGAAGTTGCTCTTGGTTGCCTGCCACGCGTCCAGGTTCGCTCGCGCGCCGTTCTTTGCCGGGTCCATCGCCTGGTCGTGATTGTCCCGCTTCGCCGTCAGTTCGATAACGTATCCGTTCGGGTCGCGAAAATACACCGAATCGATGAACTCGTGATCGGCGATTCCGCGCGTCTCGATTCCAGCCTGCTTACCCTTGGCAAGCCAGCCTGCCAGGTCTGCGGGAGGCACTTCCAGTGCGATGTGAAGGTCGTAGTCGTGTTGGTCCTTGAACTCGAAGGGAAAGTCGAATGTTTCGAAGAACGCGAGGCAGGAGCCGTCCTTCATGGCGTAGAACGAGTGCAGTGTGTGGGTGCCGCGGCCGGTCTTGCTCGCCTTGATCTCGAACGCGTTGACCAGCGGCAACCCGAGAAAGTCCTCGTAGAACTTGCGGGTCTGCTCCGAGTCGCGGCAGCGATAGGCATTGTGGTGCAGCCCCTTGATCATGCGCCGATGGCCTCGAACGGTTGGTCCTTGAGCTGGGCGACAAGGCCGTAGAGCGCGTCGTTGACCTCGCTCCAGTAGTCGAGACGCTTCATGTTGGCGAGCCAGCGCGAGATATTCGGGTAGGCGGAAAAATCACAGCGCGTGATCTCGCCCAACGTGATCAGGCACGCCCCGAAGTAGTCGGCGATCGTGATCTCGTCGCCGCACAGGTACTGCTGGTTCGGTCCGATCAAGTGCTTGTCGAGGACCTCGAGCCAACCCTCGGCGCGTTCTTTGGCCCATGCCAACGTCGCTTTCTGAACCTCGTCGCCGGGGCGCTTGTGATGCGGGAACAGCTGCGGGTAGTTCAGGCCGTAACCGAACTCGCGATAGAACTGCGTGTTGAACCAGTCCATGCGCTCGTTGACCCGCGCTCGCTTCTGCAGATCCTTCGGGTAGCTGGGCAGATCGAACTTGTCGGCGAGGTACTTGAGAATGGCCGAACATTCGGTGAGCCGAAAGTCGCCGTCCTCGAGCACGGGAACGAGCTGGTTCGGGTTGACGGCGGCGTACTCGTCCCGGGTGTGTTCGCCGGTGAACAGATCGACCAACTGCTCCGCGATGTCGAGGTTGTTCTCGGCAATCAACAACCGGATCGGACGACTGGTCATGGACACGGGGTGCATGTACAGCTTCATGGACGTTTCTCCTGTTTGTCGGCAGTGGCTGGCGCGGCCGTTTCCCGGACCTGATGTCAGGGCGGGGCTTGGCGGGAGTATAAACCAACTATTGTCCTAGGGAATACAGGGCATCGCCAATGCGCGGCCGGCATCGATCGGCCTCATCGCGGGCAGCCGGCGGCACCGTGACGTTCGCGCGTTCGGTATGGGGCTGTCGGCGATAGCTGGACGGCGGTGGCGCCGCGAGCGGCTGACACCATCGGCAACTTCCGCTAACACCGCGCCGACTGATTGCGTGGATTTTGAAATCAAGCGGATCTGAAACGCCGGCATTGGCCGGCTCCGGGAGGTCTCAGACTAGAGCACCTCGATAACTGCGTGCCGCAGCAAGCCTGATTAATGCATTCCCGTCGACGCCTAAACTGGCTCGTCCGGCGGCCAGGTATCCCTGAAAAGTTCCTCGACGATCTGGTCGAAGTGTCCATCGAGAAGCGTCTGTTCGCCGGCAAGTTTCGCTTCCGACTGCTGGCGCAGCGCGCGAGTCTTCGTGGTGAGCAGTTTTGACTGCTGCTTCTCATACCGCTCCACGGCGCGTTGCGTACGGATTTCGTTCCGGTGCAGGATGAAAGGGGCCTGTTTCCGCGCCTCGGTGACGGCTGCCTCGGCCGCTTCGCGCGCGGCCGCAACCTCGGCCTCGGCGGCGCGTTCGGCCTCGAGTACTTGCTGGATCGGGTTCTCTAAGGTTTTCACGGTTACGCCGGTGACGGTCAATCCGGCTGCAGCCGTAGTCATAGCCGATCCGCCGCAGCCGGATACGCGGTTCATGGGCCGGAGCTATTGTAAGGCCTTGGACGATATCACTATTTGATCCGGATCATAGTTAATGCAGGGCGACTCGGGACACAATCGAGTATGGATAACTCTTTGATCAAGTTGAGCTAAAAGACCGGGATCCGACATGGGAATAGGGCGCAATCTCGAATATGCCAACGCCCAGGCCCGGGTTCGCGCA
>JAHEKG010000105.1 GCA_024638475.1 Rhodospirillales bacterium | reverse complement strand
GGCGAGTTCGGACGTAGCTACGTGGGAGATATGGCGGTTGCCGATGCCCGTGCGGCTACGGATCCACTCGTCCGAGGTGTCGAGCACCGAGGCGAGATCGTGGTTGCTCAGCCGGGCCGGCGGCAAGCACTTGCCCCAGCCGGTGATCGAGGCGCGCTGAACCATATAACCGGAATTAGAGCACAAATCCAGCGGATCGCGACCCCGTTTGCCTAAAGATCACCTCCCGGGGGCCGATCCCCGATAGGACGACTATTATCCATGTAACCCCCTGAGCGGCCATGCATCAGCCCGATGACTCAATCTACAAGCGCCAATTGCGCCGCGGCTTTGACGGACTGCGCTTTGAGGAACCCTTAGAATGGGACTTCCGCCGGAGTTTTCTCGCCAGCCGCCTACCGGAGGTTCGCGCGGCCCTGGCGCTAGGGCTACTTCTGGTGGCGGTGCTCAGTCTGTTGGATTGGCAATTGCTCCCGCAGGCATTCTGGCATCAATCCCTACTGGTTCGAATCGTTTGCATGCTGCCGTTGATGGGATTGGCGCTCATTGCGACCTATGTCGGGAGTCTCGCGAAAATACTGCCCGCTATCCTGATGGGATGCGTTTTTGGCGTCGGATTGGCCACGCTGGGGATCGGTATTTTGGCCGTTCAATCGAATCTGGACATGCCTTTCGCCTGGTTCGTCGTTGTGACGGTGTACGCTTACCTGTTGTTGGGTTTCCGCCTCTATCAAGCACTGTTAGTGCTGCTGCCGCTATGCTTTGGCTACTTAACCCTCACCGCGTTCGGTGATCTCACCGCATTTGCCTACGAGGCGGTATTCATCGGTTTTGCTAATGTCGTCGGCGCGATGGGTTGTTATCGCCTGGAGCATTCAGCGAGAACAATTTTTCTAGAAACCCAGATCATGAACCTGCTCGTCGGCAGTGATGCGCTGACGGGAATACCTAACCGCCGCCTGTTCAATACGCATTTGCAAAGCGTCTGGCGTCAGGCTCAGCGAGAATCTCGCGGCCTCGCAATTGCGCTCATCGATGTCGATTATTTCAAACAATTCAATGATCGCTATGGACACCAGGCCGGTGACACGTGCCTGCGCCGAATCGCCCATACGCTCATGCAGACGGCGCGGCGCCCGTTGGATCTGACGGCGCGGTTTGGCGGCGAAGAGTTTGTCATGCTGTTATTCGATCCGGAGGCAGATCATGTCGAGGCGCTGGCAGCCCGGGTTCGCGACCAGATCACCCTGCTGGACATTCCGCACGAAACTTCCGCGGTCTCTAGTCGGGTGACGGTCAGCATCGGTATTGCCGTGGCAGGGCCGACTTGTCACCGGAGCGCCGAGGGCATCTTGCAAGTTGCGGACGAAGCCTTGTATGAAGCCAAAGAGGCGGGCCGCGATCAGTTCGTCATAAAGGAAGCCGACGAAAACTCGGGTGAAACGGGTATCTTTCGAGGTCCTTGGACTCAATCGGAAGGCGGTTAGTTCGGACCAAAGTACGAACCACGCTTGTTACGGGCCAACTGACTTCATTCCCCCAGGCGAATCTCGTCATAGTTGACGATCCCGTTCTCCGGCCGATAGTTGCGAACCCGCTTACCCAACCCATCGAGATACACGGACTCGAATAGATAAATGGCCGGCGGGTCTTCGTGATAGGCCGCCATGATTTGCTGCAACAACAGGTCACGGCGGGCGGCATCAAACTCCGTTCTCGCCGCTTCGATCAATGGCATCAAGCTGCGGTCGCAGTGCCACGGCACCGCGCGGAGACAAGAATGCATGCTCACCGAGCGCTGCGCGTCGAGGGAAGGCTTGGAATCGAACGCCATGCTGAAGGCGCTGCCGGCAAAACTCCCGGTGATTGCGTTCCTAATCATTTTTGCGGCAGGCAGTGCCCGCACTTCGAGGTCCACCCCGATGCTAGCAAGCTGTTGGGCTATGAAGCCATAGAGTTCTGCCGATGAGTGCGGCCCGCTCGGCGTGACCTCCGCGACCAATTTGAAGCCGTTCGGATAACCCGCGTCTCGCAAGAGTTGCCGGGCGCGTTCAGGATCGTATTCGTAGATGCCAAGGGCTGGATTGTAACCGTGCACATAGTGGGGCGCGGGTTGGCCCGCCGCTTGCGTCAAGCCGCCGAGCAACACGTCGACAATGACCTGTTTATCGATTGCGTAGTTGAGCGCGCGGCGCACCCGTGGGTCTTGAAGCGGTCCGGGTTTGACGGTGAAAAAGGATAGGCTGGTTACGGCGCCGCCGGCGCTCGCATGGCCGTGTCCACCCAGCCGTTGCAGTTGCTGCAGATCGTCGGCGCTCAACGCGAGGGCGATGTCGAGCTTGCCGGACTGCACGCCCTGTAGCCGAGCCGCGGGTTCGAGAATTTCATATAGTTCCAGCGCGGCAACCTGCGGTGGCCGCCAGGAACCGCGGAACGCCGTGAGGGTTACCCGCGCCGGCGACCAAGATGCTACGGCGAAGGGCCCGGTACCCACCGGATCGCGGGCAAATTCTTTGGGCCCAAGCCGCTGCCAGTGCCGCGGTGCAACGATACGCAACCCGGCCAACAGGGCCGGAAGGATCAAGGTGGGTTCGTGGGTATTGATTTCAAGCACATGTTCA
This sequence comes from Rhodospirillales bacterium, assembly GCA_024638475.1. Lineage (GTDB taxonomy): Bacteria > Pseudomonadota > Gammaproteobacteria > Steroidobacterales > JAHEKG01 > JAHEKG01. The sequence goes on along the minus strand of JAHEKG010000105.1, from coordinate 7,882 downwards.
TCGATCACGGTGGCGCTTTGAATTGACGCTAATTCCCGCGCGACTGATAAGCCGGCTCCCTGGCGGGAAAGCAGGTAATCGATATTAGCGAGCACCGCCGCGGCATTGAACGGCTCGCCGTTGGAGAACTCGACGCCCCGGCGCAATTCGAATCGCCAAGTGTGCGTGTCGATAGCACGCCAAGCCGTGGCGAGCGCGGGGTGTACTTGGGCGCGGCTGTCAACCCGGGTAAGACTATCGAACACAGCCGCCCAGGTGTGCATCTCCGATATCGCCGTCGAGCTATGGGGATTGCCGAGGCCACGCGGCAGGCCAAATACCCCGACGCGTAGCACGTCGTCGCAGCCGGCCACCGCAGGAAGCGCCAGCAGCATCATGGCGGCGAGTCGGAGCATGTGCTGCGCGTTAGGTAGCGGCTTCGGCCGCCAGCCTCTCAACGAGCACCTTGAGGCGCCGCAGGTCGTCGTCTTGGCGGGCTCTTATCTCGTCTCTTGAGAACCATAGTATCGATTTCCAGAACGGGCCTTTACCTGCATACTCGCTATTGGCGGTAATGCGACTGCCATCGCCGCTTGGTTCGAACCAAAAATTCGCTTCGCTGATCAGCATGTTCGATTCGATAGCCATGGCGAAATGCTCGTTCTCGACGAGTGCGGTAATTTGTTCGGTCATGATGATTTCGCGGCCGTCTTCGACCATGGTTAGCCGGTAGTAGCTGCCGGGCTGATTCTCTTCACCTCTCAGGTATTCGATCTTCCGGAACCCGCTCATCCACAACGGCAGATTATCGGGGTCGCGGAACATGGCAAACGTCAGTTTCAGCGGCGCGTCGATCTCGACTACCGACTGGTGTCCAAAACTCGGCTCGCGGACCCCGACATAGATGAAGCCGCTGACGGCGACTAGCGCGAGCAAGACCAGGACCGTACTGAAACGCATGGCTTTCTCCTCGAGTGCCTTCTTTATACGTCAGGAGTGGTGTGACCGGCAACCACCCACGCAGCATGCTTGGCCCCCGGGTATTTGTATGGGATATTGGTCAAGAAAAAAGGAACAGCGATGCAGAACGTTCAGCGGCACTTTGCAACTATTCGGGACGGCCGGTTTGGTTCCCGCCAAGTACATTATTTCAAGGCCGGCCGTGGTCCGGTTGTGGTCATGTTGCACCAGTCACCCAAATCCGCGCGTGACATGCTGCCGGCCATGGCCCGCTGGCAGGGAGACTTTACGCTGATTGCACCCGATACGCCGGGTTACGGTTTATCGGATCCCATTGGCACGGATCTCGGCATGGAGGACTTCGGTGCCGCGGTCATCGAATTTCTCGACGCCCTCGGTATCGAACGCACCGGCCTGTACGGTTTTCACACCGGTGCCGGCATGGCGATGGAAGTAGCAAGGCAGGCGCCACAACGCATTACCGGCGTTGTAAGCAACGGCTATGTGGTCATGGCCGACGACGAACGGGCTGACTTTCTTGAACATTATCTGCCGCCGTTTCGGCCGAGCTGGGATGGTTCTCATCTGACCTGGGCCTGGGCTCGGTTACGCGAACAGACGATTTTCTTTCCGTGGTACCGGCGCAGCTTGAGTGCCCGAATGGACTACGATGTGCCGGACCCTGCCACACTGCAAAGCGCGGTCGTCGAACTCATGCGCGCAGGTGATTTTTATCGCGTGGCTTACAGGGCCGCATTCGAGTTTCGTGGTGGCGACGTGCTTACGCAAATAAAGGTGCCGGCACTCGTTACTGCGGCGGAGACGGATCCCCTGTCCGCCGATCTTGTCAAGATCGAAGCGAAGTCCGATGCGGTCACCGTGGACGCGGGCGGGAGCGTGACCGCGACGCTGGATAAGTGTCGCGACTTCTTGTTGGCCCATGCGGCGCCCGACGCGCCGCCAACGGTGGCTACCGCCGCAATCCCAGGCCGCATGTGGAACGAGATGGTCAACGTGGATGGCGGCCAGCTGCGGGTGCAGCGCAACACCGATGTCGATGGCCGGACATTGGTCGTACAGCACGATGCCGCCAGCTCGTCGGACATCGTGCATCCCGTATCGCAATCTTTGGTGGGCCGGCGGCCCGTCCTCGCCGTAGATTTGCCGGGTCACGGCGAATCTGACAATACGATCGGCGAACAGGGCGTGACCGTCGCGCGCTACCGCGCCGTACTCGGACAAGCGCTGGACAGTCTGGGGTTGGAACAAATTGACTTCTACGGCATGTGGGGCGGCGGGCTGGTAGGCCTCGATATGGCGGTTGCGGAGCCTCGCCGCGTACGCCGTTTGGTCATGAGTAATGTGCTCTATCACACGGATGCGGAGCGCGCCGAGCTCAAGGCGCATTACACCCCGGTTTGGGAGCCGGACTGGTATGGCGGGCACCTGCTGATGATTTGGCACATGATGCGCGACCAGGGCTTGTTTTGGCCCTGGTTCAAACGCGGTAAGGCGGGAATCATTTGGCAGGAGCCCTACATCGATACCGAGATGGTTAACCGCCGGGTGCTAGAAGTCTTCAAGGCCCCGGTGATGTGGCGCTTGGCCTACCAGAGTCATTTCGAATACCCCACCCACGATCAACTCGCCCAAGTAAAGGTGCCGACGCTGCTGTGTTCGCCTAAGTGGGATCCGAATTATCCGCACTCCCAGGCCGCCCATGAGGCGATGCCTCACTGCGAATTCATGGAATTAGAAGGCGGAATCGAAGATTGGGGTAGCGGTTTTTTGAAGTTCTTGGATAAATAAGCGCCGTACATCCGATGCAGGTCGAATGGCAGTGGTCGCTATTTGATGAGCTTTCGACTCGGGACCTGTATGACATCTTGAAAATTCGCCAGGCCGTTTTTGTCGTCGAGCAGAATTGCGCCTATCAAGACCTCGATGACGTCGACCAGCACGCTTGGCATCTATTGGGCAAACAAGGGACTGCGCCGAAGCTGCTGGTCGCGTATTTGCGGCTCGTGTATCCGGACATGAATTATCCCGAACCGGCGATCGGCCGCGTGCTCACGTTGGCTTCCAAGCGGGGCCAGGGTCTTGGTAAGGCCTTGACGAAGGAGGCGCTGGCGCAAGCGGCCCGGAAATACCCGGGGCAACCCATCCGCATTTCCGCGCAGTTGCATCTCTCTAATTTTTATCAGGAATTTGGATTCGAAATCGTCTCCGAGCCCTATGATGAGGATGGGATCCCGCATATAGAAATGTTGAGACCCGCACACTCGGATCCCGGATGACCATCAGCATCGTCAGGTTGAGTAGCCCGCGAGTTGGAATTGTTGGCCGCAATGTCTCACCAAACCAACTTCGCGATCGGCTGTTATTGCGAAGATGAATCCTTATGCCACCGCTCGATATTGCGCGAGCTGCTACAGAAACTGCAGGCGGATCTCGCATGACTGGACAACGGGCGAACGCGCCGCGCACGATGTTCTGTCGTCTGGGATTCCCGCTCGCGCGCGTACTCGGTAGTCTTGGCCATGATCCCGCTTAGGTCTCCGCGCCTAGATAGTCGGGATAGTCGGTGTTGATGCAGTCCCGAAGCCATTGCGGTACCTCATCGAGCGTCTCGAGTTTGCGCCCCATGTAGCGCGTCAGAATACCGCCCGGCCGGTCACCCATCTCCAGCCAGCGGCTCCATGGAATCTTGGCAGTTATCGAGAGCGTTGCAGGCGCGCTGACGAGATTGGAATTCTGAACGTCGCTCAAATTCGCGCGGTAGGTGACCAGCTCCGTTTGAGCCATGGCGCCTTTGGGCAGGAATGCGGGTAGCCCTTCCTCTTCCAGGCCCGCCGGTTTGAAGAACAACAGGTCGTCGTTGAACCAAATGGTATTGCCATTGACGATCGGCGGGCGCACGCGCATGTCGCGGAACACGCCTGCGGGGAAGTTAAACGAGGTGTTGATCGCCTGCTCGGGTGTGATCCGCAGGGTTGGTGAGACCATCGCCGGTTGGTGGCGTGGTTTGTTGACGGCGTTGGTATATGGATTGTTGAAACTGTCCATGATTTTTCTGGTTATAGGATCGAGTACGTAGGAGCAGTCGTAAAACACGGCCTCCAACGTTCGGTCGGGCAAGAAACGGACCTGCTGGAAGCTCACGCCTTCATGGAGGAACAATAGCCGGGGTGGCGAATCTGCCGGTTGGCTGATGGAGTGCGAGGTGTGCCAGAAGGCGGCCCGCTGCCCATCGAGCCTGGCCCTAACCTTAGCGTACGCCGCCAACTGATCGTAAGCGTCAGATAATTCGTAGGGGGCGTTATTGTCGGCCGCCGCCCATGCGAATCGAGTGCCGACGATCGGCAACGCTAAGGATGCCGCCACCAGTTGGCGGCGGTTTAGGGTTGTGTTCATGCTGTGACTCCATGCAAATCTTTTCGACTAAAATGGCGCGGCAGGCATCCGCATCGCGGACCGTTTTCCGTCAGGATATTGCCATTCGTCGCGGCAACCGGTGAATAAGCATACAATGCGATCGCCTCGGCGGGCGATGAAATCCAGACCAGAATGGCGGCTAATTAAGGGTGCCCGTGTGACCAGTGACGATTCCTAGCAACAGGTCTGAAGCAGCGGGGTGGGTGCTAGTGGCGTTAATTGCCGCTCCCGCAGTCGGCCGGGCTCAAGGGCAGGACGGAATCGAGACCAAGACCGCCGACATCGTTCGTCTAGCGAAGCCACCGGTTATTGATGGCCGGTTGGATGAGGCCGAGTGGGCGCAGGCCGCCGTGATCAAAGATCTGCGCGAAATTCAACCCAACGAATTCGACGCCCCTTCGGAGCGTACCGAATTCTACCTGTACTACGACGATAACGCGCTGTACGTGGGTGCGCGGGTGTGGGACAGCCGCCCAGCCGACATAACCGCGCAGATACTCAGGCAAGGCGCGGGCATTCGATTCGACGACCGGGTGGCGATCGTTATCGATCCCTTTTACGACAGGCGCAATGGCTACATGTTCGAGGTCAATCCCAATGGCGTCCGCCTCGATGGCCTGTGGGAAAACACGACGGATTTCAGTCCAGAATGGGACGGCATTTGGGAAGCCGACGCCCATTATCTCGACGACGGGTGGAGCGCCGAAATGGCGATTCCCTTCAAGACCCTGTCTTTCGATCCGAACAACGACGTCTGGGGCGTCAATGTGTGGCGTTTCCTCGCCCGTGAGCAGGAAACGATCGGTTGGACGTCGCAGAATCGCGCTTTCAATCCCAGCACGGCCGGGGCCGTGCGAGGGTTTCGCGCATTAGACCAGGGTGCAGGCCTCGACATCGTGCCGTCCGTGTCGTTTGGTCGGCGGCGTAACCTGGAAACTTCCAATAGTGAGTTTGAGGTCGAACCGTCCCTGGATGTGTTTTATAAACTGACACCCGCACTCAACGCTTCGCTAACCGTAAATACCGATTTTTCCGCCACCGAAGTGGACGCGCGGCAGGTCAACCTGACCCGCTTCGGTCTCTTCTTTCCCGAAAAGCGCGATTTCTTCCTCAAAGATGGCGACATTTTCGAATTCGGCAGAATCGGCGCGATGAACCAAACCGTATTCCAACCCGACGGTGACCGTCAGAATGGCAAACCATTTTTTTCACGGCGCATCGGGCTAAGCGAATCGGGGGCACCGGTCGATCTAGATTTTGGCGCCAAGTTGAGTGGCCGTATGGGCGAATGGAATATCGGCGCGTTGGCGATTCGGCAAGCGGAATTCGAGGGCGTCGATGCGACCAACATGGTAGTGGCCCGTGCGGCACGCAACGTGCTGGCGGAATCTACCCTGGGGGCGGTTCTGACCCATGGCGACCCCACTTCGAATCTGGACAACTCGGTCGTCGGCGTCGATTTTGCATACCGTAATACACGACTAGGAAGAGGCCGTGCGTTCGAAACGGAGCTTTGGTTTCAGAAGTCCCAAACGGATGGGCTGAATGGTGACGACTCCGCCTTTGGTTTCAACCTGGTGATGCCTAACACCAACAAATGGCGCGGTGGTGTCGGTTTCAAGGAGTTACAGGCTAATTTCGACCCGCGCCTGGGCTTTGCGAATCGCACCGGGGTGCGTAACTATTACGGCGCCGTCGGGTACACGCACCGGCCGCAGGATAGCGCCATCCGCACGCTACGCAGTGGCATCAATTTCCGCCGCTTCGATCGCATCAGTGGTGGCGTGGACACTCAGGTCATTTTCTTGACCCTAGCCTCGATAGAAAATCAGCAGGGTGATTCCTTCGGTTTTTCACGTTTTCGTTCCAAGCAAGGCCTAATAGATCCGTTTGAAATTTCCACGGGGGTGATCATTCCGGTCGGGGAATACAACTACGGTGGTTGGGGTATCAATCTCGGGACCGGCAACCAGCGGAAGCTGCGCGGCGCGTTGGATATTCGCAGCGGCGGTTTCTTCGGCGGGGACCAGTTGCGGCTTGATGGCCAAATCACTTGGCGGCCATCGCGGTTTTACAATCTTACGGCGCGGTATTCCTATCAGGACGTCGACTTGCCGGAGGGGGATTTCGTGATTCGGCTCATGACTTTCCAGAACGAAGTCGCCTTTTCGTCGAAGTGGGCCTGGGTAACCCTGGCGCAATTCGATAACGTTTCGAATAATCTGGGGGTTCACAGCAGGCTGCATTGGATACCCACCGAGGGTCGCGAGATGTTCATCGTCCTGAATCACAGCTTTATCGACCAGGACAATGACTTTCGCTCAACCGACTCGCAGCTCGTGCTCAAGTTGGGGTACACGTTTCGGTTTTGACCCAAGCGCGGGCTTCAGCCGGTTAGAATCTTCGCAGTCGTCCTTGAGCCTCAGAATGCTACGCGGCAGTCGCCTCGGATTGTCTTGCGCCGCTGCGCGCGCGAACTTCTTCCACCAGGGAGGCGATTGCCGCCTCGAGCCCCAGCACGCGTTGGCCCTTCTGGCCCAAGCGCCGGATCGACACGGTCTGTTCCTCGACTTCGCGCTTGCCGACGGCAATGATGACCGGCACTTTGCTCAGGCTATGCTCACGCACTTTGTAGTTGATCTTTTCATTGCGCAGGTCGGTTTGGGCGCGGAGCCCGGCGTCGTTGAGTTGTTCCGCCACAATGGCAGCATACTCGTCCGCATCCGATGTGATCGTCGCGACGACGATCTGCTGTGGGGCAAGCCATAGCGGCAAATGGCCTGCGTAGTGCTCGATGAGAATTCCAGTAAAGCGCTCCAAGGATCCGAAGATCGCTCGATGTAGCATGACCGGTACGTGTTTTTGCCCGTCTTCGCCGATGTACGTGGCGCCTAGCCGTTTCGGCAGATTCAAATCCACCTGCAAGGTGCCACACTGCCAATCGCGCCCGATTGCGTCGCGTAACACGAACTCGAGCTTGGGTCCGTAGAAGGCGCCTTCGCCCGGGTTATAGGTGTATTCGAGGCCGATGGCATCGACGGCCTCTTTCAGGGCCGCCTCTGCCCGGTCCCATACCGCGTCTTCGCCGACGCGAATTTCCGGGCGATCGGCAAACTTGATGGTGACCTGGTCGAACCCTAGTTCACCGTAGATTCCCAACAGCAAGTCGCATACTCGCTTGGATTCGCTCGTGATCTGGTCGGCTGTACAAAAGATATGCGCATCGTCTTGGGTAAAAGCACGGACCCGCATGAGGCCATGCAACGCACCGGATGGTTCGTAGCGATGGCATTTACCGAATTCCGCGAGCCGCAAGGGTAAGTCTTTATAGCTGCGCAGACCGTTTCTGAATACTTGCACATGCCCGGGGCAATTCATCGGCTTGATGGCGAATACGCGTTCGTCTTCGGTGCGGCTGGTGAACATGTTTTCGCCGAACGTTTCCCAGTGACCCGATTGCACCCATAGGGTCCTGTCCATGAGTTCGGGGGTGTTGATTTCACGGTAG
>JAHEKG010000006.1 GCA_024638475.1 Rhodospirillales bacterium | reverse complement strand
CGCGGCGGTCACAGCCGATCGCGGGCTCTGGTGGATCGAACGACCGGCCGATGGCTTGATCAAGGCCGAATATCTGGGCCGCTCCGCCGGAGGCGTTGCGGTGGCCGGCGACCAACTCGCGTACACCGCAGAAGATGGGCTCATCAAGCACGTCGATCTCGCGCGCCGGGGGGTGAGGGTGATGCGACATGAGGCGCTGCCGAGTGATGTGGCAAAGCTGTTGATGGGCCGGGACGGCGAGTTGGCGTTTGCCGACACAGAAATCTTGCGGTTTTGGCAGTTCACCGAGCCGTCCGCACAAACCTTGTCGTCTAGCCAGCTTACCAGTGCTGCATTGGATCCGGAGGGCGAGCTTTACCTCCTTGGGGACGCGTTGGGGCACGTGCGCCCCTTGATCGTGGATAGTGCGATGGAAGAAGGCGGGCTCGATTACATTGGGCATAACGGTCCGGTGACGAGCCTGGCGAGCCTGTCATCAAGCGATATTGCGGCCAGTGGCGGTGCAGATGGCGCTGTGCGGCTGTGGAGCCTATCGAGCGGCGTACCGCGCGAGTTTTTCATGCGCCACCCCGCCGGCGCGGTGACGCAAGTAGTCCTGAGCCCTGATGGCCGATGGTTGGCAAGCGGGGCCGATTATTCGGCGCGGGTCTGGAGTACGGCCGACGCGGCAATGGTGAGTGAAGTCGCGGTGACCGGCCGGGCTTCCGCGTTGGCCTTTGCGCCGGCGAGCGACCTATTGGCGGTTGGCGATGTCGCAGGCAATCTGCAATTGGTTGCCCCCCGTGCCAACACGCCCCTACGCGCGGCTCGCGCCAAGGGCGAAGTGACGGCGTTGGCGTTTGCTGTTCAAGGCGAGCTCATCGCTTCGGGCACCGTAAACGGATCGTTGCAGCTTTGGAACGTCGCTTCAGGGGCCCCCGTGGGTGCGAGCCTTGATCTCCGGCATCGAATTCGGGCAATCGTTTTTAGCGCCGATGAGCGGTTTATCGTTGCGCAGACTTTGCATTGGATTCACTGGCTGCGTTTTGACGGGAACGAGATCCGGATCGAATCCAGTCGGCTGGCGCCGCTAGGGGCCCAAACAGGGCCAGTAGCGATCAGCCGTGACGGCAGCCGGCTGCGGTTACTGTCGGCGTATCATGCCCGGCCGGGCGTTGCCCGCTTCGAACGCATCCGGCGGCCGCTCCCGCCTGGCGATGCCGACAGTAATTGGGGCCCGCTCCGTGATGCATTGGGAATGGATTTGACTCCAGATGGCCAGCCGCAACGGCGTTGAGGTCTGGGTTTTGTGAACCAGTCCAGCCCCCGCTGGCAGGTTAACGTCTATTCTATCGGCACTTGACTTAACTCCGGGGCTCGAGCCCGGAGGGGTCGTTCGCAGGCCGAAAAAATGCCCCGATTTTCGTATTCCAAAGTAGCACGTTCGGCCATTCGTCCGGCGGCGCTCCTGATGGTGGCTATCGGTCTAGCCGCATGCGAGGCGGAAGCACCAAGAAGTTATTCTGAGTATCTCGAAGATCCGATCGCCCGGGAGGCCACGCTGTTGCGCTGCAACTCTAGCCGCGACGCCTCCCGCGGGGACGCCGAGTGCATCAACGCGAAGCGAGCGGCTGCCGCCCTGGCGGCGCAGAACGATGCCGAGAAACGGCGACGGTTCGAGGCAGAGTCTGAACGAAAGCGTGCGGCCCTGCGTGAACGCATCGATGCGCGTCAAGCGGCGGAGCGGCAACAGTTAACCGAAATGAAGCGGCGCGCAAGCGCGGCGTATGAACAACGCTGGTCTTATGCAGATGCAACCGGGACCGGCGCAGATACGGCCGGCTACCCGACCGGCGGAGAACTCGAACCCGAAACCCGACAGGATATTTACGCCGGGCAGCAGTTTCCTGCCCCGCCGTTGCAACCGGGGGTTTCGGACCCAGCCCAGCCACAACGCTCCGAAGCTGCGGCTAGCTATCTGGGCGGTGAGACTCAACCGGGTTATTCGCTTAGCAATGGTGCTGACGTTATCGACCCGGCGGTCGCAGCGCAGGCCCCCGCGCAAGCATTGCCGGACCTAGTACCCGCAGAAGTTTCTTCCGTGCCCACTATGGATGATTCGGGAGTTTCTCAGCAGCCAACTGCGGACAGCACTCAGGTGGCGGAGCCGCAGCCAGTGATCGAGGACTCCTCGGCGGCTGATCCGAGCTGGCAGCCCTTTGAGCCACCACCGGGCAATCAGCCGGGCGAAGGCTGAGCGGGCGCGGGCAACTCCCGCACGTGAACATCTCGTTGCGGGAAAGGGATTTCCACGTTGTGTGCGCCGAATGTCTTGTATACGGCGCAATTGAGTTCGTGAGTAATGCGGCCGCGCAAAATGGGGCGCGCCACCCACGCCAACAATTCAAAGTCCAAACTCGAGTTCCCAAAACCGCGTAAGCGCACCCGCGGTTCAGGCGTCGTGCAAACTTCCTCATGTTCAGTGGCGACTTCCAGCAACAAGGCTTCTACCCGGTCGATATCAGACCCGTAAGCCACGCCAACGGCAATGCGTATACGGAATTTCTCATGCGGCCCGCCCGCTTCGTTGACGATCTTCGCGTTGCCCATGACGGAATTAGGTATGCTGACCTCGACATCGTCGCGCGTCAGTAAGCGGGTACTGCGCAAGCCTATGTGGGTGACCTCGCCACGCTCACCGCTATCCAAATTAATAAAGTCGCCAACCCGGTAAGGCCGGTCCGCCAGAATCGACATGCCGCCAAACACGTTCGAGAGGGTATCTTGGGCGGCGAAACTCAAGGCCAACCCGACGATGCCCGCGGAGGCGAGTAGGGCGGTGACATCGATATTCCAGGCGAGGAACGCGAGGTAGACCCCCGCGCCTGCCACAATGATTTTCGCGGTATTGTCGAACAGCGGCAGCGTGCTGGGCTGGATGAACTCATATTTTTCATGCACGCGCGATAGTGCGCTTAGCAAGATACTAAAGAAACGCAACGCGAAACCCAGCCAGGAGAGAATCAGGATCGTCTGCAGCGCGCTTACGGTTATGTTGGTGATGCCTTCCGAGAGCTTCAGTTGCTGGGTGGCAATAACGAGCCCGGCAATGAAAATTGTCATGAAAACCGGCCGACGGGAACGTTCGATCAACTCATCGTCTAATAGAGTGCTAGTACGTCCCACTAAGCGGCCGATGGTGGCGACGATAAGGCGTTCGACAACGAAGGCAACAACGAGTGCCGCCACGATCATCACGGCAGCACGCAGCCATGGATTCGGCCCGAGAATATCCAACCCGGCCTGAACGGCGCTCAGAAGCGCGGCCATCGACTCCATATTAGCCGTCGAAGTCGGCTTCGCCCAGCGCGTAGGTTGTGGCTTCCTCTTCGGGCGCTAACTGCTCGTCGGGTGGTTCGCTAAGGGCCGGCCGACTTTGGGCGGCTCTGGCCGGCTCTACTTGGTCCAGTGCGAGAATGAATTGGCGGGCACTAGCCGGTGTGGCCAAGGATTGATCGCTCAATACTTCCACGGAGGTGATGCCGCGATTGCCGTAGTAGACTCGATTGGCCGCATCGTCGATTCGGAGCGATGCGCCTTCCACCGAAGCGCCAATAAACAAGCCGCGATTCCGCGAGTAGGTATAGACTTCCGCGTTGAATCTCAAATCAGTGGCGGCCTCCGTATTGCGTCCCACTGGACCCGCTGCTATTGAGGCTTGGCCGCCAAGCGTTAATTTGCCGGAGACGATGTTATCGGCCGCACCGCGATTCTTGAAGACCAATACCAGATCAGTGGACTGGGCGCCAAATTGCCAACCGAAACTACCGCCGCTGAGGGTGACGAATGATGGGTTGCTCCACTCACCATTGGGCGATTTAACGACCATGACGCCGCGGCCGTGGCGGCCGCCGATAAAGAAACTGCCTTTGATGAGATTCGGGACCACGATCACTGCCTGCGCACGGCGCAGTAACACCGGCGGAATGCCCGATTCCGGCATCAGCGTCATTTGCTGGAGCACTTCGGTGGCTCGCGCGAGCCGCTCTTCTTCACTCAGCGCTGCGTGCGCATTGACACTCAATAAGCCCATGCCTAGGCAGAACAAAATGCCGTTTAGGTAACGTCGCATCATCGTCTCAACCCCCGAGTGTAGGTGGATGTGAATATACCTTATCGGTACAGCAAGCGCAGCCACATTAGTGTTTTGCGAACGGCGGCAAGGGACAACCCAAAACCGCCGCAATGGCGCGGAACAGTTCGCCTTCTTCCAAGTTGATGTGGTTGTCTGCGCTAACACAGGCGTACGCGGCTACCAGCGCACGGCGGCGAGCGTCAAGGGATGCCGTAGCCAGGACGCTGAGGGCCGCATCAAGCCGTTCCAGGTTGCGTTCAGGTTGAAGCGCCTGAGTTGAGTGATCGGCGCCCAAGGCCTGTAAACCTCGCTGCACGGCTTCATGCCGTTGCTGGGATTCGGTATGACTGAAAGCCGCCAAGCCAACGATGAGATCGACGCTTGCGGTTTCCACCTGTCTCCGATCCGCGACAAGCGTTTTGGCGCCGGTTCGAAACTCCGGTTGTTCGGCTAAGTAACTTTCAAATGTTCGGACCAGTGCGAGTTCGAAGGGCTCCAGGCGGTCGTCCATCGCGATGAGTTCGTTAATCAGAGCGAGTAGGAACTCCAGCTGACTGGCGGGGCGGTCTTTGACCCGAGGAAAGGCCATCTCGAGAAGCGGAAGCCGCACTTCGACACCCGCCGCGCTTAGCTCATTGCTCAGGCGTTCGCAGAGATCCGCGCGCTGTTGCCCGAGGCGACTGCGCAACAGGCCCAGCTGCGCGCTGCGCTGGCGTTGATCGCTGTTCAGTGCCAGCGCGACGATCAGGAGGAAACTGCCTTCTCGCGCGTGTGCGGCGTCGGCAAGCGAACTCGGCATGGACGCGTGGAGCCGGCTGGCATGGTGCAGTTCCGCGGCCGTCGGTTGGTCGGCCCGCCCCGCCAACCCGGCGGCCAACCCGGAGACCGGTAATTCCGGGGTCGCGGCCTGGTGCTGTGGATCCCGGCTCGGTGTCTCGGCAGCAAACTGCGGATCTAACGCCCTGATCCGTTGTTCTAAAGGCGGATGAGTCGCGAACCAGCCTCTAAACGCGTTGGCGCCCCGACTGAACAACATGTGTGCAACTTCCTCGCCATCCGTCGCGTCCAAATTGCTGCCGAAGCCACCGATTTTTTTCAGCGCGCCTGCAAGCCCGCTGGGGTCGCGAGTGAACTGCACGGCTGAAGCATCCGCCAGATACTCACGCTGGCGTGACACCCCGGCTTTGATTAGCCGTCCAAACAGAACCCCAATAGAGCCGATAACGGCCAACGCCAATCCGAGAATCACCAATGGCGCGCCGCCATTGCCGCGGCGCCGGCTGACGCTGGCAAACCGCCCGCCCCGCAGCAGTAGCCGACCGATCAACGACAACACGAGAATCCCATACAGGACTCCGATCAGGCGCATATTGATGCGCATGTCCCCATTCAGGATATGGCTGAATTCATGGCCAACGACGCCCTGCAGCTCATCGCGGCTCAAGTGTTCCAGTGTGCCTTGGGTAACCGCGATTGCAGCGTCATTGGGGTTAAAACCCGCGGCAAAGGCGTTGATCCCCGGTTCTCGCTCGAGCACAAAGATTTCCGGCACGGGTACCCCGGAAGCGATAGACATTTCTTCGACGACATTGATGAGCCGCCGGCGGAGTGGGTCACTTGTATCAGAGGCGATTTCCGTCCCCCCCAGCGCCCGGGCCACTGCGCCGCCGCCTTGACGCAATCGGGCGGTTCGATACAGGCTCGCCAAGCCAATGAATAGACCGGTACCGAAGGCGACCAGGGCGAGTGATGTCCAGTCCGGCTGGACCTGGACGAGCCTGCTTCCGTCGTCATACGACTGGAAGGCGCCGAGCAAGAATCCGCCCACCAACGTGACCGCTATTACTATGGTGATAACGGCCAAGCCGAACAGGATCATGAGCCGGCGCGTGGTTCGCCGGGATTGCTCCTGAGTGTTAAAAAAATCCATGATTGCCCGCTACGGCACAATTATTCGGCAAGCTCCCGCTCAATCCTTGCCGAAGCTGACCTTTGGCACTTCTCGCTTGGTTTCCGATTCGATTTCCAGGAACTCGGCGGCCTTGAAGCTGAAGGTATTGGCAACGATGTTGCTTGGGAAATTTTCCGTCGCGTTGTTGTAGTTCATCACTGAATCGTTGAAGGCCTGCCGTGAGAAAGCGACTTTGTTCTCCGTGGAGGCGAGCTCCTCTTGTAATTGAATCATATTCTGGTTGGCCTTTAGGTCGGGATATGCTTCGGCTAGGGCAAATAGCCTGCCCAAAGTCCCGCCCAATGCGGCTTCCGCGCCGCCCAGCGCCTTCATGGCTTCCGCGTTGGAAGGGTCCGCCGCCGCCGCTTTCAGGCCGTTGACTGCCGCGTTACGGGCGTTGATCACCGCTTCCAAGGTTTCACGCTCATGGGCCATATAGCCTTTTACCGTTTCGATCAAATTAGGTATTAGGTCGTACCGGCGGGTAAGCTGAACATCAATTTGTGAAAAAGCGTTACGTACCCGATTGCGCAAGTTCACCAAATTGTTATACATGCCAACAGCCCAAACGGCGATGGCGGCCAGGACGCCAAGGAATATGAGCCAACTCATAACGGAAACCCCTAGATTCAAATGCCCGTTGAGCATACGACGAACGCTGGGTGACGGCCAGTTCTGGGCGGTGTTTGTCCTTGAAGCGGTTCTGTTACTGGCGCCGCAGCTAGTCTCGGCTGAGTGGCAACGACAGCAGAAAACGATGATGGGTACCGTGGTCACGGTGGACCTCTGGGCCGAGGATGCCATCCAGGGCAAGGCCTGGGCCGCAGCAGTCATCGCCGAGTTTGCTCGTATCGATCGCTTAATGAGTACCTACAAAGCTGACAGCGAGCTGTCTAGAATCAATCGCGACGCCGGCCTTGCGCCGGTCGGCCTCGGCGCCGAATTGCATGGTTTGATCGGCCGCGCGCTCGCCTTATCGGTAACGACCGAGGGTGCCTTTGATATTACTTACGAGAGCGTCGGTTATTTGTATGATTTCCGTGCCCGCCAGCGTCCCGATGTGGACAGCATCGCCGCGCGACTCGACGCCATCGACTACCGCGCTGTGAAACTCAACGCTGATCCGCGCCAAATTCAGTTTACTAAGCCGGGAATGCGCTTGAATCTGGGAGGGATTGCCAAGGGCTACGCTGTCGAACGCGGCGCCGCGATACTTCGTGATGTGGGCGTTCGTCATGCGGTTCTTAGCGCGGGGGGCGATACTCGCGTCCTTGGTGACCGCAGAGGGCAGCCCTGGCTAGTTGGAATTCGTAATCCTCGCAAACAAGGTTCTGTGGTTACTCGCTTGCCGTTGGTGGATGAGGCGATCTCTACCTCCGGCGACTACGAACGTTTCTTCGTGGAGGACGGGGTCCGCTACCATCACATTATCAACCCGGCGACCGGGATGCCGAGCATGGGCGTGCAGAGCGCTACGGTAGTCGGCCCCGACGCCACCATCACGGATGCGCTGTCGACCGCGATGTTCGTACTCGGGATAGAACGAGGCCTCCGGATTATTCAGAAGCTGCCGGCGTACGAAGCCGTGATCGTGGACGATAAAGGCCAGTTGTTTTACTCCGACGGACTGATGGTGCCCGCCATAGCACCCTAACTGTCGCCGATCTGCGACGCTTTTTGATCGCCAAGACGGGTTCGCCGTTGGCTATGGGCGACACTTGGACCCGGTTTCCCCGCCGATGCATACTGATCTGCCTGCCGTCGTGAGTGTGCGCTTTTATCACCCAATAACATCACAGTTTCGGTGCCCGCCCGACGGCCCTTAGGCCAGGACGGCGAGGGTGAGAACTGGCTCACATACAGTGACACATGGGGGCAATAAGGTTGCTGCTGCGGGAATTATGTCTTGCCCAGATAACTTCTGGCAGGCCAGGCCCGCCGTACGCGCGCACTGAGCCCAAGGATTGGAACGATGACAATGTGGCGTTGTGTGTTGTTGGTTAGCTTGTCGCTTTTTGCGGTGGGCTCGAATGCTGCCGACTTAGCCGGTGCCGAGGCGCCGGATTTCGTTCTCAAGAGTATCGGCGGTGAAAACCTGCGCCTCTCGGAATATCGCGGCGAGGTTGTGCTTATCAACTTCTGGACCAGTTGGTGCGGCGATTGTCGAGAGTCCATGCCGGCGCTCAATGATCTTTACCAGCGTTATCGCGAAGTTGGTTTTCAAGTCTTGAGTGTGAATATGGACCGAAAGCGAGAAGATGCCGCGGAAATGGCGGCTAACCTCGGCATGCGTCATCCCGTACTCTTCGACGATGGCCGCAAAGTCAGCAAACAGTACGAGATCGATTCATTACCCGTGATGCTCCTGGTGGATCGGGAGGGCATCGTCCGGCATGTCAATGAGGGTTACAGGCGTGGCCGCGAAACAATTTATCTTCAACAGTTAAGGGCGCTACTGCGTGAGTGACTGTCAGTATGGAGACAGCGATGATTAAAGCTTGGTTGACAGCGGTAATGCTGATTGCATTCGCCGTGAGCCCCAACGCATTGGGCCAGGATGAAGAACAGGCCACGCCGGCTTTCAATCCGGATGACGGCGCCGCGTTGAACGCCAACAAACAGGCGGCGGCTTCTTTCAAGAATCTGGATCAGGATATCCAAGAGCTCAAGAAGGAAGTACTGGACTTGAATACGGAACTGTTCCTGCTAGAGGAAGAGCTTCTGTTTCCCGCCAATACGCAGGTTGCACTATTCGTGTCGATGGACGTTGGGGATTTCTTCAACCTCGATTCGGTACAAATCAAAGTCAACAACAAAGAGGTTGCGAACTATCTCTATACCCGACGCGAAGTCGATGCACTAATTCGCGGCGGGGTGCACCAAATCTATTTGGGCAATCTTAAGGTCGGTGAGCATGAGCTAGTGGCCATCTTCACCGGGCAAGGCCCCCATGAGCGGGATTACCGGAGGGGCGCCTCGCTGATGTTCGAGAAAGGCATCGGGCCGAAGTATGTGCAGCTTGAGATTTCCGATCGGGAATTGAAGCAGCAGCCCGAATTCTATGTCAAGGAGTGGGAGTAGTATCGAGTGAGGCGCTGGTTACGCCTAAACTGCGGCCTGTTGCTGGTTGTCCTGTGTTCTAGTGCCGTTGGCGCAGACGCCGGGCGCGACGCGATTACCGTACAGGACCTCCACTATGGGGAGGTCCTGTACTATTTTTATCAGGACGACTACTTTACGGCCCTGACCCACCTGCTGACGGCAAAACAGCGCGATCGCGTTAGCAACCACGCGGAGGAAGCCGAGCTATTATTGGGTGGCCTGTATCTCTCCTACGGTCAACACAAGTTGGCGGGGCAGATTTTCGAGCGCCTACTCGAGGATGCGGTATCGCCGGAGTTTCGTGACCGCGCCTGGTTTTTCATGGCGAAGGTCTGGTACCAACGCGGCTACCTAGCGGAGGCTGAATCAGCGTTAGATCGTATTGAGGGCGAGCTCATTGGACCGCTCGAGACCGAGCGGCACATGCTGCGTGCTCAAGTATTGATGGAACAGGATCGTTTCGACGAAGCGCGGTTGCAATTAGAGAGTTTCGAAGGGCCAAAGGAATGGTCGGGCTACTCGCGATATAACTTGGGCGTTGCTTTGGTGAGGCTCAATCGTACTGCTGAAGGCACGGCGCTGCTCGACGAGGTTGGCAGCTTGAATCCGCGGACGGAAGAGATGGCAGGCCTTAGGGACAAGGCCAACGTCGCGCTAGGTTACGCCTGGCTGCAAGCGGAACGCCCGGAACTCGCGCGGCCGGCGTTACAGCGGGTCAGGCTTGACGGGCCATTCTCGACCAAGGCTCTGCTGGGTGTCGGTTGGTCGGATAGCGCGCAAGAGCACTATCGTAGTGCGCTGGTGCCGTGGATGGAATTGCGGCGTCGCCATCTGCTCGATCCCGCCGTGCAAGAGTCGTTATTGGCCGTGCCGTACGCGCTCGCCAAGCTTGACGCAAACAAGCAGGCGGCCGATTACTACCTGGACGCGATCGAGGCCTTTCACGAAGAAATAACCCGTCTTGATCAATCGATCGCCAGTATCAGGAATGGCGAATTATTGGCCGCGGTGCTTGCGCAAGATTCGAGCAAGAGTATGGGTTGGTTTTGGCAATTGGATGAACTACCCGATGCGCCGGAAACGCGTTACTTATATGAATTGATGGCGAGTCACCGGTTTCAAGAAGGCTTGAAAAACTATCGCGATTTGATGTTCATGCGAGCCAATTTGGATCAGTGGGTGGCGAGCCTTGATACTTTCGACGACATGCTGGCGACTCGCGAAGTTGCATACCGGCAACGTTTGCCCCGCATCGAAGCCAGCCTGGCGAGCGCAGATCCGGATGAACTGGGCAGCCGGTTATTGGAGTTGAAGACCTCTTTGAAGGCCATTGAGCGTGACGAGGATGCCGTGGCGTTGGGCACCCTAGACGAACAGACGAACTGGGAACTGTTGGTGGGGATGGAATCCAAACTCGCAATGTTCCGAGACGACCCCGAGGTCGCGGAAATCGCGGCTAAGCAAGAGTTTCTCAAGGGCCTAATGTACTGGGACTTGAGCCGAGATTACAAAGCTCGGCTGTGGCGTCAGACGAAAACGTTGCGCCAGTTAGACAAAGACGTCAAGACGGGGCAGCGGCGTTACCACAGGGTATCGCAGAAAACGGCGCAGTGGCCGGAGCGGTTTGCGGAACTTAGTGCTCGGGTTGCGGCGTTGAATCCCCGCGTCGGGTTGGTAGCGAGTAACGTCGATAATGCTCTGGGCCGGCAACGCGCTTTCCTGGAAGACGTCGCGATTGACGAGCTAACCGCTCAGAAGCGCCGCCTGGACACCTACATGATCCAAGCCAGATTCGCGTTGGCCTCGATTTACGATCGCGCATCGGCTAGTGCGGTGACGGATTTCGACGGCCTGAACGGGGTAAGTCCGTGAGTCCCCTGATCGGATTAGTTGCGGTTGCCGCCATCTGGCCGTTCGGCGGCGGGGGTAAGCATTCGATCGACGAAGCCGATACGATCAAGAGCCTCGAGGACCGTACGGTCGAGGTCGACACGTTCTCGCAGATTCCGCAAAGCGATACGAAGGCGATGGAAAGCTATCGCTTGTTTCTCGACCTTGCCTCGGGCGATCCGCTGTTGCGCGCGGAAGCGATGCGCCGGTTGGCTGATTTACAGTTGGAAGTCGGTGAGGCGGAGCAGCTGGTAACCAATTTGGAAAGTTTGGAAGCGAGCGCGTTCGGGAGTGCCGTGGGTTTGTACGAGCAATTGCTTGCGGCGTTTCCTGATTACGCCAAGAACGACCTAGTTCTCTATCAGTTGGCGCGTGCCTATGAGGTCACGGGTGATAACCAACGCGCATTAGACATTCTGGATCGGCTGGTCGCGGAATA
Source organism: Rhodospirillales bacterium (assembly GCA_024638475.1). Taxonomy (GTDB): domain Bacteria; phylum Pseudomonadota; class Gammaproteobacteria; order Steroidobacterales; family JAHEKG01; genus JAHEKG01. The sequence goes on along the minus strand of JAHEKG010000006.1, from coordinate 26,577 downwards.
CCCGGCTACCGTGCATATGGATGAGGCGCAGTTCAGGCGCGGTGAAGCACTGTTCGTCAACAAGCGCTACGCGGAGGCGGAGGAGGCATACAACAAAGTGCTCCAAATGGGGCCGGCCTCGAACTTCTACGAACAAGCGCTGTACAAGCATGGATGGTCGTCGTTCAAGCAGATGTTGCATGAAGAGAGTCTCGATTCGTTCTTTTCGCTACTGGATCGAAAACTCATACCCTACGGCGGCAGCGACGCCGCCTCCGTGGCCGATACGGACCGAGTGATCGCCAACATGTCTCGCGCGGAGCGCGAGATGGTCGAAGATACCTTTCGCGTCTTGAGCATCAGTTTTTCTTATATCGACGGCGCGGATTCGGTCACGGAATATCTCAGTGGCCGCGGCAATCCACCCTATACGTACATCATCTATACCAACCTGGGCGATCTTTACTTGGAAAAGGAACGCTATCAGGACGGTGCCCAGGCTTACCAGGCGTTCGTAGATCTAGATCCCTACCATGTGAAGGCGCCGTTGCTTCAAGTCGAAGTTATCGAAGCCTACAAACAAGGACAATTTGCAACCTTGGTCTTGGAAGGGAAGCAGAGCTTTGTCGAACGCTATGCGCTCACTAGCCCATACTGGGAGCGCCACGACCAGGCAACCCAACCCGAAGTGTTGGCGCACCTCAAAACCAACTTTACCGACCTCGCCAAGTATTACCATTCGCAGGCCCAGAGTTCCAAGAAGCCTTCCGACTACGCCCGAGCTGCGCAGTGGTACCGGGGGTATTTGGAATCTTTCCCGAACGACAGCGAGGCGCCGCAAACCAACTTTCTGCTTGCCGAAGTGTTATTCGAAAGCGGCGACCCTGGCGGTGCAGCGCTGGAGTATGAACGTACCGCATATGCTTATCCGCCTCACGATAAGGGCGGTGAGGCAGGTTATGCGGCGTTATTAGCGTATCGGAAACACGAACAGCAGCTGGCGGAGCCGGAGCGCAGCACCTGGCATCGGCAGGGCATCGACAGTGGTCTTCGATTTGCGCGAACCTATCCCGAACACGAGCAGGCGGGCGCGGTCTTGACGGCCTCTTCAGAAGCGCTGTTTGAGCTGGGCGAATTCGTCGAGGCAAAGGAGGTTGCCACCCAGGTCGTTGCACTGCAGCCGCCGGTGGAAGCCAAACATGCGCGCACCGCTTGGACCGTTATTGCGCACTCTAATTTCGATCTCGCCGACTATTCGGAGGCAGAGTCGGCCTATCTGCGGCTGCAGGCATACATTGCACCCACGGATGATCAGTATTCTGCTGTTGTAGAACGCATCGCTTCGGCGATTTATAAGCAAGGCGAGCTCGCCCGTGCGGCTGGCGATCTAGAAACGGCGGTGGGCCACTTTGGCAGGGTCGCTGGGGCCGCGCCGGCATCGGCTATCAGGGTCACCGCAGACTACGACGCGGCCATTGCTCTCGTCCAGCTGAAGGATTGGGCTCGCGCGACGAATGCATTAGAGGGCTTCAGGGCGAATCACCCGGACCACGAATTAGTTGACGAGGTAACGGCAAACCTGGCCGTGGCCTACCTCGAGGCGGGCCAGAGCCAACGCGCAGCGGGTGAATTCGAACGCATCGCTTCGGCGCCGACGTCATCGCCGGAGGAGCAGCAGGAAGCTTTGTGGCGAGCCGCGGAGTTGTACGAGCAAGCAAGTAATGCCGGCGCTGCCAGCGCCACTTACGCCAGCTACATCGAGCGTTACCCGAGCCCACTCGGTCCGGCAATGGAAGCCCGTCAGAAGCTCGTAGAGATGGCTGAGGCGAACGGCGACTATGCGGGGCGGATGGAATGGTTGAACGAAATCGTACGCGCCGACGGCGCGGCCGGCGCAGAGCGCACCGATCGGAGTCGTTACCTAGCCGCCAAGGCTGCCCTGGTGCTGGCCGAACCTGCGCGGGATGCCTTCCTCGGGACGCGACTGGTCATTCCGCTCAAGGCAAGCCTGAAGATCAAGAAGCAGCGAATGGAAGAAGCGTTGGCCGCATACGGACGCGCGGCAGACTATGAGGTAGCCGAGGTGACGACGGCCGCGACCTTTCAGATTGCCGATCTCTATCATCGATTCAGCAAAGATTTGTTTGAGTCCGAACGCCCGGCGGGACTGACAGCGGCGGAATTGGAGCAATACGAGATTCTCCTCGAAGAACAGGCTTACCCCTTCGAGGAGCAAGCAATCGAACTACATGAAGTCAACGCCCAGCGAACCAAAGAAGCCATCTACGACGAATGGATCGAGGCGAGCTTGAGACAGCTCGCCGAGTTGATGCCGGTACGCTATGCCAAGCAAGAGTTAGGAGAGAGGCTTGTTGTTGCGATTCAATAAGTCCGCACGGTGGTTGATGCCCTTGCTTGTGGCGGTGCTGGCGGGTTGCGCCAGTGTGCCGCCCACTCAGACGGTACCCGCCAGCGACGCCGCTGCCGCCGATCCCGGTTTGCCGGCTGCTGCTGTAGCGCCGATCGTCGAGGTTCCCGGCGACGCCCAGGCCGGATTCGACCGAGCGCTGGCGGCGATGCGCAGCGGCGATGTGACCGAGGCCGAACTCGAGTTGGAACAGCTGATTCTGGAGCATCCGGATTTTGCCGGGCCACGGGTCAATCTCGCGATTATTTACATGGACTCGGGCCGGGATACGGCGGCCAGAGACGCTTTGCAGAAAGCGCTGGCGCTAAATCCGGTTCACGCCGAAGCGCATAATCAGTTGGGTATCTTGCTGCGCCGGCAAGGGGACTTCGGTGCGGCAGAGCAGGCCTACGCCGATGCTTTGGCGATCGCACCCGACTATGCCCTCGCGCATTACAACCTGGGCGTGTTGTTGGACCTGTATTTGAAACGGCCCGAGGAGGCGCTGCCACACTACGAGCGCTACCAAACACTTGCCGGTGAGGATGACCGCGTGAAGAAGTGGATCATCGATCTTAGGCGTCGATTGGGTATCACGGAACCGACGACACGGATCGCCCAGGAAGGTATCGCTCAGGAGGAGGCGCCATGAGACGCGTTTGGCTGATGATGGCGTTGCTCGGCGGGATCCCGCTGCCGAGCCTCGGGCAAGATCCCATAGCGGAGGTCGATGCACTGGAACCCGCCGTGAATACGAGCCTGGGCCGCGTTGATCCGGCCCCAGCGGCGCCCTCTCCCGCCGCAGCCCAGGCGCCCGCGGACGACGCTCGGGATACGGCGCCGGCTCCCCCGATTGCGGGGGGGAGCAAGACTGCCGGCGGATACCGGGCAATGGATCAGCTCGATCTGGGAACCACGTCAATTACCGGGAACCAGGAATTGCCTAAAGTCCTATACATCATCCCCTGGAAAAACTCGGATTTGGGGGACTTAGTAGGAAGGCCCGTAAATACTTTGTTAGATGAGGTGCTGGCTCCGGTGGACCCTGAGGTCTTCCGCCGGCAACTCGACTATTACGACACACTGTACGGCGAGAGCCAAGAGGAGTAGTACCCATGGAAGTCTATAGCACCATTGTGAGCTTCTTTCAGGAGGGCGGTCTTTTCATGTACCCCATCGTGCTGGTTTTTGCACTGGGGCTCGCCATCGCTGTGGAGCGCTACCTGTTTCTCACGGTTACCACGACTAAGAATAAGGTCTTGTGGAAGAAGGTCACACCTTATCTACGGTCCGGTAATTTTTCAGCCGCCGCCGAAGTTGCCGGTAAATCCAAAGCGGCAGTTGCCACCATCATGACCTATGGCCTGAATCGCGTTCGCTCGGCTCGTCGCCGTGAAGACGTGGAAAAGGCCATGGAAGAAAGCCTGATGGAAGTGATGCCGCGGTTGGAAAAGCGGACTCACTATCTCGCGACCTTTGCGAACATCGCCACGCTGCTTGGACTACTCGGCACCATCATCGGGTTGATACGCGCGTTTACGGCGGTCTCTAATGCGAACCCGGCGGAGAAAGCGGACCTACTGTCAGCCAGTATCTCGGTGGCGATGAACACCACTGCGTTTGGCCTGATGGTGGCGATTCCCCTGCTGTTGATCCATACGGTCCTGCAAACTAAGACCACTGAGATTGTCGACAGCCTGGAAATGGCCTCCGTGAAATTCCTAAATGCCATTACGGAGCGTTCGGCACCGACTAAGCCGGCGGCATCCGCCTAGGAGCGAGCCCATGAGCCGTCGACGTCGTAAGCAGCACGAAACCGCCGAATTGAACATTACGGCGTTCATGAATCTGATGGTGATTCTCGTGCCGTTCTTGCTGATTACCGCGGTGTTCTCGCGGTTGGCAATTCTGGAACTCAACCTGCCGACTTCCCAGGTTGAGGAGCAGGAGCCAACTGAGCCGGAATTCATGCTTGAGATTACGGTACGCGATGCCACGATTGAAGTTGGTGATCGCAACCAGGGCATGTTGACGAACATCGCAAGCGACGGCGACGAATACGACCTCAAGAGGCTCAGCGAGTATCTCGTTTCGGTGAAGGAAAAATTCCCCACTAAGACGGATGCGACGCTGTTGCTCGAGCAGGACATCGCCTACGAGGTGCTTGTACAGGTGATGGATACGGTGCGTGTGGTGGAGAAAATTGACGACGAAGAGCAAGTACTAAAGGCTGAGCTCTTCCCCGAGATATCCATCGGCGATGCGCCGGTCTTGAATTAGGAGCTGACGATGTATTCAGGTGGACGAGCGGCGCGCATGGAGCGCCACCATAAGCGGCACAAGAAGGGCCTGTCGCTTAACCTGGTGTCGCTGATGGACATTTTCACGATCCTCGTGTTTTTTCTACTGGTAAGTTCTAGCGAGGTAGAGGTTCTACCTAACGCCAAGGATCTAAAGCTCCCGGAGTCCGTGGCGGAAGAGCGGTCCCGTGAAACGGTTGTGGTCATGGTCACCAAGGACAGCCTATTGGTGCAGGGCCGAATCATCGCGAGTGTCAGCGAGGTGCTGGCCAGCGAAAGTGTGGTCATTCCCGCACTACGTGCGGCTTTGCAGAAGCAAACCGATCGGGTCCTCCGCCAAGAGGCAAAGGAAGACATCCTAAATCGCGAGGTAACGATTATGGGTGATCGTGAGATTCCTTATAAGTTGCTAAAGAAAGTCATGGCAACTTGTACGGACGCCGACTACGGTCAGTTATCCCTGGCTGTGCTGCAGAAAACGTCAGACACCGTCATGGCTCAAGCCGCCGGTAACACCTAAGGATTGGGTATGGCCGCCGCAACGACAACGACGACGTATTTTCGTGTTTTTGAACTGCCCTGGAGCATGTCCTCCCAGCAGGAACAGCAGTTCCGGCAGATTCTGCTACGCACGGTTGGCTCGGTATTGGTATTGGCGTTACTGATCAGTATCTTGCCGACGCCTCAACCCGACCCGAATGACGTCAAAGAAATTCCGAAGCGGTTCGCGAAACTGATACTGGAGCGCAAGGCGCCCCCGCCGCCCCCGCCGGTGGTTGTGAAAGAAGAGCCGGAGAAGGTGGTGAAGGAGGACGATCCGGAACCGGAGAAGGTTGTCCAAAAAGAACCCGAGCCCGAACCGGAACCGGTAATAGATCAGGTGGAGCAGGCGAGAGATAACGCAAAGGTGGCAGGCCTCCTGCCGTTTGCCGACGAATTGGCCGATCTGCGTGATAACGAGACGCTGGACAAGCTCAATCAAGACCAACAGCTCCTCGGCGGTGTCGAGGGCGACGTGCCTCGAGCAGAGCGGTCTTTGATTACGTCGAAGGCTGGCCGGGCCAGCGGCGGCATCAATACTGCCGCGCTCAGCCGTAATACCGGCGGCAGCGGCTTGGCTGGGCGTTCGACGACGCGAGTCGCGAGCAACGCCGCGGATTTCGGCGCTGGTGGCGGCGCCGCACGGCGCTCGGGTTCGTCCAATAAGGGGTCGCGCAGCCGCGAAGAAATAGAAATGGTGTTCGATCGCAACAAGGGGGCGATCTACGCGCTGTATAACCGCGCCCTGCGTAAAGATCCCTCGCTGGAAGGTAAGTTGGTGCTGCGCCTGACGATTTCTCCAGCGGGCGCCGTAACATTCTGTGAAGTCGTCTCGAGCGAACTCGGTGACCCGGATCTTGAGCGCAAGCTCGTGCAGCGAATATTGTTGTTCCGCTTCGATGCCAAGGATGTCGAGGCCATAACGACGACGAAGCCGATCGATTTCTTCCCCGCATAGTCCGGACTGGATCGGTTGCGACCGATGGGTTACCTTGGCGATACTGTTGGTTCGGGAAATTACTCGATGCGCCCTATGGAATTGACTCGACGCCGAATCCTGGCTGCCGGTTGCGGCCTAATGGCTGCGCCTACGCTCGCCCTAGCGGCCGCTCCTGCTCACCGCCGTCTCAGGTTGCAGCACGCTCATACCGGAGAACGCCTCGACGTTGTCTACTTCGAGCACGGTGAATATTTGCCGGCTGCCCTGGCCAACATCAACCGCCTATTGCGAGATTTTCGCACCGGTGAGGAACACCCGGTAGAGAAATCGTTATTAGACTTGCTGGCGTTATTGTTCGCCCGGGCCGGCGAACGCGGCGCCTTCGAGGTGATATCGGCTTTCCGTTCGAGCAAAACCAACACCATGCTGCGTCGCAATACGGCGGGCGTTTCGGAACGCAGCTTCCATATGGTGGGGCGCGCGGTGGACGTGCGCCTAACGAGCGTGCCAACGGAGCGTTTACGCGGGGCCGCTTTGGCATTGCGGTCCGGCGGAGTGGGCTATTACCCCAAATCGAACTTCGTGCATATCGACACCGGGCCCGTTAGGGCTTGGTGATCTGATCTATCCAAGCACATCCCTGAGTTTTTCAGCGAGGGCGGCCACGTCAGCGGGATCGGCATTGCTGACTTCCGGATAATCGTCGAAGCGTTCCGGAATCTTGATGGTTGCATCGATGCCCATTTGTTCGGATTGCGTCGGCACCCCCTGGGCTGATTTAGGCGCCGACGGATCGAGTACGAACGCCTGGCCAGACGCATTAATGATGACGTCGCTCTTGGGTTGGACGCGACTCATGATGGCCCACTCGATCTGCCCTAGGTCGTAGGGGTCGACATCGGGTCCGACCACGACCACCATTTTCGCCGTGCGTCCCCACCGGCCGGCGGCCCCCCATACGGCATGCAGTATGTATTTGCCGAACTCGGGATGGGGTTTGCTGGCACCGTCAACACTCAGCTGGACCACGTACATCATGTTGGGGGTAACGACTACATCTTTGACTTCCGGAATTTTGTGCTGTAAATCGCTCAGTACTTCGCCTTCGACCGGGAGGATGGCGATGTAGTTGTGATCAAACGGAGGAACCATTTCCATAGTGGAGTGCCACAATGGATTCTTGCGATGCGTAATGCAATTGACCTGCATGATCGGAAACGTCTGCACTTTGTCGTAATACCCGACCGGGTTCGAGTGCCAGCCAATGGCTTCTTCCTCTCCGGGGAGCATGACTCCTTCCAGTACCCATTCGGACGTGGCCGGCACTTCCAGATCGACGCTTTCGCACTTGGTGAGTTCTACGGGCGTACCGCGTAAACCACCTGCGAAATCGTATTCATCCAGCCCATAGGGTAAGCCGGTTGCGGCGGCCACGTGGACGGCGGGATCGCAACAAATGGCGATGGCAACTTCGAGGGGTTGCCCGTTCCCCCAAGCCTTGGCGATGTGAAGGCCGATATGGTTCATGGGCGGGTTCCAGTAGCCAAACACCGCTAGATCCCGTTGCTGCCGCTTAGCCGAGTAGCTACCTCCGGCCGGATGCCAGGCGTTATGGAGTTGCGTATGGCGGTACCAACCTACGTTACGTTCACCATTCTCCGGATCCTTGGTGATAGCCACGCCGCTCGTGATGTACGCTGGACCCTCTTTGCCGAACCAGACATGGGGGACTTGCTCGCCCAGTGACACCTGATCTTCGGTGATGATCACGTCCTTACAGGGTGCGTCGCCGGCGTCTACCATGCGTGGTTTGTGCCAGCTGTTGCGATCGCCCAAGATGCGCGCAAGTTTGAGTTTTGCTTCCAGCGGATCGTCGACTTCTATGGACAAGGCGGTTCGATGCCGGGTGCCGTACGGGTTGAACACGACGGGCACGTCCGGCGTGTTGTAGCCCTCCAACTTATTGAGTTTGACAGCGGGACCGTCGATGTTGTGCAGGTGACGCATCAATGCCTGTAATTCGCTTCCCTCGCGGTCACAGCGCAGCGGTACGTCCACATCTTTGTATTCACCCAATTCTTTCAGCCGATTCAGGTAGGCCCGCATGTCGTGGTAAGGCATCAGCGCGTTCTCCCGGTTTTAGATTTTTATTGGTGTGGTTTGATTGCGCCCATTGTTGACTTGGCAACGCTGGTGGCAACTGGGCCCGAAGCGCTAACCGCCTAGCGGACGCGCCAGGCGCCAGCTGGTCCGGAGCAAACCTTCCGGCCTTTTGGGATCGTATGATTCTGCGCAACGTTTCAAGCGACTAGTGTGGATAATCCGATGACCCAGAAAGTTGCCATAGTAACCGGTTCAGCCACCGGCGTGGGTGCGGCGACGGCGGTGATGTTGGCGGAACGCGGCCGTAACGTTGTAATCAATTACACCCGCAGTAAGGATGAGGCCGAGGAAACGGCCGCGGAATGCCGCGCCAAGGGTGTAGAGGCGTTAGTGTTTCAGGCCGACGTATCGGATGACGCAGCTTGCCGGGCGATGGTTCAGGCCGCCGTCGATACTTGGGGTAGAGTAGACTTCCTCGTCAATAATGCCGCCCGGACGAAGTTCAACCCGTACGAGAACCTGGAAGGACTAGACAAGCAAGACTTCCTCGACATTTATGCCGTTAACGTTGTGGGTACTTATCAGATGGTGCGCGCCGTCGAACCGCACATGCGCAAGCAGGGTGCCGGCGCAATCGTCAACAACTCGTCGATCGGCGGCGTGACCGGCATAGCTTCTTCGATGGCCTATGCGGCCTCCAAGGCGGCCCTAAATCTAATGACGAAATCGCTGGCCCACGTGCTTGCGCCGGAAATAAGGATTAATGCGGTGGCACCGGGCATGATTCAGACGCGTTGGTTACAGGCAGGAATGGGAGACGAGGCTTACCAAGCGATGCTCGAGGCCGCGAAAAAAATGCTGCCATTAAAGAAGGTGGCAACGGCCGAGGAAGTGGCCGAGGCGTTGGTTTGGTTTCTCGAAGGCGCGGCGGTAGTCACCGGCGAAGTCCTGATTGTCGATAGTGGAATCCATATTGGCCAATTGCCACCGTCGTCATCTAGCAAAGCAGATTGGTAAGTCCGACGGAGTCAGTTCATGGCAGTCACCGAAACTAAGACCATCCACGAGTTTCTGGCGGAGAATCCCAACGTTGATGTGAGCCAGGCCTGGGAGCGCCTGTGGGGGATACAAAAGGGCATCGTTGAGCGAGTCAAGGGGCGTTTCGACGTCGAGCTGCATCCAGCTTGCGAGGGCAGGGATTATTACGCGGCACCGGATGGTCGGATGGAAGGATCGTTTGCCGGTTATTCGGGACCTGAGGTGGACTGGCTGGTCAATTCATGGATCGGCAATCGCAAGGCATCGATCTTGGACATCAACGCCACGGTGTTCTTGAGCCAGCAAACTCGCGTGCCTCATTTGACCGTGATCTTCGGCACCGTGCCCAAGCTTTTCTTCTACGCCGACTATACGCCACGAGCGGATATTCGCGTGGACCTGGATTATCTCAATCGTTACTACGAGCCAGTCAACGAGGACCATCTCGCTTTCCGCAGCAATCCGAATTTCACCTGGTCCGTCAGTCACGGCACCTACCTGCGCGGTCTGTTGTCGCCGGTGTGCATTAGCATGTTTGCCGAACTGGAAGAGCAAAACATTGATATCTGCGAGGCGTATCTCGAAGGGTTCATTAATCGCTGGTTCGGTTGGCTCGATGAAGCAGAGCCGGTGCCGGAATCCGAGCGCGGCGCGTTGCGCGATTACGACTACCGCGTTCGCGAGTTGGGTTATCGGCTAGACCCGATGAACGCCTTGGTGGTGCCGATTTTCGGCGAGGAAGAGTATGAGCGCATGCTGGCGCTGCGCATGGGCAAAGCCCAGATGGACGGCGCCTAACCGGTAATAGTTCCGACCGGATCGCACGCCCCTGTGCGATTGTCCCGCCGCGCCTGGCTATGGTTACCCGTTTGGAGGGATGGCTCCCTGCGGTCCGCTTTATTCCCTCCAAACGGGTAACCATAGCCAGGCGCAGTTAACAAGCGGCGTCTTCGACGATAGGCTCGTTGGCTGACGGCGCTGTCTAGCCGTAACGATCCTGGGGTAACTGTCCGTACACCTCTCTCATGGGAATAAAGCGGACCGCAGGGAGCCATCCCATGAGAGAGGTGTACGGACAGTTACCCTAGTCACAACGTTCGCTGACATCTGGATTGCGTGTAAACTGGGGCCACTATGCCGAGTTTTGCCACCCATGGGATGCTGCCGACGGCGACGGCGGAAGAGCAGTCTCGAGAAGATTTCGTACGGCAAATGTCGCTATTGCTGGAAGTGCGGTTACGGCCCGGCTTGCGGCAACTTTATCGACGCGAAGTAGCGCCTGTTCTAAAAGACACGCTCGGCCGATCGCCCAACCATAAAGATATCGCAGCGGCCATGCGGCGGGTACCGGCCAATCAGGCCTGGTACGCCTTGAGAACCTACAATCAGGAACGCATGCACGACGTCGCCGCAGGCATGGTCGGCCGCCAGCGAGCGGCGCTCATGGCCCGGGCGAAAACGCAGCGGACCATCGGATCGCTGACCCTGGACCCGGATGTCGAGGTGCCGCGTTATCTCACCGCCCACGACATTCATCTTTGTCCCGGCGGATACCATACGGAAACGGTTAGCGACGATCTATCGGCCGGTGCAGCCTACGACCGGGTGATCAGTGTGCATTCCATGGGTACCCAGGGGCCCTACAACGACGACGCTGGGCAGTCCGTGGCCGCGTGGCTAAAAGCCAAGCATGCCGACCTGCATCCGCAACGTATTCTGGATCTGGGTTGTACGGTCGGCCACTTTACGCTGCCGTTCAAAGCGGCTTTCGAGACTGCCGAGGTCATCGGCATCGATGTCGCCGCCCCTTGTCTGCGCTATGCCCACGCCCGCGCGAATGCACTGGGTGTTGCCGTCGATTTTCGACAGGCCAACGCGGAAGCGGTGCCCTTCGAAGACGAGTCGTTCGATCTCATCGTGTCACGCCAGTTTCTGCATGAGACGTCCCTGCCTGCGCTAAAAAGGGTGTTTGCCGAATGCCATCGGCTACTAAAGCCGGGTGGCATCATGCTGCATCAGGATGCACCGCAGTTTGACGAGCTCGATGCATACACCGCGTCTTTGCGCGACTGGGATATTCATTTCAATAATGAACCCTTTATGGCGGCATGTTATGAGCTGCCATTGGAAGATTTCTATGCGGCTGCAGGTTTCGCATCCGCTAATATCTTTCGCGCTTTTACGCGCAGTTTATTTTTTGCGGCCAATAAAGTGGACAAGCATGCCACTCGCAGCGCCGGTGGGCGATATTTCTTTACCGGTGCTAAGAAATGATAGACAGCGTTGCGTAAAGTCAGATCGGCAACTGCGTCGTGTACTTGGCCTGTTTCAAAGCAAACGTCGAACTCACCGACTCCACGCCGGGTAGCTGGGTCAGTTTGCGTTTCAACAGCAATTCGTAGTCGGCGACGGTACCGACCACGACCCTCAGCAAGAAATCGCGGTCGCCGCTGACCGTGTGGCATTCGACAATTGCGTCGATTGCCTGCACGGCCTTTTCAAACCGGGCCAACGAGGCTTCGTCATGCTTCTTGATACTAATGGCGGCAAACACGCTTACGGATAGTTCGAGTAGATGCGGATCCAGCAAGGCGACGCGTCGCCGAATCACGCCGGAGTCTTCCAAGCGCTTCACCCGCCGCCAGCAAGGTGTGTGCGAGAGACCGACCCGCTCGCCTAGGTCCACCATGGAAATGTCGCCCTGTTGTTGCAGAGCCCTGAGTATTCGGCGGTCGATTTCGTCTAGATTTATCGGAGATTTCATCCTAATATAAAACCTAAAAGGCGGATATATATCCTAGTATTTATAGTAGTTGAAGAAAATATGCAATTATTTCCTATGAGGATGGGCGTAACATGGCGACAGCCTGCGACGCCGTTAGGAGGGTGAATTGCTTGCCGTGAAGGACCTGAACGACCGGTACCGAGTCGCGACCGGCGCCGCCTACCTGTCTGGTATCCAGGCGCTGGTCAAGCTCATGTTGTTGCAGCGGCAACGCGATAACGCGCGTGGTTTGAACACAGCGGGTTACGTCACGGGCTATCGCGGTTCGCCGCTCGGTGGAGTGGACCAACAATTTTGGCGGGCGCAGCCCTTTCTCGACCGCGCGGCCATCAAGTTCCACCCTGGAGTCAACGAGGACCTGGCCGCGACGGCAGTTTGGGGGACCCAACAGGTGGGGCTTTTCCCGGGGGCAAAGCAGGATGGTGTATTTTCCCTATGGTATGGGAAAGGCCCGGGGGTCGACCGGAGCGGCGATGTGCTCAAGCACGCCAATTCGGCGGGCACTGCGCCACACGGGGGCGTGATCGTTGCGGCGGGCGATGACCACGCCGCCAAATCCTCGACGCTGGCCCATCAAAGCGAGTACGCGTTCATGGACGCGATGATTCCGGTATTGAATCCGGCCGGCGTGCAGGATGTACTCGACTTTGGCTTATTCGGATTTGCGTTGAGCCGCTTCTCGGGATGTTGGGTAGCGCTTAAGATGATCTCGGAGACGGCGGATTCATCGGCGAGCGTCGACATCGATTCGCAGCGGTTTGCGATTGCCACACCGCAGATCGAGATGCCGGTGGGCGGGCTAAACATTCGTTGGCCTGACTCTCCGCTAGAGCAGGAACGCCGTCTTCATCGCTACAAGATCTATGCGGCGCTGGGGTTTGTGCGCCACAACCAGTTGGATCGTATCGTGCTGGAAGCGCCCGCGGCGCGCTTCGGGATCGTGACTACGGGCAAAGCCTACGGCGATGTGCGCCAGGCCCTGGAAGACCTTGGCCTCGATGAGGCCGAATTAAAACGTCTCGGGGTGCGCCTCTACAAGGTCGGTATGAGCTGGCCCCTCGAGCCCGAAGGGGTCCGCCGGTTTGCGGAAGGCCTGGAGGAAATCGTTGTCGTCGAAGAAAAACGCGCCGTCGTAGAGAACCAAATTAGAGAGCAGCTTTATAACTGGCATGCGGATAGACGACCGCGCATCGTCGGCAAGTTCGATGAAAACCGTGATTGGTTATTGCCGGCGAATGGGGAGTTGACACCGGCGCAAGTTGCCACCGTCCTGGCGGCGCGGCTGGGGCCCTATGTAACGGACCCGGCCCATGCTAGCCGGCTGCAGGAACGCATCGATTTCCTGAGGCAAAAAGAAGGTTTTCTAGATCATCTGAAGCCCAGCTTGGAGCGGACCCCGCATTTTTGTTCCGGCTGCCCGCACAACACGTCGACCCGGGTTCCCGCTGGCAGCCGCGCCACCGCTGGGATCGGCTGTCATTACATGGCGATGTGGATGGACAGAGACACCGCGACGTTTACCCAAATGGGTGGCGAGGGGGCGAGCTGGATTGGCCAGGCTCCATTTACCGAAACGACGCATATTTTCCAGAACCTGGGCGACGGTACCTACTACCATTCCGGATTACTGGCGATCCGCGCCGCGATTGCCGCCGGCGTGAACATGACCTACAAGATTCTTTACAACGATGCCGTGGCCATGACGGGCGGTCAGCAGGTCGATGGCCAATTGTCCGTTGAGATGATCGTGGATCAAGTGGCTGCGGAGGGCGTCACGCGCATCGCTATCGTCAGCGATGAACCGGAAAAATATCCCAACGCGGACGTGCTGCGGGAGCGGGCCAGTATCGATCATCGTCGCGATCTTGCCAGGATTCAAGAACAGTTGCGTGAAGAGCCCGGCATCACCGTGCTGATCTACGACCAGACCTGCGCCGCGGAAAAGCGCCGCCGCCGCAAACGGGGCTTATTGGAAGACCCACAGCGTCGAGTCGTGATCAACGAATTGGTGTGTGAGGGCTGCGGCGATTGCAGCCAGGTTTCCAATTGTCTTGCCGTTGTGCCGCGGGAAACCGAGTTCGGGAGGAAGCGGACGATAAACCAGTCCGCTTGCAATAAAGATTTCAGCTGCGTCGAAGGCTTTTGTCCGAGTTTCGTCACCGTGGAGGGCGCGGAACTGCGCAAACCCACGCCTAAACAAATTGACACGACGCCGATTCCGGAGCCGGGTAACAAAGTGGGCTTGGATCGGCCGTACGGCATCATCGTTCCTGGTGTCGGTGGTACGGGGGTTGTCACGGTTAGCGCGTTATTGGGCATGGCCGCGCACTTAGACGGGTTGGCGGTGACGACGCTCGACCAGACAGGCTTGGCGCAAAAGTTTGGTGCGGTTCTATCCCATGTCCGCATCGGCAAGACACCCGGCGTCTTGCATGCCGTGCGCATTCCCGCAGGGGAGGCAGACCTCATGCTAGGCTGCGATCTAGTCGTGGGCGCCGGTAAAGAGGCGCTCGGCAAGCTGGATCAACGCCGCAGCGCGGCGGTCGTCAATCTCCACGACGACATGCCGGCGGCGTTTATTCGTGATCGCGACTTGGCGTTTCCTGCCGATGACATGGTGTCGGCTATCACTTCGGTGACGCGTCGGGATCGCGCTTTCTTCGTGCCGGCCACGCGTTTGGCGACTGCGCTACTAGGCGACGCCATTGCCAGCAACCTATTTTTGGTCGGCTACGCCTATCAGCGGGGGCTGATCCCGCTGACCGCGGACGCGCTCGAGCGGGCCATTGAATTGAATGGGGTCGCAGTGGAGCAGAACGTCGACGCCTTCAACTGGGGCCGCCGCGCAGCGGCTGACTTGGCTGCGGTCGAGTCCATTGCGGATGAGAGCCCAAAAAACCAAATCGCACGACTGTCCTCATCGATCGACGAGATTATTGAGCGGCGTGTTGAGTTCTTGACCGGCTACCAGAACGCTACTTACGCAAGGACCTATCTTGCTCAGGTCGAAAAGGTTCGCGAGGCGGAAAGCGAAGTTCGTCCGGGGAGCAGCGCGCTCTTGGAAGTTGTTGCCCGCAACTTGTTCAAATTGATGGCTTATAAAGATGAGTACGAGGTGGCACGGTTGATGAGCGGGCCAGAATTTTCCGCAAGATTGGCGCGGGAGTTCGATGGGCCGATGAAGCTGAAGTTTCATCTGGCGCCGCCGTTACTGACAAAACTAGACCCCGTTACCGGCCGGCCGATAAAACGGGTATTCGGTGGTTACATAATGTCCGTTTTCAAATTGTTGGCGCGATTCAGATTCTTGCGCGGATCGATGTTCGATCCGTTCGGCTATGCCAAAGAACGGCGTATGGAGCGGCGGCTGCTCGCGGAGTATCAAAACTTGTTGGATGAGGTCATGCGCGGCCTGTCTGCCGAGCGGCTAGACTTGGCGGCCGAATTGTTGCGAATACCCGAGGAGATTCGGGGATACGGTCCCGTTAAGGCAGCGGCCGTCGCTCGCGCCGACGCTTGCCGTGCGGAGTTACTTAGTCGCTGGCGTTCGCCCGATCTGCAACAAGCCGCCTGACGGGGTCCGGGTTGGCTTAAGATTGACGTCGTCCGCCGGGCGGGGGACGATAGCGGTTTTGCGTGCGGAGATAGAGGCATGGCAGTTGAAGTTGCTGAAATAAAGGCCCAGAAGCCCATTAGTAACGGCGAGGAGTACATCGCCAGTCTGCGGGGCCGGGACCTCACCGTGTACCTATTCGGCGAACTCGTCGATGAGCCGGTGGACCATCCTATGATTCGGCCCTCTATCAATGCGGTTGCGCGGACGTATGACCTCGCCAATGAGCGCCCGGAGCTGGCCACTGCGATGTCACCTTTCACGGGCACGCGCATCAATCGGTTTTTACATATCGCCGAAAGCCCCGAAGACTTAGTCCTGCAAAACAAGATGCAGCGGCGCCTCGGGCAGCTAACCGGCACCTGTTTCCAACGTTGCGTTGGAATGGACGCGTTCAATTCGCTGTACTCGGTCACCTATGAGATCGATGCTGCGCACGGTACTCACTATCACGAGCAGTTCAAGTCGTTCGTCACCATGACTCAGGCGCAGGGACTCGTCATCGGTGGTGCGATGACGGACGTGAAAGGCGACCGCAGCAAAGCCCCCCACGAGCAAGACGATCCGGATTTATTCGTGCACGTGTCCAAGCGTACGGAAGAGGGTGTCTACATTCGCGGTGCCAAGGCTCATCAGACCGGGTGTTTGAATTCCCATTGGCTGTTGGTCATGCCGACGATGCGCTTAGGTGCGGGCGATGAGGACTTTGCCATTGTTGGCGCCGTTCCCGTCGATGCCCCGGGGATCACCTACGTTTACGGGCGCCAATCCTGCGACACTCGTGCCATGGAAGAGGGCGACATCGACGTGGGTAACAGTCAGTATTCCGGGCAGGAAGCGATGGTGATCTTCGAGGATGTCTTCATTCCCTGGGATCGGGTGTTCATGCATGGGGAATTCGAATTCGCGGCGATGCTGGTTGAGCGTTTCACCTGCTATCACCGTCGCAGCTATGTTTGTAAATCCGGTGTCGGTGATGTGTTAATTGGTGCAGCTGCGACGATCGCCGACTTCAACGGTGTGGAGCGGGCCTCTCACATCAAAGACAAGTTAGTGGAAATGACGCACCTCAACGAGACCGTGTACTCGACAGGCATCGCCTCTAGCTACCAGGCTCACGCGACCGCATCCGGTGCTTATATTAATGACGATATGCTCGCCAATGTGTGTAAGCACCACGTCACTAAGATGCCTTACGAGGTCGCGCGGTTGGCGCAGGATTTGGCCGGCGGGTTGGTCGTGACGTTGCCGTCGCAGCAGGATCTGGAACACCCGGAACTGGGCGACCGGTTGCGGAAATACTTCAAAGGCCGCAAGGAAATACCTACCGAAGATCGGATGCGCATCCTGCGACTCATCGAGAACATGACCTTGGGCCGCAACGCCGTGGGGTATCTCACAGAGTCCATGCACGGCGCGGGGTCACCCCAGGCACAGCGGATTCAGATCGGCCGGCAAATGCAACTCGACTTCAAGAAAGCGTTAGCCAAGAGCTTGGCCGGTATCGATCCGGACACGCAACAGGGCGTCATAGATACGGTATCCGACTACTTCGAACGTGTGTTTGCCGTGCCGGACAGCAAGACCGACGACTAACTTGAAGTTCACCGCGCCAGCCTGGCAAAGCGCGGTCGCCGAATTGGTTGCGGCGGAGGACCGCGCTGATCTTTGTAAGGCGCTGGCCAGGGCCGTGGGAACCGTTGTCCACGATGATGGTACTTGCCTGGTGGCATACCGCAGCCAAGCCCGCCCCGAGGTGATTCATCACACGATGACGCAGCGGGTTGCGGCCCATTACATCGATCGCTACTTGGCCGGCCCCTATCTGCTCGACCCACTCTATGAGCTGGCTCTGAACGCGAAGCGGCCTGGGATGTTTCGGTTTCGCGATCGCTCTCCGGACCGGTTCAACGTATCTGCCTACTATCGCGAGTATCGTTTGCGCACACATCTCGTCGATGAGGCCGATGCGGTGACGCCGGTGGCCGACGGGTTGACGCTAGCGCTAGTGATCGGCCGTCGGTCCAGTCGTTTTAGTCCCCGCGAATTGGCTCGTCTGAAGGGCGTCGGTCCGGTCATTCATGCGGCCATGGGCCGAATCGGCCGCTGCCTCGATCCACGCGTGCAAGCGGATGAGCTGCACCAGCGCATGTTGGATTGCTTCGAAGAATTTGGCGGTGAGCTGCTGACGGCCCGTGAACGTGAGGTGGCCGTGCTACTGCTCAAGGGACACTCGGCGAAGTCCGTCGCTCGGGAATTGCAGATTTCACCGGCGACGGTGACCGTGCATCGCAAAAATCTGTACGCCAAGCTGCAAGTCACCTCCCAGGCCGCCCTGTTTGCCTATTTTTTGGACGCCATGACCCATCTACCCTGACTAGGGTATGGATCTCCCGCTTGCCGGGCGGACAATGGAACTCGGCGCTGGTTGGACGCAGATCCTGGGGTAGCGAGTGGAATTCGATTTCGGTTTGGGTGAAGAGCTCGACCTCATGCGTGACGCGGTTGCGGATTTCGCAACCGCCGCCATCGCTCCGCGGGCGGAGGAAATCGACCGTAGTAATGTCTTTCCGCGGGACCTATGGCCTCAGCTCGGTCAGCTGGGTCTGCTCGGCATCACCGTTGAAGCCGAGTACGGAGGCGCCGGACTCGGCTACTTGGCCCACGTGGTGGCTATGGAGGAGATCAGCCGCGCTTCGGCGGCCGTGGGCCTGTCCTATGGGGCTCATTCCAACCTTTGCGTCAACCAACTTCGCCGTTGGGGCAGCGAAGCGCAAAAACGGCGTTGGTTACCGGCGTTGATCAGTGGCGAACACGTAGGCGCCTTGGCGATGAGCGAACCGGGTGCGGGTTCCGACGTTTTGGGCATGCGTACCAGCGCCCGCGAATGCAATGAGGGGTTCCTCCTCAACGGCAACAAGATGTGGATTACCAACGGCCCCGATGCCGACGTGCTGGTAGTTTACGCGAAGGCGGATGCGGGTATCACGGCGTTCATTGTAGAAAAAGGTACGCGCGGTTTTTCGACGGCCCAGAAACTGGACAAGCTAGGTATGCGCGGCTCCGATACCTGCGAGTTGGTTTTCAAGGATTGTATCGTGCCAAAGCAGCAGGTGCTCGGCACGCTGGGGGAGGGCGCCAAGATCCTCATGAGCGGCCTCGACTACGAGCGCGTCGTGCTGGCCGGCGGCTCCCTGGGTATCATGCGCGCATGCATGGATACGGTTCTGCCCTATGTCCACGAGCGCAAGCAGTTTGGCCAACCCATCGGCACCTTCCAACTCATGCAGGCGAAAATTGCCGACCTATATACGAACATGAATGCGGCACGTTCCTACGTTTATGCGGTTGCTAACGCCTGCGATCGGGGTCGCACTACTCGTTTCGACGCGGCGGCCTGCATCTTGTTCGCCTCCGAGAAAGCCACTTGGATGGCGTTGGAGGCGATACAGGCCTTGGGCGGTAACGGCTATATCAACGATTATCCCACCGGCCGCCTGTTACGCGACGCTAAGCTTTATGAAATCGGCGCCGGGACCAGTGAAATTCGCCGAATGCTCATCGGGCGCGAGCTTTTTGACTCGACGCCGTAACGGCTTCTCTGAAACAATACCGCCATGTCGACAATAATTAGCGGCCTCAATCCCAACGATGCAGTGTTTGGGGCCAATGCCACGGCCAACCGCACGCTCGCAGCCGATCTCCATGCCAAGACGGCCGGCCTAGCCCAAGGAGGGTCGGAGCGTGCCCGGGAGCGCCACGTCGGTCGCGGTAAGTTATTACCCCGCGATCGCATCGACAAGCTCGTCGATCCAGGCGCGGCTTTCCTGGAGGTAGGCGCGCTTGCAGCCAACGGAATGTACGAGGATCAGGTACCTTCGGCGGGTATCATCACGGGTGTCGGTCAAGTGTCCGGCACCCTGTGTATGCTCGTTGCCAACGACGCCACCGTAAAGGGCGGTAGTTACTATCCGCTTACCGTAAAAAAACATTTGCGCGCCCAAGAGATCGCCTTAGAGAATCATCTGCCCTGCATTTATTTGGTGGATTCGGGCGGCGCTTTTCTGCCTCGCCAGGACGAAGTATTTCCCGATCGCGACCACTTCGGACGTATCTTTTTCAACCAGGCTCAGCTGTCGGCCCGCAATATTCCGCAAATAGCGGTCGTGATGGGTTCCTGCACGGCGGGTGGTGCTTATGTTCCGGCCATGTCCGATCAAACGATCATCGTTAGGGAGCAGGGGACGATCTTTCTGGGTGGGCCACCATTGGTGAAGGCCGCAACCGGTGAGGAGATCGATGCCGAATCGCTGGGTGGTGGGGATGTCCACACGCGCCAGTCCGGGGTGGCTGATTATCTAGCCGAGGACGATAGCCATGCGCTATTAATTGCCCGCGAGTTGGTGGCCCATCTGAACCGGGCCGCTCCAGCCGCGCCACCGCTGGCCGCGCGCGCGCCGCGCTACCCCGCTGACGAGATTTATGGCGTCGTTCCTAAGGATACCCGCACGCCATACGACGTTCGCGAAGTGTTGGCGCGGCTACTTGACGATTCAGAATTTAGCGAATTCAAACCGCTTTACGGCAAGACCCTGGTTTGCGGTTTTGGGCATATCGAAGGCTACCCGGTCGGCGTGCTCGCGAACAACGGCATATTGTTTTCCGAGTCTGCGCTCAAGGGCGCGCACTTTATCGAGCTATGTAATCGACGCGGTATTCCGCTGCTGTTCCTGCAAAACATCACCGGCTTCATGGTCGGCGGAAAGTACGAGGCGGCCGGGATCGCCAAAGATGGCGCCAAGCTAGTCACCGCGGTGGCCTGCGCTCGAGTACCGAAACTTACCGTCATTATCGGTGGGTCCTTCGGCGCGGGGAACTATGGCATGTGTGGTCGCGCCTATGACGCGCGTTTTTTGTGGACTTGGCCGAACGCGCGGATCTCGGTCATGGGTGGTGAACAGGCCGCTACCGTACTGGCCATGGTGCAACGAGAGTCGCGCGAAGGGCAGGGTAAGGCGTGGTCGGAGGAAGACGAGGCAGCGTTTCGCCAGGCCATCTTGGAACAGTATGAGGTTCAAGGTCACCCCTATTATGCCAGCGCCCGGTTATGGGACGATGGCGTCATCGATCCCTTGGATACCCGCCGAGTGCTTGCGCTCGCCTTAGCTATTACCGCCGCGGCGCCTATGGAAAGTGAAACGCCGTACGGCATCTTTCGCATGTAATCATGTTCGAACGCCTCCTAATCGCCAACCGAGGCGAGATTGCGTGCCGCGTGATTCGCAGCGCCCAGGCTTTGGGTATCCACACCGTGGCGGTCTATTCGACCGTCGATCGTGATGCGCTGCATGTGGCGCTCGCCGATAGCGCCGTAGAAATTGGCGGGGCGGCCCCCCAAAGCAGTTACCTCGACATTGCACGGATCGTCGCTGCGGCCCAGGCAACGGGCGCGCAAGCGGTGCACCCCGGATACGGTTTCTTGGCCGAGAACGCGGACTTCGCCCGGGCTTGCGCGGCAGCCGGCGTGGTATTCGTCGGGCCATCAGCCGACGCGATTGCGGCTATGGGCGACAAGGCTCGCGCCAAACAGCTCATGGCGGCGGCGAATGTGCCCGTGGTCCCCGGTTACGACGGGGCCGACCAATCACTTGAAGCCCTCGTCGGCGCGGCTAACGCAATCGGGTTCCCGTTGTTGGCAAAACCGGTTGCCGGCGGTGGCGGTAAAGGCATGCGCTTGATCCGCCAGGCCGATGACCTAGTGCAACAACTTCAGTCTGCTAGGCGCGAGGCGGTTAAGGCCTTCGGCGACGATCGCTTGATTCTTGAGCGCTACTTGACTCGGCCCCGCCATGTCGAGGTGCAAATTCTGGCTGACAACCGCGGCCATTGTATTCACCTGGGCGAGCGGGACTGTTCAGTACAGCGTCGCTACCAAAAAGTCTTCGAAGAAGCGCCGGCTCCGGATCTCAATGCTGGCCTGCGCGAAGCAATCCATCGCGCCGCCATAGCTGCCGCTCAGGCTATCGACTACCGAGGGGCCGGTACGGTGGAGTTTCTAGTAGTGGGTGAGGAATTCTTCTTTATGGAGATGAACACGCGGCTCCAGGTGGAGCATCCCGTCACGGAGATGATTACCGGTATCGATTTGGTCTTGTGGCAGTTGTTGATTGCCGCCGGCGAGAACTTGGACATTCGACAAGCAGAAGTCCGGTTTGAGGGCCATGCGATAGAGGCTCGGCTATATGCGGAGGACCCGAAGGCGGAACATCTGCCATCGACCGGTGTGCTTAGGCACTTGCGCCTGCCGGAACAGGGCAATGCGGTGCGGATCGACACCGGCATTAGGCAGGCGGATGAGATTACCGTTTTCTACGACCCCCTGATCGCCAAGGTCATCGGCTGGGGTGCGGACCGGCAGCAGGCTTTGAGCGTGTTGGCTAAAGCGCTTAACGAGTGCGAGGTGATCGGCGTCACAACGAATCTTGCGGTACTGCTTCAGGTCGTGACCGACCCCGCATTCCGGGCTGGAGCCGTAACGACGGATTTTCTCGATCAGCGCGAATTCCCGTTAGCCAGCCAGGCGGGCCGAGCGGTCTTGCCCATTGCGGCAGTGGCTGCCTGTGGCATGCCGGCAGTTGCCGCGGCGTTGTCGTGGCAGAGCGGCGACGGGTGGCGCCTCAACAGAGCTGGTCGCAGCCTGCTGGATTTGGAAGGTGAGGACGGTGGTAACGTCGTCGAAATAGAGTTCGTTGGCAATGCCGCGACTGTCTATGCGGACGACCAGCGTTGGCGTGTCACCGAAATTTCTCGTTGCGGTAACCGCATCAATGGCGACTTGGATGGTGAGCCGTTCGACTGCCCGGTGATTTTCGATGACGAGACCGTTTGGATCTGGGTTGACGCCGCAGCGCGAAGTTACCGGCGGCCACGACAACGTGACTTGGCCGCGGCTCAAGAGGGTGCGCTGGTGTCGCCGATGCCAGGGCAGGTGCTGGACGTGCTGGTGGCGGAAGGGGATGCGGTAGAAGTCGGCCAGACCTTGATGATCGTCGAGGCCATGAAAATGGAACACCCCATTCGGGCTCCCCGGGCCGGGGTGGTCGAGGCGGTTTTTTTTCGCCCAGGCCAGCAAGTGAGGGAAGGCCAACAGTTGGCTAGATTGGTCTAGACCACCACCTGTAACTTTATGTAACTTGCTTGTTTATAAGGGATTTTTATTGCGAGGCGAAGTGGTACACTAATGTTCGATTGTTTGGTCACCCAAGGATTAACCTGGTGTCGTCACGCAACTCAGCCGTCGCGCAAATCAGTAGCAAGGTTCGCCACCGCCAGGATCGGACGCGTCGCCTGTTGCTGCAAAAAAGCGCCCAGCTGTTCATCGAACGCGGGTTCGAAAACGTCAGTGTCGAAGACATACTGGCGGCGACGGGTATTGCCCGCAGCAGCTTTTACCGGTTCTTCTCCAATCGCGAAAGCCTGTTGGCCGAACTCGTCCGGCCCGTCTTCCGGCGCGGGGTCGCGGAACTAAAAGCCATTGCGGACGAGTCGCCCCGCCAGATCATGGTCGGAATATTCGAGGCCTACCTGGTTCTATGGGAACTGAACGCCAACGCGCTGCGAGTCGCGACTCGGGTCGGTGGCGTCTACTTTTCGTTATTCGAAGAGGATCACGCTGAGTTTCGCAACGAGCTCGTGCAACTCGTCCGGCGTGTCGAACCCGCAGGAATCTTGCTCAACGGTGATGCCGATTATAGCGGGCGGTTAATCGCCCGCGTTGCCGTGCCGATCTTAGAAGTATTTTCAGCAAGCGCTGACATTAGAAAGTTGTTTATCGCCGCCATGGCGGGTCTCCTCCTAAAACCCGAGGTGAAGTCATGAGTACCACAAAGAGTATTTTCGTACGGCCGCCTTTCATAGGGCTGTTTGCCTTTCTCATCGTGTTCGCATTCCAGGGTCTAGGGCACACCATCATGATCGTGATGGAAAAATGGCTTGGAGAGGAATATGTTTACCATAGCGCGGCGCTCATGGGCTTGGTCGGGGTAGTTATGCTGTGGTACGGCATGAAATATGCCGGTGAAGTCGCTGGTACCTGGCTCGGTTTCTGGGCCGGGTCGTTACTGTGGACGGGGTGGGTCGAATTTTCTTTCGTTTGGAACGCCAATTATTTGAGCGTGCCGGACCTGATGGATCCGAATGTCGCAGGGGAGATTGCCACTAAAGCGGAATACTTGGTGATGATGTCCTCCATCGGGGTGCTCATGGCCACGTTGATGTTCTTTTTGTTCAACAAAGACACCAAGTGCAACATGTTTGTTTGGTTTCAGCGCAATTTAAAAATGCGCACAGGCAAGCCGAACCGAGGTTATCAGCGCAGTTTCGCGGCCATCACCTGTTTAGAAACGATCTACGTCATTTGGTTTTTTTATGTGGTGCTATTGTTCTTGTATAACGATGAATTGTTTGGCGATCGTCACCCGGTAACCTACGGGTTTTTCTTCGTCAATACGGTATGGGCGATCTATCTGTTCCAGCGCCTGGTGCGCTTCTGGAAGGTCACGACGGCCATTCGCTATGGTATACCCACGGCAATCATTGCTTGGAACAGCGTAGAGCTGGTGGGGCGTTGGCACCTGATCACGGAGTTCTGGGAGAAGCCGTCAGAATTCGCATTGGAGATGAGCCTGATAACTGCTGCCATCGTCGTTGCTGCCGTTTTGGTCATCCGAACGCCTCAGCATACGAAAGCGCACATCGATGACCGCCCGGCTCCGGTGGGTCCGGGAGGAAACTAATACTTGCGCTGCGGCGGGCCGACGACCCAGTATGGGCCCGGTCTAGGCTTTAGCAGAGCACGATGACCGCAAGTCAGTTGAAATTTCGGCGGGCGCTGGCCCTGAAACTCGTTGTTTGCGTCGGCTTTAGCGCGCCGGCTTGCAGCGACTCGACGGCGGAAAGGGCCAAGACCCGTCCCGTCATCCCGCAAAGCGAAAACATTTACTTTCAGGCTGCCGCCGCGACGTTGCGGCAGCGAAGTGCCGATTTGCAGCCCCGCCGTGCACGCAATGTGATTCTTTTTCTGGGCGACGGGATGGACGTGGCGACCGTGACGGCGAGTCGCCTCTTGGCGCAGGAAGGCGCGAGTCAGACGGGCCTCATGCGGCCGTTAAGTTTTGAATCGTTTCCCCAATTGGCGCTTGCTCGTACCTACGGTAGCAACGTCATCGTATCGGATTCGGCGAATACGGCTACCGCGTTGCTCACCGGCATCAAGACGGTGCTCGGCGCAATTGGCACCGACAGCGGTGCCCCTGCCGCCGCCTGCGATCCTGCGCGCTCCCTCAGTCTGATAGAACTTGCCGAGCAGCAGGGCATCGCGACCGGAATTGTGACGAATACCCGGGTGACTCATGCGACGCCCGCCGCCGCTTATGCGCAGGCCCCGAATCGGCGTTGGGAGTTAGATCGGCAGGTGTCGTCCGCCGCCGCAAAGACTGGTTGCGCCGACATCGCCCGCCAGCTAGTGGAGTTCGACGATGGCGATGGCATTGAGGTCATTCTAGGCGGTGGTCGCGCCACCTTCTTTCCCAAGACTCGTCGTGACGAGGAGGCGGACGGTGAAGTGGAAGGCCGTTTTGAACCCAGCGTAGTACGGAGATCTGAGCGCCGCCTGTTTGGTTCCCTGCAACAAGGTTCGCGGGGAGACGAGCGTAATCTCGTGCAGGAGTGGCAGCAGCGTTTTCCCGAGGGTGCCTACGTTTGGAATGACAAGCAGCTTGATGGACTCGCTACGGACCGCCTTCCGGTATTAGGCTTGTTCGAGTCAACCCATATGGAGTTCGAGGCCGATCGCGCGGCCGACTTTGGCGGCGAACCTAGTCTGAGCGCAATGACCCGGTTCGCCGTGCAACGCCTTGGGGCACAACCCCAGGGTTACTTTTTGTTCGTGGAAGCCGGCCTCATTGACCATGCCCACCACGGCAACAACGCGGCGCGGGCGTTACGCGAGGCGTTGGAGCTGGCTCGGGCGGTGGCGGTTGCCGATGATCTGACCGCGGACGAAGAGACGCTGATTATCGTGACCGCCGATCATGGCCACACCCTAACGCTGTCGGGTTATCCGCGCCGGCAGGACCCGGTCCTCGGTCTTACCACGATGATGGTGGGACCGCCGAGGCCAGGTCTGAGCGGCGGGGGCCGCCGGGGCCTCCCGCCCTATACCATCCTCAGCTACGCCGGTGGGCCAGGCGCCCGCCTTGAGCGCAGTCTCTTGGAAGATGCAACCGACGACATCAACTACATCCAACCCGCCTTAAATCCCGTCCCCGATTCGGTCCACGGTGGGCAAGACGTACCCGTTTATTCGAAAGGGCCTGGCTCGGAATTGTTGGGCGGCACGGTGGAGCAAAACTACGTGTTTCACGTGATCGCCGCTTCCCTCGGCTTGTTGCCTAGCCAGTAAACGGAGGGCCTAGATGGCCGGCGTCGCGTCCACTCAGGGCGCCTTGGATTTGTGCGCAGATCGCTAATGCGATGCCTTCGGGGCCGCGCGCGCCGATGTCGAGGCCGATGGGTGCGTACAGGCGCCGTCGGAGTTCGACTAGGTCGTCCCCCAACTCGGGCAGCAAATCTTTGAGCAGTTGATCGCGTCGATCGCTCGGCCCCAAACTGCCGATGTAGCGTATCGTCGTTTTCGCCAAACTGCGCAAGTAGGCGTGATCCGTCGCCAGGTGGTGACTCATCACCACCGCGGCATCAAAACTATCGAGATCAACTGCGGACGCCAACGCGTCGGGTTGCAGTACGGTAATTTGCGGACCTCCGGCAGAAAGGAACTGATCTGCATAGGCGGGACGGTGATCGACGACCTCC
>JAHEKG010000104.1 GCA_024638475.1 Rhodospirillales bacterium | reverse complement strand
CCGTGGTGTCGCCGCAGCGCGCGGAGGAGCTGCAGAAGCTCGCGCTTTTGGCCGTCAGCGCATTCGTGGTGCTTACCGGCTTGCTGGGCATGCTTACCGCAATTACAACGAGCCTGAACGAACGCCGCCGGGAAATGGCTATTCTGCGTGCCGTCGGCGCCCATCCCTGGCATATTTTCGTGCTGTTGCTGAGCGAGGCCGCCTTGCTCGCAATTCTCGGGGTCGCCGTCGGGCTGGCGTTGATCTATCTGCTACTATTAATCGCCCAGCCGGTGATCGAGCATCAATTTGGGATTGTCGTTGGGATTTCGCCACCGACACTTTATGACGGGATGGTCGCCGTTATCGTTGTCGTTCTAGCCGTGGTGCTGGCTGCGGCACCTGCATTCAGAGCGTACCGCAACTCGTTAGCCGACGGCATGACAATTAAAACCTAGGCAGGCAGCTAGATGATATCAATGAAGACGGCCCTCGGGTTCTTGATCGCCACTGCCGCTGCGTTGGCAGTGGCGGCCCAAAATCCCAGTGAGATATCATGGGACGAGCTCGTTCCGCAGGGTGCGCTGGATTCGGCGCCGCCCGCGGAAGCGCCCGTGGATCCGTCCATCTCCCCCGCACCGGAGGCGTACGGCGTCGTTGAGGAACTCGACGGCCGTACGGTAAAGATCCCCGGCTTCATCGTGCCCCTGGAGAGTGACGAAGGCGGCTTGCTCAATGAGTTTTTCCTCGTCCCGTATTTCGGCGCATGTATTCACGTGCCGCCGCCGCCGCCTAACCAAATCGTCTACGTCACGTTGGAAAAGGCATTCAACCTGGAAACGATGTGGGAGCCCTACTGGATAGAGGGAACCTTGCGGACCAAGAGCCATGTGCATGCAATCGGCGCGTCCGCCTACTCGCTGGAAGGCACCAAGGTGTACGTCTACGAGTATTGAGGATCAGGCCGCAGGCTTTTGGGCGACCCCGCGCAGCTTGGAGAAATCGAACAACCTAGGATCGGCAAGCTGCGATGGATCCACGTTGCAGACACTTCTAAACAACCGGTCAATACGACCTGGGTCTTCGGTTTCCCAATCCGTTAGCATGGATTTGATACGCTGCCGCGCCAGATTATCCTGGGAGCCGCACAGAGTGCACGGGATGATGGGATATCGGCGAGCTCGCGCATAGCGCGCGATTTCTGCTTCGCCCACATAGGCGAGCGGCCGAATCACGACATGCTGACCGTTGTCGCTGAGCAACTTCGGCGGCATGGATTTCAATCTCCCACCGTGGAACATATTGAGAAACAGGGTTTCCACGATATCATCGCGATGATGCCCAAGCGCGATTTTCGTCATGCCCTCCTCCGCGGCCACCCGGTACAGGATACCTCTGCGCAGACGGGAACAGAGCCCACACATAGTTGCGCCTTCCGGAATAACCCGTTTGACAATACTGTACGTGTCTTCCGAAATGATTCGATACGGCACATCTAAAGCTTGTAGGTATTCCGGCAATACATGCTCCGGGAAACCGGGCTGCTTTTGATCCAAGTTGACCGCCAACAACTCGAACTCTACCGGCGCCCTGCGCTGCAGCGACAACAGCATGTCCAACAGCGCATACGAATCCTTGCCACCGGACAGGCATACCATGATGCGATCACCGGACTGAATCATGTCGTAGTCATGAATCGCCTTGCCGACACGCCCGCGAATTTGGGCCTGAAGCCGCTTTGCCGTTTTTGATAGTTGCATAACCCGTTATGTTACCGAATTTCTTGGATTTGACTTAAAGCAACGTATTAGCGTCGGAAGAATTGACAGTTACGAAAAAAGTCAAGATCGGTCATCAATAAAAACAATGGCTTACCGGTTTGGCACGACCCTTGCTTGCCAACCCAAGTATGAACTTGATCAAAATTTTTTGCTGTCTCGCGGCCATTATCCTGATCAGTAACCATTCCTACGCGGCAAGCTGGGATCTCGTGGTTAATGGCAAGGCTTTTCACCTCGATTCCGACCGCGACTGGAACGAAGATAATTGGGGGCTAGGATTCGAACGCGAATTCGCCGGCCACCGATGGGTGCCGTTCGTGGTCGGCAATGGTTTCCGCGACAGCATGAACCATATGTCTTACATGGGCGGCGGCGGTCTCAAGCGTCGGTTCCGGCCGGGCGGATGGATGCGTGATCTACACGTGGATATCGGGATGGTAGGGTTCGTAATGCGCCGGCAGAACATTCGCGACGGCAATCCTTTCCCGGGGCTGTTACCCGTGGTCAGCATCGGCAGCCGGCGCGTGGCACTGAACTTGACGTATTTGCCCGGCTCCGCGGTCGACAGCGTTACCGATCGGAAGCGAGTGGATCCGGACATGGATGGCGTCTTGTTCCTACAGGCGAAATTTAATTTCGACTATTTCCTGCCTAGGGTGCGGTAGCCTGGGCGGGCAAGGCCGCTAGTACCAATACGGGATCAATCCGAACGTTCCCGAGGTTCATGCGCCAATCGAGGTGCGGCCCGGTTACTCGACCGGTTGCACCGACCTTTGCGATCGCCTGACCCTGCCGCACATGTTCTCCTTCTGCAACGATAATCTCGCTCAAATGCAGGAAGCTAGACGAGAGGCCATAGCCGTGATCGATGATCAACGTACCCCCGGAGAAATATAGGTCATCATCCGCAAATGTGACCAGACCGGGCGAAGGCGCGACGACCATCGTGCCCGTGGGCACACCGATGTCGACGCCGTAATGCGGTTGCCGTGGCTGACCGTTGAGCACACGCTGCGACCCGTAGACTCCGGTGATGGGCCCCTCCACGGGCCAACGAAATCCGGCGCTGAAATCGGCGTGGCGGCGGTGTTGAGCCCGCGCCCTTCCGACCCGAGCCTGTTCGCTCCGGATCCGGGCCAACACCGCTGCCGGCGGCGTTACTTGCCGCGGCGGCAAACCGTCGATTCGTTGAATGTTGAACTGCCGCTGCCGCACGGCGATCGTCTCGCTTTGCTCTAGCCCTGATGGCAACCGGACGACAACTTCTGCCTGCGCCGGAAAATCGCGGCCGACCGCCAATAGCAACAGCCCAGCGTCGGTGACCACCGCGTGCCCGCCCGGTAGCACGGCGGTGGCACCCGGCGGCAGGCGCCCTACGGCAATTCCGCCTTGAGCCAGATCACCGCTCAAGGACAGCGCGTAGGCTAGCGTCGTCGCCGCAACGCCGAGGCAGCCGCCCAGCAAAGCGATGAGTCGAATCGATGGCACCCGCAACGCACCTGGCCAATTGGCGGCTAGGCGCTTGGCTCCAGCAACTCGTTGAGATCGGCAAGCACTTGTTTGGAATGCGTGGCCGGATCGACTTTCTTGTAATGCCGCGCAATCTTGCCGGCCGGATCGATGAGAAACGTCTGCCGCGCGGCAACCCGCATGTCCCGGAAGGTGGTTAACACGCCGTAAGCCTTCGCGACGTTCATTTTTGCGTCGGACAAAAGCGGAAACGGCAGACTGTACTTGTCGGCAAAGGCCTCCTGCGATTTTACGTCGTCCAGACTGACACCTATCACCGCGGCACCGAGGTCCTCGAACGCGAAAATATTGTCGCGGAATTCACAAGCTTCGGTGGTGCAACCCGGTGTATCGGCTTTAGGGTAAAAGAATAGTACTAACCATTGGCCTTGGTAATCGTCGAGCTGATGCCAGTTGTTATTTTGATCCTGTAAGCGAAACCCGGGTGCCGCATCCCCATCCGTGGGGCCGGCAAATCCAGGGACGCTCATCAGAGCCAAAAGCAAAAATACTTTACGGAGTGCTGCCAACATAGGGATACCCTCTTATGATTTTCCAAAGGCACCGAAAGACGCGCGAATTGGTCATAACCATCTTGCGCCGCCGGTTTCGGGATGCTAGCCCCGCTAGCCTACAACTATAGCCCCATTAAACATAATACGCATCAATAAGAACGCCGCCGCCAGCCGCATATGTGATTTGAATCACTCCACTTTTTCAGCGTTTTCCCTACTGTACGCCCTACCTTCGTTACGTAATCCGGTCCGAGCAATGAAGCGTAAAATCATCAGCGCACTATTGGGTGCTGTAGCCGTCTCGGTGTTGGCCGTTCTGGTGATGCAATCGCGTTCCGTGGCGGTCAAGAGCCACCTAGCCCATTTCACGGCGCTCGCCACCCTAGAGCGTGTCCAAGACGATTTCGATACCTTGCTCGCCAGCCTCGAAGATTCGCGCGTGAAAACGACCGCGCCCGGTGAAGGTGCGCGGACGCTAGCGGCCCGGCTCGCCGCGAGTCCCGGAACGCTCGAGCAGAACCTGTTTGCGCTGGGCAGCGGAACCAGTCAAGAGACCCGTGTGCGCAACGCATTGGAGGGTTTCGATCGAACCGTGGCTGGTGCCAGCCTACTTCTGGAAGAAATCCTCGACGATCAAACCCGCTACGCAGGCGCAGTTGGATTCATCAAAGACCGAGGAAGCAGGCTCGTAGAACAGTTGCGCAATATTCGCTTGAATCGGGCGGCGGAGGACACTTTCGCACTAGTGATTGGAACACTCGACTTCGCCAAGGCAGATGCCAGCGTAAAAGAGTTCGAGCTGCAACGATTGCTGACCACGCTCGGCCGAGATCAGCGAGTCGATGCCAACATGCCGGATGAGATGAAACAGCTCCGGGATTCCATCGGCCTCGTCTTGGCAACTAAGGCACCGCTCGAATCGAAGCTAAAACAGCTTAGCGATACGCCGGTACTACTCGCGGCCCAAGCGCTCGTGTCGGCGGAAGAAGATTTGTACGCGGCGACGCTGGCATCGGTCGACGAAGCAAAAACCCTGCTGAGTATCTATGCCGTCCTGCTGCTTCTAGCCGCCGGGTTCATCGCCTGGCGCCTAAACCAGAGCTATCAGGATCTCAACTCCGCTAACGCCGAACTCGAGGTGATGAACAGTTCCCTCGAGGTACGGGTGGCTGAACGTACGGAGGAGCTGTCCACCGCCCTTTCTGAACTGAAAGAATCTCAGGTTCAACTCGTGCAGGCGGAAAAGATGTCGTCGCTCGGGCAGCTCGTCGCTGGTATCAGCCATGAGATCAATACGCCGCTACTGTATCTCGCCAATAACGCCGTCTTGCTTCAAGAACGCCTGGAGATGCTCAAAGAATTTGTCGGCAAGGCAGTCGTCGCCTTCTCGATTCACCCGGAGAGCTTCCCCGATCGGTCGGAGTACCAGGCCAAGTTCGTCGCCAGCTTGAAAGACCTAAAACACCAGCTTAGCGAAGATGAAATTCCCGATGCGGTCGTTGAAGCCGAAAGCCTGGTCAGCGATAGCATCGAAGGCTTGGACGACTTGACGACGATGGCGCAAAGTTTAAAAGACTTCTCGCGGCTAGATCGATCGCCGACCGACAGCTTCAACGTCAATGATGGCCTAGAGAAGACGCTCATAATCGCGAAGAATGCACTCAAGCATAAGGTGAATATCCATAAACACCTTGCCGAAGTCCCGGATATTCAGTGTTCCCCGTCGAAGATCAACCAGGTCTTCCTCAATATCATCACGAATGCGTCGCAGGCCATCGAGGAAACCGGCGACGTCGTCATCAAGACCCGGCTCCACGATGACGACCATGTGGCGATCAGCATTTCAGACACTGGCTGCGGCATTCCCGAGGAAAATCTTGCGAAAATCCGCGACCCGTTTTTCACAACCAAAGAGGTGGGCACCGGGACGGGCCTAGGGCTATCGATAGTCGACGAAATTATTCGCGGCCACAATGGTCAACTCCTGATCGAATCAGAGGTCGGCAAGGGTTCATGTTTTACCATCGTGTTGCCGATCAAGCAGCAGCCACTCGGCGAATCCGTCGACGGGTTAGAACACGATGTTTTGTTGGCTGAGTCCGACGAATTTGCGGAAGCGGTGTAGCCATCATGCAGGCAGCCGAGCAATTAAGCACTCGCCCAAAACTCCTGTTCGTTGATGATGAACAGCGAGTACTCAACTCCATGCGCATCATGTTCAAGCGTGATTATGAATTGTTTCTGGCTTCGCAAGGTAGCGAAGCGCTGGCGATCATCCGTGACAACGATATCGATGTCATCGTTGCCGATCATCGGATGCCGCGCATGACAGGTGTCGAGGTACTGTCCGAAGTGCGCAGCGTTTCCCCTCGCACCGTGCGCATTCTATTAACGGGATATGCCGATCTGGATGCTGTTGAGGGCTCAATCAACGATAGCGAGGTCTTCCGATTCTTGACTAAGCCTTGCGCACCGAAAGAACTGCGCAACACGATTCGCCTCGCGGTCCAGGTCTCTCAGGAAGCCCCTGCCGATGTGGACGAACTCGACGACGACCTCACCGACGACGAAGCCGTGGAAATCATCCTCGAGTCCAACAACATCACCGAAGTGGAAGGGGGTCAGTCCACCTCGACGACGCATTCGCTACCGATATTGGAACCACCGGCACCGACGCGTAAGCTTGCCGCGGAACCAGAGGCCGAACGGGCCCCGGAACCGGCCCCGGAACCGGCTACGGAACCTATGAAGGACCCGGGCGACACGGATGTGCTCGAGCACCCAGCCGCGGTCGCCCCACCGCCGTCGGTGCCATCCGAATTGCCTCCCGCAGCCGAAACCTCGACGGAGCCGGCGGCCGACCGACCGCCCGCACCGGGCAAACTCGGCATTCTCGTGTTCTCTGCTGACGATGACGTGGTGAGCATGGTGAACCAAGCCGTGCGAGCGCGAATCCCGGTCTACCACGCCACGAACATCGTCAAGGTCATCCAAATTCTCACCGAGCATCGCCCCGGTGTTCTGTTGACGGATATCTCGGACGATCGGCAAACGATTCAGGAGATGACCGCGCGCCTCAAGGAACACTTGCCCGAACTCGTGACGATCGCGGTATCGGCGCATCGCGACGTGCTGGACATGGTCTGGCTAATCAATCATGGCCAGATCTTCCGGTTCCTACGCAAGCCGCTTTCGCCGGGGCGCTGCGCCGTGAGCTTACAGGCCGCGCTGCGCCATCATCGGGTGTTGCTGAAAAATCCGGAACTGATCCGCCGCCACGAACTCGAGACGAGCGAAGGTAGCGGCGGCATCCTGGAAAGCATGGTGCAGCATCTGAAGGCAATCCGCCGCCTGTGGACGACTTCGTGAACAGCACGACCATAGCGGAGAACCCCGCCACCCCCAACGCCCCAAAGGAATCCACCGACCTGCTCGTCTGGCTGGGTGGATTGGTATTCGTTGGCCTAGGCATGGCCTGGCTCCTGGTCACACAACCCTGGGCCAGCAACGAATCAAAACCGTTTCCAGATTTAAAAACCGAGTCGCAGGCACCCGCCGAGGCAGCACCCAGCGAAGCCGAGACCGGGACTGAAGCAGGTCCGCGGACCGAGCTAGTCAGCACGTTGGACGATCCGCTACGCATGGCGGGTCTGGCGTTCGAGGCGGGGATGCTGCTGCAGCCCGAATCCCTAAGCGCTTGGTCGTTGTATCTCAAGGCATTCAGGGCTGACGCAACCAACGACGCCGCGCGGCGCGGTCTCGACGATGTCGCCGACGCGTTGTTAGCACGGGCCGCGGTGGCACTCGAACAAGACCGCACGGATGACGCCGCAAAGCTGGTCAATACGGTGCTCGCTGAACTGCCCGACCATCCGGAGGCTAAAGCAATGGCGCAGGCGCTTCCCGCTGCGCTCCTAGCGAATCGGCCCGTCAGCCGAACGAGCCAGCCCAAACCCAGAATCGCAAAGCCAACACCGGCCCCCGCCAGCAAACCCAAAATCGACAACAAGCCTCGGCTCGCCCGAGCGAGCAAACCACGCAATGTGTTAGCGGAGGCTTCAGCCAGCTTCGAGACCGCCCTGGCTGAGAATCGCCTGTTGAGCCCAAAGGATGACAATGCGCGCCACTACCTTGGGGTCATGCAGACTGCAAACCGCGATGATGAGGGGGTGCTGACTGCCCAACGTGCCCTGTTCGACCGCCTCATGAACCGCGCGGCCGAAGCCACCGAGAGCGCCGATGAGCAGGCGGCCGAAGCATGGCTCGCTGCTGCAGACGAATTGGCACTCGACGCCGCGGCGGTCGCGACGGCGCGCGCCAGTTTGGAAAAACGGCTGATCCAGCTTGCGACGGCGCGGCCGATTCCTGTCTCCGAGCTCACCCTGCTGGACTACACGCCCCCGGATTATCCGAACCGGGCGCTGAACCGCGATATCGAAGGCTGGGTGGACGTGGAATTTACGGTCACGGCCGATGGCACGCCGGTTGACGTGAGCGTTGTCAACGCGTCTCACGACCGGTACTTCAGGGAAGAAGCCATTGCAGCCGTCGGGCTGTGGCGATTTGAGCCCCGTCAGGTACGCGGCCGATCCGTCGATCAAAGAACCTTCACGCGGTTGTCTTTCAAACTTCAATAGCATTGCCATGAGGGTTGACAGCCCGCCACCCAGCAGCGCTAAATCAAAGCTTCTCAGTTTCGGCGGCGCGCGATGTTGTTGCTTCAAGAACCCTGGTCGGTCGATATGGAACCGGCGGCATTGGCTCAGCGGATTGCGGTCTTGCGAAGCATCGCGCCTGGTGCCGATCCGGCAGGTCACCAGCTCATCCTCCTACCGATCGCCCAGCCCGGCGTTTTGCCCGCGGATGAGTTCCGACAACTTTTCGCCGCCGCGAGCAAACAGCTAGGCGTATTCCTCGCCGGGGCCGCGGCGATAACCGAAGCACCCACGAGTGTCCACATCCGCTGCCTGCTTGCCGATCCGAATGGGAAAATTGTCATCGATTCGGCGAAAAGAACACCGGAGTTAACAGCGGGGTTCGCCGACGTGGCAATCGCAAGTTCCGCCGGCAATGAATTCGCCGTTGCCGAAACGCCCGAGGGCCGGGTCGGCCTGCTTGCCGGCGAGGATATCCTGATGCCCCATCTGGCCCGGGCACAAGTGCTGGCCGGCGCGGAAATCATTCTCAATCCGAGCCGGGAACTTAGCGACGAACACCTCGCCGTCCGGCTTAAAGCGCGCCGCGCGCGCGGCTACGAAAACCTCGCTTACGTGGCCACCTGCTCGCCGCGTTTTGTCACTGTGAATGGCCAAAACGTCAACTTGAGCGCGGCCACCCAGCTCAGCGATCAGTGGGGCGGCGTGATCACCGTGGACGGCCAGGCCGACTATCTGGCCGTTGATTTGGATATTCAGGGGCTGCGGCAACGCCGCCAGGAGGTGCGCGCCAATTTTCCAGCGATCGTCCGCACGCAAGTGTACGAGCATGAGCTGGACCGCCGTGAGACTCACACCAACGATAACATTAGTTCGGTAGAGGCCTGGCGTGAGGCCGGCAAACGCAGGGCGGCGAGTGTGATATCGACCAAAGTCGACAATTACAGCGTGGCGCTGTGCCAACACGTTGTGCACCAAAGCAGAACACCCGATGAGTTGGTGCCGAATCGTGCCAAGAACCTAGCTGACGCCCTCGACTTGGCGGGGCTCCTGTCGAAGGCGCCAGATTGCAAGCTGGTCGTGCTACCGGAGTTTTTCATCACGGGACCCGTGAGCCCCTTGGGAGATCAACTGGCGGATCATGCCGAACGAATCGGCATCAGGATACCCGGCCCGGAAACTCAAGCGCTCGCCGAATTCGCACGCCACCAGAGTGTCTACCTGGCCGCCGGGTGTTTCGAATACGATCCGGATTGGCCGGAACGATTTTTTAATACCGGATTCATTATCAACGACCAAGGGGAACTGATACTCAAGTACCGCAAGCTGCATTGCGGGGACGTCATGGGATTTCTCCCAGACACGACCCCTGGCAGCGTATTCACCGATTACGTGGCCCAGTATGGTCACGATGCCCTGTTTCCCGTCGTGGACACGCCCCTCGGGCACTTAGCGGTGGCGATTTGCTTCGACATGAATTTTCCCGAAACCTTTCGCGCCCTCGCCCATCGAGGTGCGGAGGTCATCATCCATCCGACGTCCGAGCCGCACAATCGAGGGCGCCAGGGATGGGAGCTGGGCCGACATGCCCGTGCCTTCGAGAATCTCACTTACATATTAAGCTGTGGCCATGGCGGGGAGTATTTCGGGGCAGGCCAAACGACCCCGACCGCTAGGGCACGGGGCTACTCACGAGTCGTCGACTTCAACGGCCGCACCCAAGTGGTCGCGAACGGTCCAGGGCGCGTGGCCCTACCGGGCACCATCGAATTGCAGGCACTGCGCAGGGAGCGCGCGAAACCGGCCCGCAACTTCCTGCTCTGGGATGACCCCGCCTCTTATCGCAGCTTCTACGGCGCGGGCATGGGCATCCCCAATGACGTCTGGAGCGAAGATCCCCACACCAATCCGTACCGCAACGGCCAACAAATTCGCGCAGTCATTAAGCGCTACAACCAGCGGCAGGTATTCGTCGCCCCATAAAGCCGGCAGCACCGACCTCGCTATGTCAAACCCGCCCACCGACCTCACCGCTGTGGGTTATAGTGGGCCCGACCCTCCCCTTTAAGAACAACATTATGTAAACCGGGGCCAGCCATGAAAAAACTCATCTTTA
>JAHEKG010000103.1 GCA_024638475.1 Rhodospirillales bacterium | reverse complement strand
TCGGTCCGATTCGGGCTTGACCGCCAATGAGATCGAATTCGACGGTCTGGATCTAGCGGTGCTACGCTGCACTGCGGCCTGCG
Source organism: Rhodospirillales bacterium (assembly GCA_024638475.1). Taxonomy (GTDB): domain Bacteria; phylum Pseudomonadota; class Gammaproteobacteria; order Steroidobacterales; family JAHEKG01; genus JAHEKG01. The sequence continues at coordinate 10,487 of JAHEKG010000103.1, read as the reverse complement.
GGCCCGGATTTGCGATATCTGCGCCGGATGTTGCGGAGGCTTTGGGGATCTTGCCCGACGACGCTCAGCAGCGCCTCGAAAAGCTGACCCATAGCCAGCTGTTAGAGCTGACGGGATCGGGCTCGGACGACTTCACCAACTATAGATTGACTCGGACCGGCCAGCAGCTATTGTCGACCACTTAGCCATTGGGCAACGGCGTAGCGACTAAACGAAGCGTCGCGAGGCCGCCTGATCACGCTCGCCGCCTCGATCTAGCCACACCCTGAAACCGATGCCTTCGTAGAAGGCCACCGATGTTTCGATGTCGGCGACCAAGAACGTCGAACGACGCACGACCGACTCCGCTACCGAGGCAGTGGTGCAGCTGGCGCCACAGAGCAACAACAGGCAACAAAACGTGGCTATCGTGCGCATCGGAATTCCCTCATCGAAATAAAAACCCCCGCCGAAGCGGGGGTTCTCGTGTCATCTCAAACGACCCCTTACCTACATCCGGTAGTTGATACTCAAAAAGTATTCTCGCGGTGGCAGGTAGATCCACCCACCAAGCCCACGGCTACCGGAAGTAACGTCTGCGTCATCCTGGATGTTCTTTACGGAGGCCCGCACTTCCCAGTTCTCGGCAAAACCGATCTTGGCGTAGGCGTTCAGGCGATCGTAGGCCTTGACGACGAAGTCATTGGTAGCCGCAGTAATGTAATCGTCCGTCCAATAGTAGTCGACGCCAAATCCCCACTCGCCAAAGGAAGTCTCCGCGTTGTAGTCCAAACCGAGGCTAAGCGTTAAGTCCGGTGTCTGCGGCGTTTGTGGCTGAACGCCGAAGCTCACGGGGGCCAGCGCCGGTGCCGCAGTGGGATTGAGGTTCTTGAACTCCCCGTCGGCCGTGGCGCCGCTCAGGAACAACGACAGGTTATCCGTCGGCACCCAGGTCGCCTCGAACTCCAGGCCCTGAATCACGACATCGCCCGCGTTGGTGACCGGAAACGTTGGGTTGCCGTTGACGACCACTGTTGCGTTGAGGGTGAGATCAGTGATGTCCGAATAGTAGTAGTTGGCGTTAACGCGAAAACGATTGCCAAACAAGTCTGTCTTGATGCCTAGTTCGTAGGTCCAATTGGTTTCCGGGAAATAAGGTTCGCGAGCAAGGTCCGCCGGCGGAAAAATGACAATGGCGCTGTAGCCACCGGACTTGAACCCCCGAGCGGCAGTGGCAAACAGCAACATGCTATCAACGTTGCCACCAGGATCCAGCGTCCAATCCAATCCAAACCTAGGCGTGATTTCGGAGTACTTATTGGCGAGATCGATTCGCTCCGGCGGAATGGGCGGGAAGAATCCGGTCACCGTCGCAAAGTCTAAACCGAAGGTCTTGTCGTCTTCCACCCAGCGGGCGCCGAAGGTGGCCTTCAAGCTGTCCGTGAGCTGGTAGCTCGCTTGTCCGAAGACGGCGACGGAGGTGGTGTCGATCTGAATCGCGCTTGCAGACAGCGGGATGACATTGAAGAAACGCCAGCCAAAGGTCTGATTAGCGCTCTCGTCGAAGTAATACAGGCCCACCAAGTAATCGAGCCGATCGTCCATCGCCGTGCCCTGGAGCTGGAGTTCCTGGCTGAAGACGTCCGAATCGATATCACTGCCGGCGCTGAGGAAACCGCCATCGCCGCTGAAGTCGGTACTGAAGAAATCTTCAAGGCCAACGAAGCCAGTCAGGGACGTTAAGGTCACGCCACCGAAATCCCAGGACAACTTTAGTGAGGCAATGGTCTGCTCGGTGTCGTGCGTCGGCTTAGCGGCGTGCGGCGCGGGCGGGCCGGGCACTGTAGGCGTGCTCACCATATATTCGCCAAAGTCCAACACGATATCGTCGGAAGTGTACTGCTGATTGCCGTGCACGCTGGGAGTGGTGCCCGGTGGCAGGTGCAGCGAATCACCGCTCGAGTCGGAGAAAGACAAGGAAAAAACGGCATCAAGTTTTTCGCCCGAATAAGCCAGCTTACCTCTCGCGGCAGTGTTAGATTGCTCACCCACATCCTCGTTAGTTGCGACATTGAAATACTGGCCGTCCTTCGTGTTGTGCTGGGCTGAAAACGAGCCACCCCAACCATTGTCGCCTAGCGGTCCACCGAGGCTAACACTGGCACGAACTTGATCGTCATTGCCTGCGCCAACGCTGGCGTTGAGCCAGGAGTCATCTGCGCTCGGCGTGCGAGTGATGTAACTGATAGCCCCGGCCAATGTGTTGCGGCCGTAAAGCGTGCCCTGCGGCCCGCGCAATACTTCCACCCGTTCAATGTCAGCCAAGGTGACATTGTTACCGTTAAGACGCGGCACGAACACACCGTCGACGTATATTCCGAACGGAGACTCCGCCACGACCAGCGAGGCATCCTGCTGCAACGAGCCGCGCAACGCGGGCGACAAGTTGGTCGGCGAGGTAATGTTGTTGTTCATTTTCAAGCTGGGAACCAGGCGCATCAGATCCTGGGGTTCGGTCACCTGCCGATTCGCGATCGCCTCGACGCTCAAGGCGGTGACGGCGACGGGAACGACCTGCAAAGATGCCTCGCGGCGTTCTGCAGTAACGACAACTTCTTCAAGCCCCTGGGCGTTAACTGACAACGGCGAAAAAACCGGGATGGCAAACGCCGAGGCGACAAGTAGTGTCGCAAGCGATGATCGAGTCATGATGGTTCCCTTTCAGTTTTTGTAGCGTTACCTTATACCACCTCTTTTGTTGTTTGTGGACAACAGGTTACGGACAACTCCAGTTTAACTGGACAAATCTGGGTTCTTATTCAGCAACAACGTGGAAACTCGGCACGGGCGCGCCGGCAATTATTAACCCCAGGGTAGCCGGATGCGGCGCGATCGCGCACCTACCTAACGATAGTGATAGCCCAGAAGCCCTCGGCCTAATTCAGTGACTGCAAAGTATCTTGCAGCCCAGGTCGGGTGGAGGGCTCGGCGGTCCCGCGATTGGTGTAACCCTCAAACTATACTGGCATCGGTTCGTCGGATTCTTCCGGCGCGGCGATAGCTCTCGGGAAACGAAATCGGAACCGACCAGTAACCCCGATCAAGGTCAAGAATCCGAGCGTTAGGTGCTGCCTCCGTCAACCAAGGCGGAACCACAATACTCCTCGCTAGCGTGACGGCAACCGGATGCGACGCCGGCGATGGTGAAATCGATGAATAAATTCCCCAAAAAAATCGTGGGCCAAAGCTAGCGACCGGTCGATGTAGCGGGCCGTCAGCTTACGCACCGCCTCGGGCGTGCTGGGCAATCCCTGTTGGGCTATCTCGCCCAGCTCGGCACACATGTTGGGATTTACGATCCAGCGCTCGATCAGTTGGGTATCCACCTCGAGATGAAACTGCAGCGCATAGACATTGTCACCGAAACGGAAGGCTTGATTTTCGCAGCGCTCCGAACTGGCCAACAAAGTTGCGCCCGCGGGCAATTCGAAACTATCGCCGTGCCACTGGAAGATGCGTTCCGTGCCGTCGAAATGGGCGAACAACGGATCCTTTCGCCCCTCCGCCGTCGGCGTCACCGCGTACCATCCGATCTCTTTGACCGCATTGCGCCCTACCCGCGCACCGAGCGCCTCGGCGATGAGTTGCGCACCCAAACAGATGCCTAGCACGGGTAGGCCGCGACTAATTGCCTCTCTGATGGCCTCCATCTCGGTCAGCAGGTTGGGATAACGGTCGATCGCATCGGTGTTCATGGGCCCGCCGAGGACGATCAGGCCATTGTAGCGGCTGACATCGGGTTGCGCGCCCGGCTCTCGCGAAAAATTGACGAACTTGATCCGGCAGCCGTGTTCCCGTAGTTGCCGGTCGAGCACGCCGAGGGGTTCGCTGGATACATGTTGAAACACTAGAACCTTACGCATAACATCATGTTACAACGAATGCCGTACCACAATGAAAGGAACCCAGATGGCGAACGAAGGCTACCACGAGCCCATTAACGAGTTGTCCGATGAAACTCGGGACATGCACCGCGCGATTATTTCCCTCATGGAAGAGCTGGAGGCGGTTGACTGGTATAACCAGCGTGTCGACGCCTGCAGCGACGCCGAGCTGAAAGGCATCCTCGCCCACAATCGGGACGAGGAAAAAGAACATGCGGCCATGGTGCTAGAGTGGATTCGCCGCAAGGATCCGCGGTTCGATAAAGAGTTGAAAGACTATCTATTCACCAAGAAACCACTGACCCACGACTAACTAAACGGCAACCGCGGCCTTGATGTGGGCGTGGGACCGGTAGCCGATGATCTCGAAATCGTCGTACTCATAGTCGAAAATCGATGCCGGGCTGCGCTTTAGCGCCAGCCGCGGCAGGGGTAGCGGTTCCCTACCGAGTTGCTCATCGGTCTGCTGCAGGTGGTTACGGTATAGATGGCAGTCGCCGCCGGTCCAGATAAATTCGCCCACGTTCAAACCGGCCTGTTGAGCCATCATGTGCGTCAACAACGCGTACGAGGCGATGTTGAAGGGCACGCCTAAAAACACGTCCGCGCTACGCTGATACAACTGGCAGGACAACTTGCCTTCGGCCACGTAAAACTGGAACAACGCATGGCACGGCATGAGCGCCATGTCGCTCAGCTGGCCCACGTTCCAGGCGCTGACAATGATGCGCCGTGAATCGGGGTTAGTCCGCAGCAATTCCACGGCCCCTTGAATCTGGTCGATGGTTTCACCGTCGGAGGTCGGCCAGGAGCGCCATTGAGCGCCGTAAACGGGCCCTAGGTCACCGTTGGCATCGGCCCACTCATCCCAAATCGACACATTATTGCGATGCAAGTAATCGACGTTGGTGTCGCCGCGAAGAAACCACAGCAACTCGTGGATGATGGAGCGTAGGTGCAACTTCTTGGTGGTCACCATGGGGAACCCCGCGCCCAAATCGAAGCGCATCTGATGGCCGAACACACTCAGGGTCCCGGTGCCGGTGCGGTCGTCCTTCGATGCGCCCGTATTACGAATACGGGCCATGAGATCCAAATATTGCCTCACGCGCGTTGCTCCTTCGTCGAAAACACCTGGCCGCGACGATACGCCCAGACCATCATGAACACGCCCGCCAGCACCATAGGTGTCGACAATACCTGACCCCGAGTAATCCAGCCAAGGGCGAAATACTCCCCGTCATCGGGTAGCCGGACGAACTCGATGGCGATCCGGAACACGCCGTAACCGATTAGGAATAAACCCGATACGGCCATGGTCGGACGGGGCCGCGCCGAGTAAAACCACAGAATGAAAAACAGCGCCAAACCCTCTAACGCCGACTCGTACAATTGCGAGGGATGCCGCGGCACGCCTCGGTAGACGATCGCCCACGGCACATCGGTAACCTTACCCCACAGCTCGCCGTTGATGAAATTGCCGATGCGGCCGAAGCACAACCCCAACGGGGCTAGCGGGGTCACAAAGTCGCCGACCACCCAGAAGGGGAGCTTCAGCTTGCGCGCATACAGCCCGATCGCACACAACACCCCGATCAGTCCGCCGTGAAAGGACATTCCGCCTTTCCAAACTTCGAAAATCGATAACGGATTGTCGAGGACCGCGCCGGGCGCGTAAAACAACATGTAGCCCAAACGCCCCCCCAACAACACGCCCATGGCGCCGTAAAAAATCAAGTCGTCGACTTCGGCAACTTTGAGAGGACTGTGCGGGGATGCCGCGCGCCGCCGCGCCAACAGCCACGAGGCAACGAACCCCGCCAGATACGTCAGGCCATACCAAGTCAACCCACGGGTTTCGGTAAAGTGGATGGCGATGGGATCGAATTCAGGAAACTCGATCACGGTGTAGATCCTGTGGGCATTGGGGGTAGTTTAAACAGCCTGGTGAGCGACGACCACCACAGACTCACCGCGTAAGCTATAGTCCAGCGATGCCCAATCGACTCAAGGCCGAGACCAGCCCCTACTTAGCGCAGCACGCCGACAACCCGGTGGAATGGTACCCGTGGGGCGACGAGGCCCTGGCGCTCGCGGCCAGCGCCAACAAACCGATCCTCCTCTCCGTCGGCTATTCGGCCTGCCACTGGTGCCATGTGATGGCCCACGAATCGTTTGAGGATCCTGCCATTGCGGCACTCATGAACGAATGGTTCGTCAACGTCAAAGTCGACCGGGAAGAACGCCCAGACCTGGATAAGATCTACCAAACCGCGCACCAGTTGCTCACCCAGCAGGCCGGCGGCTGGCCGCTGACGGTCTTCCTCACCCCGAACAGCCGGCTTCCGTTCTTCAGCGGCACCTATTTCCCTCCGCAACCACGTCATGGGATGCCCGCGTTCCCCATGCTGTTGCAGCGAGTGGCGGATTATTTCAAGAGCCACAGTGAAGAACTGGAGCAACAAGGACAGGCGGTGGTCGGCGCCCTGGCCAGCTTGAATCCGCCGGCCGACCTCGCCGCCGATAGCCTCGACCCGACGCCCTTGCGAGCGGCGCGCGCTACCCTAGCCGAGCAATTCGATCGGGACAACGGCGGTTTCGGCGCTGCGCCAAAGTTTCCGCACGCCACTCATGTCGATCGCCTGCTGCGGCAGTGGAGAACCACCGCCACCAGTGAGACCCCGGACGTGGAGGCGCTGTTCATGGCCAGCCTCACCCTCACCCGGATGGCGGAACGCGGTTTGTTCGACCAACTCGCGGGCGGGTTCTTTCGCTATTCCGTCGACGCGCACTGGATGATTCCCCACTTCGAAAAAATGCTCTACGACAATGCGGCGTTATTAGCGAGCTATAGCGACGCGTATGCCGCCACCGGCGACGCATTTTTCGGCCAGGCAGCCGCAGAAACGGCCGGTTGGCTGTTAAAGGACATGCAGGACTCCGCAGGTGGCTTCTACGGAACGTTGGATGCTGACTCCGAGGGTAGCGAAGGCAAGTTCTATGTGTGGCAACCAGAACAAGCTCAGGCGGTCTTAGACGAACAAGAGTACGTTTTGATCAGCGAACGCTTTGGTCTCAACGGCCCCGCGAACTTCGAGGGCGAAGCGTGGCACCTGTATCAGGCCAACAGCGTAGAGGCCGCCGCGACCAAGGCCGGCGTGGACCCAACGGCGGCCGCCGAGTTACTGGAACACGCCCGCGTCAAGTTGCTGGCGCATCGCGAACAAAGGACGTGGCCGGGTCGCGACGAAAAAATTCTGACCAGTTGGAACGGGCTGTTGATCCGCGGCCTTGCTATTGCATCCCGGCGGCTACAGCAACCCGCGCTGGCCGTAGCGGCGGCCCGGACGGCCGAGTTCATCCGCGAGCAGCTGTGGGCGAAACCGGTATTGCTGGCCGTGAGTACGCGCGGCCAGGCCCGCTTCAACGGCTACCTGGATGACTACGCGTTTCTTGCGGACGGGCTGATGGAACTCCTGCAGTGCCGCTGGCACCAAGAAGAGGCGGATTGGCTGATTGAGCTGCTGGATGCGCTGCTCACTCGTTTCGAAGATCCCGAGGGCGGGCTGTTCTTTACCTCCCATGATCATGAGCCGCTGATTCACCGGCCCAAGCACTTCGCCGACGACGCCACACCATCGGGCAACGGCGTGGCGGCGGAGGTGTTGATCAAGGCTGGCCATTTGTTCGGCGAACAGCGCTACATCCAAGCGGCCGAGCGCATTCTGAAGGCGGGTTGGCCGGCTTTGGAAAAATTTCCCCATGGGCACGACTCGATGCTCAATGCCTTGGAACTCTGGCTGACGCCACCGCAACTGATCGTTATCCGCGGCAACGGTGCGGAGGATCTGCTCGAGTGGCAAACGCTTGCTCAGGCGGGCTACACGCCGCAGCGGCTGTGTTTCGCTATCGACAACGACGTGGCAGCACTGCCCGGCCTACTCGCCCAACGCGCGTCGGTAGCCGACGGCAACGTGGCCTATTTCTGCCATGGCATGGTCTGCGAGGCACCGATCACGAGCCTAACCGCCCTTACCGCGGCGCTCGCGGGCCCACCGGCAACTCAATAGGCGATGGGCGTGCTGCCGGTGGCGATGCGTTGGACACTATCGTTTGGCCCAGCGAAACGCACCGGCACCGACACGAGCCGCCCACCCGCATTGCGTTGCACGACGAAGTGCAGGTGCGGACCGGTGGAAAACCCGGTATTGCCCGAGGCCGCCAAGAACTCGCCGCGCTCGACGGTTTGGCCCGGTACCACGCGGATCGAGTTCCAGTTGAGGTGCGCATAGACCGCCATCGTGCCGTCGTCGTGCAACACGCGCACGACATTGGCCCTCGGCCCGTCCCGTTCGAGGTTCGTGCCGGAGCGAAAAAAACGGCTCGCCACATCCAACACGACCCCGCCGCGAGCGGCATACACGCCGCTGCCGATGGGCATGGCGAAATCCACCGCATGCCGACTACTCGGATCCTGATGCGTGATGGCATCCGGTGGCGCTTGCGACACCAAGAACGACTTCGCCACCGCGTAAGGCAACCGATAGGGGCGCCGCGGCTGATGCCGGGCAATGGGATCTCCCGGCAAGTACTCGTACCGATAGGCGAACGCGCTGGGCAGGTTGGCATTTTCGGGCTGGACCACGAGCAGTTCAGTGGTGCTGCGGGGCGGGAGTAGCCGGTCGCCGCTGAGCGGGGTCTGGCGCCCGACATTGTCATGCTCGGCCAATTGGAAGGCGACCTGCACCGGGCCGAAAAAAGTACTTTTCGCCAGCAGCGCAACCCCCCCCTCACGGGGTTCCTTGATGAGCTCGACGGTGGGTTCCTCGAGCGTCGCCTTGATGTCTTGCTCCTGGAACGCCTCGCCCCCGTCGGGACGGCGATCCGTAAACACCCACTGGCCGTTCTCGTCCTTGTATTTGTAGAGCTTTGCCGCAAACCCAGGCGTCGCCATGCCCGCCAAGCTGAGCACGACGATGCCTAGCCAGGCACGGTTACATCTCCACGTCATCCACATCGGCCTGTCCCGACATTCTGCGCCGCAGGTGCGACCAGGACATGCCCGCGGTCAGAATGGCCGCGAGCAATATCAACACGACCCACGCCAACGCCGTCCGGTTGCCTGGGTCGAGCCAACCGAAATCGATAATCAACCAGAGCATGCTGCCAGCCACGGCGATGGCCAGCAGGGTACCCACCGAGCCGAGGGAAAGCGTCGTTGCGCGCAAAAACACGATCCAGGCAATCAGCAGTATCAGCCCGGAGAACACAATGAACGGTGCATTGTTGTCGGGTAAGTTAGCCGTGGCCCAGTGGAAATAACTCAGCTCGCTGGGATTCCAGCTGAGCGTAACCAACGCCACCGCCACGACGAAGCGAATCAAGATACCACTGAAAGAAATGGAGCCGATAGCCATAGATAAACGCTTTCGGGTTAGTTGAGTTGGAAACGCTGCCAGCGACGAGCTTCGCGGCGCAGCTCGTAGCCGGGCCAATAATGCTGATCGAGTTTGAGGGTGATGACTTCGGGAACCCCGTTCCAGGTGACCGTTCTCAGCCGCACCGGCTCGCGATCGGCACGCCCGCGCACGACGGCGACGAAGCTGTCCAGGTCGGGGGTTGGCTTGCCGTCAACCTCGAGAATGCGCCGCCCGGCATAAAGACCGTAGCGGGTCGCCGGTGAGCCGTAGCCGAAGTAGGACACGTAGACACCTTTGGGCTCGATGCCCCGCTGGGCGGCCAAAGCCCGATGTGGCGCCTGGACCAGCGCACCCGCCCACAACACCACCCGATCGACGTCGGTGCCCTGCAGCGCCTCGGTTGCCAGCTGGTGCGTCAAGGTTTCACCATTGCGGAAGAAGGTGACGCCGACGCTGGGTTTCTGGCTGGCGCGCTCGACTTCCCGAAAGGTGTTGGCGGGCTTGCCGTCAATCGCCAACAATAAATCCCCGGGCCGAAACAACTCCGCCGCCGCGGATCCCGCTACGGTGCGGGTAACGGCCAGCAGACTCCGCCGTTCGCCATTGTGCTGTTCGTAGCGGTCACCCCATTCGGATGGCAAGCCCAGCTTGCGGGCACTCGCCAGCGGCATGGAGCGCCACTCCACCTCCAGCGATCGCAGCGGCTCGTCGCGCGCTAGATGATCCAACATTTCCTCGACCACTTCGGCAGGCACGCCGAGGTTCACCTGATCCAGGTCGCGCCCGCCCTGGAACGCGAAACTCGACCACAACGACACCACTTGGCCCCGCCGGTCCAACAACACGCCGTCCGCACCTTCGGGCGCGTTAATGACGGCGATCGTCTCAAGGTTTGCATCCCTGAAGCGCATGGTCCGGGACAGTGGAAAATCGACCGGCTGTATCGACGCCACGCGCGTTGTTTGGGAAACTAGTTTGTGGTCGCCTTTGAGGCCCGCCACCCAGATTTCGTCACCGGGCTTGACCGGCTTGCTGTTGAAAACGGCGCTGCGGACGCGGGTTTCGCCGATCAGTGCGGGATCGTAGGCGACCACCGCTAAATTATGCAATGGATGAATGTATTCGACGCGCCCCGGCACCTCCA